>DAHVAF010000179.1 GCA_027314765.1 Clostridia bacterium | reverse complement strand
TGCAGCCGGTCCTCCACCCGACCCGCTCGCCGCAGGCGCTCGCGCCGCGCGCGGTCCACGTCGGCGGCCGTCACCAGGTCGTGCCCTTCCGCCTGGGCCCACACGCCGGAGGAGATCACGAGGTCGACGATCTCGTTGAAGCGCGTGGAGAGCTTGCCCTGGTCCTCGGCCAGGCGCGCGCTGTAGGCCAGCACACGGGCCACGGCGTCAGCCTCGAGGTGGGGGCAGGACTCGCGCCGGCAGACCGAGGCCACAAAAGCCGCGTACTTGGCCACATTCGTGTCGCTGGCCGGCATGTCGGGCTCGAACTCGACCTTGACCTTGAACAGCTTGCGGAAGTCGTCGTCCATCAGCAGCAGGCTCTGGTAGGCCATGGGCGGCCCCAGCAGCACGACCTGCAGGTCGATGGGCACTGGCTCGGGGTCCAGGGCCGCGACGGGGTAGGGGATGGCCGCGACCAGCGGGCCGTCCATGTGGACGACGCGCTCCCGCAGGCACCGCTTCAGGGCCTCGTATGCCCCAGGCGAGGTCAGCAGCTCGCGCAGCGGCAGCACGAGGAAGCCGCCGTTGGCCTGCTGCAGGGCGCCGGCCCGCAGCATGGTGAAGTCGGTGGTCGGCCCGCCCGGCCCGGCGCGAAACTCCAGCCGCCCGATCAGGCTGGGCAGGTTGGCGACCGGCTCGGTGACGACGGGTGCCCCCTTGGTCTGGCTGTTGTCGACGAACACGTTGACCCGGTACCGGGCCCAGAACTCCGGCCCCACGGTCATCATGGGCAGGGCCGGCTGCGCCCCGTCGGTGATGGCCGTGCGGATGGCGTCCAGGTGCTCGACGATGTCGGCCGCGACGCCGTCCAGGTAGTGCGAGACATCCGCCAGCCCCTCGAACTGGCCCTTGACGGTCTCAATGGTGTGCCCGATGACGTAGGCCGCGGTCTCGCGGTCCAGCTTGGCGGCCGCGTCGCGCGCCTCCCGCTGCAACTCCCGCAGCTGCCGGGCCGTCTCGGCCAGGCTGGAGTCCAGTGCCTGGCTGGCGGCCATCAGCTCCTTCTGGCGGTGGTCGGGCAACAGCTGGAACGCCTCCGCCGTCATCGGCTCGCCGCGCGGTCCGAGCGGCACGGTGGCGATCCCCGTGGGGGTGAACTGGAGGGCGAAGCCCGCCGCGCGCGCCTGCTCCTCGAGCCGGCTGGTGATCAGCTGGCTGCGCTGCTCGAAGCCCTGGGCGATGCTGCTCCTGTGCGCCTCATACTCGCTGCTCTCGAAGACACGGCGCAGCTCCCCGGACACCTCGCCCGTCAGCCGCTCCATGGCGCGCTGCAGCCGCCGCCCCTGACCGGCCGGCACGGTCAGCAGCCGCGGCCGCTCCGGCACCGCGAAGTCGTACACGTAGCAGAGGTCCGGGGGGACCG
This sequence comes from Clostridia bacterium, assembly GCA_027314765.1. Taxonomy (GTDB): domain Bacteria; phylum Bacillota; class Sulfobacillia; order RBS10-35; family JAJYVM01; genus JAJYVM01. The sequence goes on along the minus strand of DAHVAF010000179.1, from coordinate 20,439 downwards.
GCCGCCGGGCGGCCTCCTCCCTGAGCCGCGCCTGCACATAGGTCGAGCGCCCCGTGCCCAACGGTCCGGCGACGTAGATGTGGTAGCCGGCGGCGTGGGCGCGCAGCCCAAACTCCATCGCCTCCACGGCGCGCTCCTGGCCGATGATGCCGGGACCGTCCGCGGAAAGCTCCGCGGTCGAGCCGAATCCCTTCACGGCGAACGTGCGCTTGAGGTCGGCGGCGCTGAGCTCCTGCACGTTTGATTCCCCCGCCGGGTGCTTCGACACCGCCGCGCCATTCCCCGCGTGGGGTGCGCCGCGCGACGGCGTGGGCGCGCGGGCGATATAATGAAAGATGTTTTGCGGCGCATGGCGCCGAGGTTTTGTGGGTGCGGGCAAGGTCTGCGATCTGAGATCGAGCGGCCGACGACACGAGGGTGCTGACCGGCGCTGGCAGCGGTCAGGCGGCTCCCGTTGACCTCCCGATCGGAAAAACGAGCCGGGCTCGGCATGACGCCTCCAGGCGGGTCTGGAGGCTGGTCGCGATTGCGTTGACGGGGGTGGGTCTTCATCAAAGGCGGCGGCTCTAGGAGCCGGGAGTCTGATCGTGTGCTCGTGACGCCCCTCGGCGGGGTCGGCGAGATCGGCAAGAACATCATGGCCATCGAGTACGGCCCCGACATGATCCTGATCGACGCGGGGCTGGCCTTTCCCGAGGACGACATGCCCGGAATCGACATCGTGCTGCCCGACATGAGCTACGCGTTCGACCGCCGCGACCGGCTGCGGGCGGTGCTGCTCACCCACGGGCACGAAGACCACATCGGGGCGGTGCCCTACCTGCTGCGCGAGGTGCAGGTGCCGGTCATCGGCACGCCCATCACCTGCGGGCTGGTGCAGCGCAAGATTCGCCAGGACGGGATGGAGTTGCCGCGGGGCTCGCGCACGTTCGAGCCGGGGGCGACCATCGAGATCGGCGGCCTGCGGCTGGAGTCGTTCCGCGTCAACCACAGCGTCCCCGACGCCGTGGGCTTTGCGCTGCACACCCCGGTGGGCACGATCGTGATCACCGGCGATTTCAAGTTCGACTTCACCCCGGTGGACGGCCACGTGGCCGACCTGCAGGCGCTGGCCCGGATCGGGGCCGAGGGCGTGCTCTGCCTGTTCGCCGACAGCACCAACGTGCTGCGGCCGGGCTACACCCCTTCCGAACGCCTGGTGGGCGAGGCCATCGCCACCGTGATGCGGCAGGCCGAGCGGCGCGTGATCGTCACCACCTTCGCCTCCAACGTCCACCGCATTCAGCAGGTCTTCCGGGTGGCCCACGATCTTGGCCGCAAGGTGGCGGTCGTCGGCCGCAGCATGGTCGACACGGTGGATGTCGCCATGGACCTCGGCTACCTGGAGGTGCACCCAGGCACCTACGTCGAGGTGGAGGAGGTCTCGCGGCTGAAGCCCAGCCAGGTCGTCCTGCTGACGACCGGAAGCCAGGGCGAGCCGCTCTCCGCCCTGTCGCGGCTGGCCTCGGGCGAGCACCGCTCGCTGTCGATCGAGCCTGGCGACACCGTGGTCCTTGCGGCGACACCGGTGCCGGGCAACGAGAAGATGGTGCACCGCACCATCAACAACCTGACCCGCCAGGGCGCCAGGGTGATCACGCCGGGCGACAGCGGCCTGCTGGTGCACGTCTCCGGCCACGCCAGCCGCGAGGAGCTGAAGCTGATGCACCGCCTGGTGCGGCCCAGCTACTTCGTGCCGCTGCACGGCGAGTACCGCCACCTGGAGGCCCACGCGGAGCTCGCCCGCGAACTCGGCATGCCGGCGGACCACGTGATCGTGGGCGACATCGGCAGCCAGTTCGAAATCAGCCAGCGCGGCGTGCGCATCGTCGGTCAGGTGCCGGCGGGGCGGGTTCTGGTCGACGGGCTGGGCGTCGGGGACGTGGGCAATGTGGTCCTGCGCGACCGCCGCCAGCTGGCCCAGGACGGCATCCTGATCGTGCAGGTCGCGGTCCGCGCCGACACCGGCGAGGTCGCATCCGGCCCCGACATCATCTCGCGGGGCTTCGTCTACGCCCGGGAGTCCGAGGAGCTGCTCGACCAAGCGCGCAGCCGCGTCAGTGAAGCCCTGGCCGACACCCACGGCGAGGCGGCCGCCATCCGCTCCGCCGTCCGCGATGCCCTGGCCCAGTTCCTCTACGGGAAGACCGGCCGCCGGCCCATGATCCTGCCGCTGGTCGTCGAGGTGTAGGTGAGCCGGGCGGGCGCGCTGGCGCCGGCCCGGCTTGGTTGAAGGGGCATCGTTTCGCCGCCTCGACCGCGCTGGGGCGGTTGTGCGGGCCGGCGCGCTGGCGCCGGCCCGGCCGTGCCGTGCGGGATCAGTGCCCAAAGGGGCCGGGGCCCGCCACCTCACCCGTGCTCGGGTTCAGGAAGAGCGGCGGCGCGGGCGGCTGGTGGAAATTGAACATGCCGGCCGTGCTCGCCGTGAGGGCGTCGAACGAGCCGCCGCCGATACGGCCGAGGCTCCAGTTGTTCTCGATGAAGCGCAGGATCGAGGCCTGGCTCGCCACCGGCTTGCTGAATACGAAGTTGCTGCGGGCGTAGGGCGAGATGGCCAGCACCGGGATGCGGGGGCCGTAGCCGCAGCGCGTCTCGATCCCCGCGGCGGGCGTGCCCGTGCCGCAGCTGCCGTTGGTCAGCGCGTCAAGGCTGCTGTTCGACTGGTTGACAATCACCGGCGCAACGTGGTCGTACCAGCCGTCAGAGTCGTCCCAGGTGATGAACACGGCCGTGCTGCGCCACGCCGGCGTCCTCTCCAGGCGGTTGATGGTGTCCACCAGGAAGGTCTGCTCATCCAGCGGGTCGGAGTAGCCGGGGTGGCCGTCCTGGTAGGCGGGCGCCTTCAGGAAGCTGACCTGGGGCATGTTGCCGGCGTCGACGGCCGCCCAGAAGCTGCGCAGGCCATACTGGTGGTTGGCCTGGTCGGTGTGCCCGATCATCGCCACTGAGCTCGGCGGCAGGTGGTCCGGGTTCGCCGTGCTCTTGTAGAACTGGAAGGGCTCGTGGTGGGGGATGTAGTCGTTCTGCGGGCCGGCGAGGCCCGTGTGCTGCGCGCCGCAGAGCGGCAGGCCGGACGCGGTCGTGCCGGTCGGGGTGAAGCCGCCCTCAAACCAGCCCCAGGTGACTCCCTTGGCGTTGAGCCGGTCGCCGATGTTCGTGCCGGTCATGGCGACGGTTTTCGTCGAGCTGTCCTCGGTCTGCGAGCAGGCGTCGTACGTCGGGTCGACGTCGCTGTACAGCGTGCCGTCGAGGACGGGCGCCCCCGCGCCAGTGGCCACGGCGCCGCCCGTCTGGCCGGAGATCAGGTTGATCGCGCCGGGGGACGACGGGCCGAAGGTCGTGTCGAAGGACTCGTCCGCCAGGGCGAAGTGCTGGGCGTAGTTCCACAGCGCCGTCACCGTGTTGCCGTCGTAGTAGCCCATGACCTGAGCCGGGTTGCAGTGGTCGTACGTGGCGCCGGTCGACTGCACGTACTTGTCGACCAGGCCGCCGTCGACGGCCTTTTGCTCGGCGTTGTAGCCGTGGTTCATGTCGCAGGTCACGGCCTGGGTGCGGTCGAGGCGGAAGGGCTGGGCCTCGTTCGGGTTCTGGGTCAGCAGGGTCGGGGGGAGCCCGTTGACGGACGGGGTGTCCGGCGCCGCGTGGAAGGCGGGCTCGCCGGGCGGGTTCGTGGCCCTGGGATACGTGGCGAAGTAGTGGTCGAACGAGACGTTCTCCTGGAAGAGGACCACGATGTGGCGGATCGGGGTGGTTGTCTGGGGGCCTGCGCCATGGGGGTCGGCCGCCACGGTGCCGCCCGTCGCGGCGGCCGCGGCCATCACGGCGATCGCGGTCGCGGCCACGGACGGCCGGAGCCAGCGGGCGATGGTCATGGGCTCCCTCCTCGGCTTGGGTGGATGGATGCCGGCGGGCGGGGCGCGCTCCCGCCGCCGTCACGCCCACCCTACCGAGGGCAGGTTGCGGTGCCGCCGCACAGGCCATGAAGAACGGATGAAGACCTGATTGTCAGTGCCGGGAGCGGTCCTGGGCGCGCAGGATCAGCGGGCGCGGGCCGCTCCTCTGGACGGGAGCGCGAATCAGGATGTTGCGCAGCGCCGGCCAGTTGAACGGAATGAGCGGCCAGGTGTAGGGGATGCCGAAGGTGCGCGTGCTGAGCAGCACCAGGAGCCAGATCAGCGAGCCGATCAGCAGGCCCGGCAGGCGCAGCGCCCACACGGCGATCAGCATCGTCAGGCGGACGATGCGCGCCGACTCGCCCAGCTCGAGGTTGCTCACCGCGAACTGGCCGATGGCGGCCAGCACGATGTACACCAGGACCTCCGAGGAAAAGATGCCCGTCTTGGCGGCGACATCGCCCAGGACGATGGCGCCCAGGATGCCCATGGTGGCCGAGAGGGTGCTCGGCGTGTTCAGAATGGCGCGCCGCAGGAGATCGAGTGTCACCTCGGCGCCGATGAACTGCAGGCCGAGCGGGAAGCCCGAGGGCTTCTTGGGTCCGATGAACGCCAGACTCGGCAGGGCGTGCACCACGCGCGGGTCGAGGGCGATGGTCAGCCAGAGCGGCGGCAGCAGGGTGGCGAAGAACAGCCCCACGAACTGGACCCAGCGCATGTATGTACCCATGAACGGGCTCATGTGGTAGTCCTCGGGGTGCTCCAGGTGGTTCCAGAGGGTGCTCGGGCAGATGATGGCCTGGGGGCTCGTGTCCACCAGCACCAGCACGTGGCCCTCCATCAGGTGGATGGCGGCGACGTCCGGGCGCTCCGTGAAGCGGACCGTCGGGAAGGGGTTCCACGGCTCATCCGTCAGGTACGCGGCCACCGTGCGCTCGGCCATGGTCACGGCGTCGACGCCGATCGCCTTGATCCGGCGCGTCACCTCGTGGACGAGCGAGGGGTCGGTCAGCCCGTCCATGTAGGCGACCGCGACGTCCATCTGGGTGCGGACGCCCGCCCGCAGGATGGAAAAGTGAAGGCGCGGGTCGCGGATGCGGCGGCGGATGAGGGCCGTGTTGAAGACCAGGGTCTCGATAAAGCCATCATGGGGCCCGCGGATGACCCGCTCGGTGGTCGGCTCATCCGGCTGGCGATCCGGGTACTCGCGGATGTCGACGATGATGGCCTCTTGCGCGCCGTCGACCAGGATCGCCATGGGGCCTGACATGACCTGAAAGGCCACGTCGCTGAGGCTTTTCGATTTGGTGACCTGGGAGTAGGCCAGGCTGGTCTCGAACAGTTCCCTGAAGGCCTCCAGCCCGAGCTCCTCCTGCGGCCGGCCCTCGCTGTCCTTGGCCAGTGCGGTAAGGCTCTCGGTCATCTTGAGCAGGACGAGGTCGTCGATGGCCTCGAACAGGCCGTTGACCACGTACATCGCCAGCCGGGTGCGGCCGAAGCGCAGCTCGCGGAAGATGATGTCGAACGAGGTGCCGACGCCCATGACCGCGTCCAGGATGGCCTTGTTCTCGTCGAGCGACCTCCGGACCGGGCCGAGGTCGGGGGGCGCTGAGCTGTGATGGATCTCCGCCATGGTGCGGCCCGGCTCGGCGCGGTACCCGTTGCGTCCGTTCCTGCCCGCGCCGTGCGCTTCACGGTCCGCGTCGTCGCTCGCGTAGTCGGCGTCCGACTCATGAGGCCCGCGCCCTGAGCTCCCGTTCCGACGCGGGCGTGTCTCCGCAGCGCCGCGGCGCGCCACCCCCTGCCCGCGGCCGCTCGACGTGAGCGCGCCGTCGCCAGACCCGTCCCGCCCGGTGCCGTCGCCGGCGGCAGACCCCTCGTGGCCGGCGCCATTGCCCGTGGACGACCCGTCCCGCCCTGTGCCGTCGGGGGCGGGGAGCCCGTCCCGCGCGCCACCGTGGCCGGAGGAAGGCCCGTCCCGCCCGGTGCCGTCGCCGGCGGCAGACCCCGGGTGGCCGGCGCCGTTGACGGAGGACGGCCCGTCCCGCCCCGTGCCGTCGCGGGCAGAGAGCCCGTCCCGCCCGGCGCCATCGCCGGACCGCCCCTCCCGTTCGTCGCCGGTCTCAGCCATGCCGTCACGCGGGGCACCGGCGCCCGGCTCCCAGGTGAGAAACCCGCGCCGACGGGACCGCTTTGAATCCGCCATGGCCACCCGGCCTCCCGCAGGCAATGATGCCCCGCGCGGCGACAGGGGCATACCGGCCCGGCGCCGCGGGAACAACGGCCAAGGGGGGATCGAGCGCTGTCGGCCGTTGGCCACGCCGTCGATCGCGCCGTCCAGCGCGCCGTCTATCGAGCTGTGGATCACGCCGTCTATCGCAAAGAGGCGTTCGAGAAGGTCACCGGCGCGGCGCGGTACGTCGGCGACTACGAGACGCCGGGGCTGCACCACGCCGAGCTCATCACCAGCCCGCTGCCGCATGCGCGGATCCGCTCCGTGGACGTCCGGGCGGCGGTCGCCGTGCCGGGGGTGCGGGCGATCCTCACCGGGCGGGAGTCGGCCATCCTCTGCGGCGAGGTCCTGGAGGACCGGCCGCCGTTGGCGCGCGGCAGGGTGCGGTACTGCGGGGAGCCGGTCGCGGTGGTCGTCGCCGACTGCGAGGCGGCCGCTGCCGAGGCGGCGCAGGCCGTCCGCGTCGACTACGAGCCGCTGCCGCCCGTGCGCAGCGTGCGCGAGGCGCTGGCCGAGGGCGCCCCCCGGGTCCACCCCGATCTTGGGAGCTACCGGATCGCCCAGCAGCCGGTCGCGCCCAGGGCCGGCAGCAACGTGGCCGACCACGCCAAGGTGCGGCGGGGTCATGCGCCCGGGGCGCTGGCCAAGGCCGAGGTCGTGGTGGAGGCACGCTACAGCCTGCCCCAGGTCGACCACGCGGCCATGGAGACGCGGGGCGTGCGCTGCGAGATCCTGCCGGACGGGCGCATCGAGCTGCACACATGCTCGCAGGCGCCGTTCGAGGTGCAGAAGGCGATCGCCACGTACTTCCGCATTGGCGTCGGCTCCGTGGTCGTGCACACGCCCCTGGTGGGCGGCGGCTTCGGCGGCAAGGCGCCCGTGCAGCTCGAGGTGATCGCCGTCCTGTGCGCGCAGGCGATCGGCGGACGGCCGGTCAAGCTGATCAACAGCCGCGAGCAGGACATCGCCGCCTCGCCCGTGGGGCCGGGCCTTGAGGCGCGAGTCCGGCTGGGGGCGACCCGCGCCGGCCGGCTGGTCGCGGCCGAGCTGGAGTACTGGCTGGACATCGGGGCCTACGCCGACTCCACCCCCCGCGTCGCGCGGGCCGTCGCCTCCGCCTGCACGGGACCCTACCGCACGGACGACGTGTGGTGCGACGTCTATTGCGTCTACACCAATCACACCTACGGGACGGCGTGGCGCGGTTTCGGGCACATGCCGATGACCTTCGCCATCGAGCGGACCATGGACAAGCTGGCGGCCCGGGTGGGAAAGGACCCCGCCGAGCTGCGCCGGGCCAACCTCATCGGCCCTGGCGACCGCACCCCGACGCAGGTCGAGCTCAACCGCAACCTCCTCGGCGACCTGCCGAAGTGCCTGGAGCGTGCACGGGAGCTGGTCGGCTGGCGCGGCCGCGGGGTGCGCGGCGAGGGTGAGGACCGGCACGTGCGCGGCCAGGGTGTGGCCTGCTTCTGGAAGACCTCAAGCAGCCCGCCGAACGCCACATCGGGGGCGCTGATCACCCTCAATGCGGACGGCAGCGTCAACCTGGCCGTCGGCGCGGTGGAGACGGGGGCGGGCACCAAGACGACGGCGGCCCTGATCCTGGCCCACCGCCTCGACATCCCGGTTGAGCAGGTGCACCTGCACATGGACGTCAACACGCTGGTCGACCCGGAGCACTGGAAGACCGTGGCCAGCATGGCGACGTACATGGTCGGGCAGGCCGTGCTGGATGCGGCCGAGGACGCCGTCCGCCAGCTCAAGCACATGGGCGGCGTGGTGCTGAAGTGCTCGCCGGAGGACCTGGATGTGGGGCGCGGGCGGGTCTTTTTGAAGGACGATCCCGACCTCTACGTGGATGTGAAGGACGTGGCGCACGGCTACCAGTACCCCGACGGCGACTCGGTAGGCGGGCAGGTCATGGGCCGCGGGGCCTACATCATGCGCCACCTGACCCTGCTCGACCCCGAGACGGGACGGGGGATGCCGGGCCCGTCGTGGACCGTCGGCGCCCAGGCGGTGGAGGTGGAGCTCGACACCCGCGACTTCACGTACCGCATCCTCAAGGCGGTGACCGTCCTCGACGCCGGGCGCGTCATCAACCCGGCCGTGGCGCGCGGCGTGGTCATGGGCGGCATGAGCATGGGGCTCGGCTACGGCAGCCGCGAGTGCCTGATGTACGGGGACGGGGGCGAGCTGCTCAGCAACCAGCTCCGCACGTACAAGGTCATGCGCGCCGGCGAGGAGCCGGAGGCCTACCACGTGGAGTTCGTGGAGACGCCGCAGAAGAACGCCCCGCTCGGCGCGCGGCCCATTGGCGAGCACGGGGTGCTGGGCATGCCCGCCGCCCTGGCCAGCGCCCTCTCGGCGGCCGCCGGCGTGGAGCTGGACACCGTGCCGCTCACGCCCGAGCGCATCTGGCGGGTCGTGCGCGAGGCCGGCCGATGATCCCCTTCGATCTCAGCTACCACCGCCCGGACTCCGTGGAGGAGGCGGTGGCGACCTACCGCCGGCTCGAGCGGGACGGACGCCGGCCGCTCTACTACGGCGGTGGGACCGAGATCATCACCATGGCGCGGCTCGGCCAGGTGCGCACCGGCGCCGGGGTCGACCTGAAGGGCGTGCCCGAGTGCGGCATCGTGGAGCGGCGCAACGGCAGCCTGCTGCTCGGCGCCGGGCTGACCCTGGCCGAGGTCTGCGAGCGGGGCGGGTGGGCGCCGCTGGCCGACGCGGCCGGCCGGGTGGCCGACCACACATCACGGTGCAAGATCACGCTGGGCGGCAACCTGGCCGGGCAGATCCCCTACCGCGAAGCCGTGCTGCCCCTGCTGCTGGTGGACACGGTGGCTGTCGTGGCCGGGGAGCCGGGGTTGCGGCGGGAGCGGCTGGCGGACGTCTTCCGCGCCACCCTGCGGCTGCCGCCGGGTGACTTCCTGGCCCAGCTCGAGGTGCCGCTCCACGAGGCCGATGGCCCGCACTTCGCGGTCAAGCGCACCCGGCTGGACTGGGTCGACTACCCGCTGATGACCGTTGTGGGCGTCCGCGCAGGCGGACGCGCGCGAATCGCCTTCTCGGGCCTCTGCGGGTACCCGTTTCGCGACGCCGCCATGGAGCGCGACCTGAACGCGGGGCGGATCCAGGATGCCATCGGCCACATCCCGGGGCCCGTCGCGGACGACCTGCACGGCTCGGCCGACTACCGGCGGCACGTGCTGGCCGGGGTGCTTCAGGACGCACTGGAGGTGCTGCGGGCATGAGGCGGGACGAGCTGGCCCTGGACGTCAACGGCGAGGCCTGCAGGGTGCTGGCGCGCGGGGCCGATACGCTGCTGGAGGTGCTGCGGGGGCAGCTCGGCCTGACCGGCGCCAAGCCGGGTTGCGAGAACGGGGACTGCGGCGCCTGCACCGTGATCGTCGACGGCGCGCCGATCAAGTCCTGCATGATGCTGGCGCAGGAGGCGGCGGGGCGCCGTGTGCGGACCGTGGAGGGCCTGGCGGGGACGGCGGCGCAGCAGGCGTTCGTCGAGCGCTTCGCCTTCCAGTGCGGGTACTGCACGTCCGGATTCCTGATGGTGGCGCAGGCGCTCTGCGAGGCCCACCCCGGCGCGGACGAGGCGCGCATGCTGGAGTGGCTGCGGTCCAACATCTGCCGCTGCACGGGATACGAGGAGATCCGCGCGGCGGTGCGGGACGCGGTCGCGCGGGCGAAGGCCCCGGCAGTGCAAGGGACGGAACCGGTGGCGAGCGCGTCGCGGCAGGGGTAGGGGAGGTTGCAGACGGCGGGCAGGCCCGGCGTGGCGATCGGCGCCGAGCGTCCGGCCGGCGCCGGCCATGCAACCCTTCCCGCCGAGGGCGTGTCCGCCGACGCGTCACCGCTTCATGGCTGCTTCAGGAGCCTGAAGTAGAAGGCTACGAACACCAAGACGATTCCGACATTCGACATCAGGCGCTCCCAGAACAGGTGCCGGAAAAATAGGACGTCCACGGCCACGATCACGGCGGCCATCAGCACGAGGAAGAGGACCGCGGTCGGTGTCTTTCCCACCTTGAGCCCCCGACTTCAAAGTATATGACCTGCCGCACGCCCACGAGACGGCGCGGGTCACTCGCCCGGTCTCGGTCCCGGTGGCAGCATCTTGACGAGCCGGACGCTTTCCTCGGCGAAACCGCGCCGGCGGTACAGGGCCCTGGCGCGCGCGCTGCCCATGGAGGCGTCGAGGGCGATCATGCCCAGCCCGCGCTGGTGCGCCCACCGCTCGGCCTCGCTGAGCAGCCGGGATCCAAGGCCCTGGCCCTCGACGTCCTCGGCCACCACCAGCTCGCCCACGTAGGCCTCCTCCGCGCCCGTGAAGTGGCGCCGTGCGGCGACGTCGACGAAGCCGACGCAGCGCCCGTCCGCGGCGGTCGCGACGAAGACCGCCTGGTCGTCGGCGGAAGAGGCGCGTGCGGCCCAGGTGCGCACCCAGCCCTGCGCGGCCGCCGCCCACGGGAGTGGGTCGCGCCACGGTGGCAGGCCCACCGTGAGGCGCAAGGCCAGGGCCGCCACACCGGCCTCATCGTCCGGCCGCCAGGGCCGGATGGCGAAGCGCGGGGGCGCGGCACCCGGATCCGGAGCGGCCATGGGACATCGCCTCCCATCGCGAGCAGTCTACCGCCCAGCCGGCGCCTGAATAAACTCCTGGCCTTTCCACCGCCGCGGGGCACGGGTACCATGGGCGCGTCCCCACTCCGCTCGCACGGGGGCCGAAGCCATTGGACCTGGCGCCCTTTGGCGTGGTGGGCTGCGTGCGCTGCGCCTGTGATCTGAGCGCGCGCGACTTCGCCACGCGGCTGGCGGAGGGGCGCGGCACCCTGGTGGTGCCCGGCGACTGTTTCGGCCTGGAGGGCTGCTGCTTCCGGCTCGGGTTCGGCTATGAGCGTGAGCGGCTGGCCGCAGGGCTGGAGCGGCTGGTGGCGCTGGCGGCGGAGGTCTGAGCGTGGGCTCGCCGTGGGGCGATCCGCGGACGACGCGGCAGGTCGCGCGCGGCATGGGCTGGGTCGGGGAGCGAGCCGGCAGGCGGCGGGCGGCCGGGGTTTCCGTCCGGGTCTTCGCCTGCTGGCGCCGCGATGCGCGTGGCGCACGGCAGCCGGGGAGCTCCCCACGCTGGCGGAAGCGGGCGCGATGGACGACGCGGCGCTCATCGGCGCCCTGACGCGCGTGCGCGGTGCCGGCGCCTGGACGGCTCAAATGCTGTTCACCTTCAACTCTCGGCCGGCCGGATGTGCCGCCGTCCGCCGATTACGGGCTGCGTGGGCTGCGTAAGGGATTCGCGAGGGCGTACGGCCTGGCGGAACCGCCGCCGCCCAAGACCATCGACGCGCACGGGGAGCGTTGGCGGCGGTTTTGGAGTGCGGCCTGCCGGTACCTGTGGCGGGCGCTTGAGGTGGGGCAGAGCTGAGGAGGCGGGGCGGGCGCGCATGCGCCGGCCCCGCCTCCCCGCACCGGAAGCCGCGGTGACGAGGCGGGCGCGCAGGCGCCCGCCTCACCGATTTATCCGCCGATGCCTCCGGTCGAGGCCTGGTACGTGGAGCACGTCTGCTGCGGCGGGCGCAGGGCCGTGTCGACCGGGACCACGCTCCTCCAGCCGCCCCTGCTGGGGCCGATGCCGGCAGCCAGGGCCAGGTGCTTGTCCTGCGCCGTGGTCACGGGCGGGCGGTTCAGGAACACCTTGCTGATCGGCAGGTCGCCGCACGCCGCGTCCCAGCCGATGCTCGGGTTCTGCGGGTCCACCAGCCGCCGCACCCACAGGGTGCTGGGCCGGGTCGGTTGCGTGCCCGCCACGAACCACTCGGTCCGAACGTCGGCCGCCGGGGTCAGGGCGCTCGGCAGCGCCACCGTCCACGGGGCGGCCTTGATGTCGATCGGGGCCTGAACGACGCCGGCCGGCCGCGCGAAGTGGGTCGGGGTCTGGCCGGCCAGGGCCGCGGTCAGGGTCTGGCGGAAGATGGGGCCGGCGAACGTGCCGCCATACATGTTGGCCATGGGGCGCGGCGTGTCGTAGCCGACCCAGACGGCCGCCGCCAGCTTGGGCGTGTAGCCGACATACCATGCGTCCTCGTTGTTGTTGGTCGTCCCTGTCTTGCCTGCGGTCGGCCAGCCCGCGATGTTGTCCTGGACCGTCGCGTCGTACCCCGTTCCCCAGTTGGAGTCGAGCGCGCCGGACAGCACGTTCCAGCCCTTGTTGGGCTGCGGCTGGTCGACGGTTTCCAGCATCTTCGTCATCACATAGGCGACGTCGGCGGGGACGGCCCGCACCTTCTGCACGCCGTTATTCACCAGCACGGCGCCGTTCGGGGCGACCACCCTGGTGATCATGCGCGGCGTGACATGGTAGCCGCCGTTGGCCATCGTCGAGTACGCGTCGGCCATGTTCAGGGGTGTGCAGCAGTCGGTCGTGCCGCCGAGGGCCACGGACAGGTTGCGGTCCTTGCTGGTCAGGGGCAGGCCCATCTTCTGCGCCGTGGCGACGCCCGTGCTGATGCCGATGCGGTTCAGCACCTGTACCGCGACGGTGTTGACGGACCGGCGCAGGGCCTCGTCCAGGGTCGTCAGGCCGTAGTAGGGCGGGTTGTCGTCCGTCGGCGTGTACGGCCCGCTGCCGGGGATGTTGAACGTGTGCAGGGAGTCGTCGACCACGGTGCCTGGCGTCATCCCGTTCTCCAGCGCCGCGGTGTAGTCGACGAGGGGCTTGATCGAGGAGCCCGGCTGGCGCTCGGCCTGCAGGGCCCGGTCGTATGCGAAGGGCGCCGTGTGCTTGCGCCCGCCGACGATGGCGAGCACGTTCCCGGTCGCCGGGTCCATGACCACCTCAGCCGCCTGCAGCTTGGCGTTGGCGTTGGGGTTGTTGGCCAGCGTGGCCACGGCCTTGTCGGCCGCCGCCTGCACCTTCGGCTGCAGCGTGGTGTAGATCTGGAGGCCGCCGTTGGTCAGCTGGGTCGCCGAGATGTGGTCGACCTGCTCCAGCTGCGTGATGACAGCATCGACGAACCAGGCATCGGGATAGTTGGTGTTGGCCGCCACGCGCGCGGGCTGGGACGACAGCCCGAGCGGCGCCGCCTCCGCCGTGGCCGCGCGCGAGGCGCTGACGATCCCCTGGGCCGCCATGACCTGCAGGACCTGGTTGCGGCGGGCAAGCGCCGCGCTGGGGTTGACGCGCGGGTCGTAGCCCGATGGCGCCTGGGCGAGGCCGGCCAGCAGGGCCGCCTGCGACAGGTCGACCTGGTCCACCGGCACGCCGAAGTAGGCGAGCGATGCGGCCTGGACGCCGTAGGCGCCGTCGCCGAGGTAGATGGTGTTCAGGTAGTCGTTGAGGATGGCGCTGCGGCTGTTCCTGGCCGAGAGCTGGATCCCGAGCCACAGCTCCTTCAGCTTGTAGACGATGCTGCCGTTGTCCTGCAGGTACAGGTTCTTCGCCAGCTGGTCCGTGATGGTGCTGGCGCCCTGGGTCGCATGGCCCGCCAGGTCAGCCACCGCGGCGCGGGCGATGCCGCGCAGGTCGAGGCCGTCGTTGAAGTTCTGGTAGAACCGGCGGTCCTCGATGGCCACGAACGCGGACTGGACCGTCTGCGGGATCTGGGACAGCCCCACCGGCTGGCGGTCGATGCCGTTGGGCACGGCGGCGACGATGTTGCCGTTGGCGTCGTAGATGGTGGATGAGATGCTGAGCTGGCCTGCGGGGCTCGCCAGGGAAGGGCCGTCCAGGTAGACGGCCGCCACAACGCCCCCGGCGAGCAGCACAAGGAGGCCGCCCAGCGCCGCCAGGGCGCGGCCGACCCGCAGCCGGCGGCGCGGCCGGCGGCCGGTGGGCTCGATGCCAGGGGTGACATGGTCGGACAGGGCTTCCACCTCCGTCGCGCGCCTGCCGCGCCCGCAGCGCGGATAGGCGCCGCGGAAGGCGGCCGGCGTGACTTTGGTGGCAGCATACCGCCCGGTGCCCGCACGCGCGGAAAGGATGCTGGAAGCGGCGTAAGACGCGGCCAGCGCGGGCGGCGTTCGGTCACGGCGGGCGCGAGATCGCGCGATCGCCGTGAGAACTCGGCGGATGTCGGCGCGCCGCCCGAACCAGGGCCGCGGTGCTGGGCGTGCCATGATCGCAGTGGCCCCTGGTGAGGTCGGGCGAGACACGACGCGACCCGCGCGCGCGGAGGGCCAGGGAGCGCAGCCGCGTGGGGGACGGCGGCAGGGTCATCACGGTCGTGCGCGTCAGCGCACGCGAGATGGTGCGGGTGTGCCCCGCCGGCCACGGTCCAGGAGTCGCCGCACGTCAAACCGGATTCGAATCCGGCTCCGCCGTCGCGGCGTCTCCACCCCGGGCCGCCCCGAGGTCCCTCAGCTTGGCCATGGCCTCCGCCATGCCGCCGACGCCGTCGATCAGGCCCTCCCTGACCGCGTCCCGCCCCACGAGGATCGTGCCCACGTCGCGCGCCAGCTCGCCCGTGCGGAACATCAGCTCGCGGTAGCGGTCCGTGCTGATGCGCGAATTGTTGACGACGAAGCTGACCACGCGGTCCTGCATCTTGTCCAGATACTCATACGTCTGCGGCACGCCGATGACCATGCCGGAAAGCCGGATCGGGTGGATGGTCATGGTCGCCGTGCTCACGATGAAGGAGTGGTCCGCGGCGACGGCGACCGGCACGCCGATGGAGTGCCCGCCGCCGAGGACGATCGACACCGTGGGCTTTTTCATGCTGCGGATCATCTCGGCGATGGCGAGGCCAGCCTCGACGTCGCCCCCGACGGTGTTGAGCAAAACCAGCAGGCCGGTGACGTCCGGGTCCTGCTCGATGGCGACGAGCTGGGGCAGCACATGCTCGTACTTGGTGGTCTTGTTCTGGCTCGGCAGCGTGATGTGGCCCTCGATCTGGCCGACGACCGTGAGCACCTGGACGCCGCACTTCGTGCGCCGCGTCTCGCCCGCCCCAGCGTCGCTACCGACATCGTCGCGGCGCTCGGGCTGGTCCTCACCGTACTCGGGGTCGAGGTCGCCGCCCATGCGCGTCCGTGCCGGCCGTGCGCCTGCGCGCCCGGCCGTATCCTGCGCCTGCAAAGCGGGCGTACCGGGGAGCTGCGCGTGGTCCGTCGCGTTCCGCATGCGGCTAGTATGTGCCGATCCGCGGCCGCGACCGCGCGCATGCGGGCGCGTGCCGCGGCGCAGACTGCCGAGCATGGTGCTCCATTCGGTGATGCCGCCCGAGGTCATCTGGTGGGAGCCGGAAGGCGCCGCGCCGGCGGGGCCGCTCGAGGTGGTCGCCGTCGGATCGCGGCGAATCTGGCTGCGCCGGGACGCCGACGGCCGCCGTCGCATCGAGCGGCTGGCCTCGACCGAGCCGACCGATTACCTCGACCCGCGCCTGCAGCCCGGCGCCATCTGGCGGGAGCTCTAGGCAGCCCTCCACCCGGCCCGCCAAAACCAGCCAGCTCGCCCTGCGGCCTGCCGTTTCATGCGCTTCCCCGACACGCATGTGGTCGATCCGGCCCTGTCGTGCAGGAGCCTGGTTTCGCGTCGCGAACCGAACATCCGCATGTCGTATCGACTGATGCTTTACAGAGCCGAAGGCAAGAAGGAGTTGGTGGAGTTGAGCGAGGTGACCGCGCGTGCGCGGCGCCGCCGAATTCCCGGGACCGTGGGCGTCCTGCTCACAGTCGGCATGCTGCTGGCCGCCTGTGGCGGGGGCGGGAGCACGACCGCTTCCACGGCTGGAAGCGCAAGCTCCTCGGGCACCACGACGAAGGCCACGAGCGTGTCGGGCGCGCCGGATGCGGCCAAGAACGAGATCGTGGTCGAGCAGGGCGTCGACGCGAACACCCTCGACCCCGGCTTCACCAACTCGACGCCCGAGGGCAACATCCTCATCAACATGATGCAGGGCCTGACCACCATCAACGCCAAGGAGCAGGTGGTCGGGGTTCTGGCCACCAGCTGGAAGAACGTCAACCCGACGACCTGGCAGTTCAACCTGCGCAAGGGCGTGACGTTCCAGAACGGCGAGCCCTTCAACGCGACCGCCGTGCAGTACCGGTTCAACCGCGACGCGAGCACGACCGTCAAGGAAACGGCCGGCACGGACGTGACGATCCACTTCAAGCAGGTCAACATCATCAACCCGTATGAAGTTGACATCGTCACGACGCAGCCGGAGCCGCTGCTGCCCAACCTGATCGCCGACTTCTTCATGCTGCCGCCCAAGTACTACAGCAGCCACCCGCTCAGCTACCTGGCCACCCACCCGGTGGGCACCGGTCCCTTCAAGTTCGTCAGCTGGGTGAAGGGCCAGGCCATCACCGAGACGCGCTGGTCGGGGTACTGGGGCACGCCCGCGAAGGTGCAGACGATCGTCTTCAAGCCCGAGCCGGAGGCGGCCACGCAGATGGACGCCCTGAAGACCGGCGCGGCGGACATCACGACCGTGCTGACGCCTGACCAGATCAAGCAGATCGATGCGTTCCCGAACGCCACGGTCAAGGGCTTCCAGAGCGGGCGCGACGTGTTCATCGGCTACAACATGCGCAAGCCCTGGATGCAGAACGTGCTGGTGCGCCAGGCCATGAACTACGCCGTCGACTGGAACGCGATCAAGACCGGGCTGCTGGATGGCTACGGCTCCCGGATGTCCTCGATCGTGGTCTCCCACGACAAGAACCCCGCCATCCAGGCCTATCCCTACGACCCGGCCAAGGCCAAGCAATTGCTGGCCCAGGCGGGCTGGTCCTCGAGCCGGCCCATCATCATGGACACGCCGGTCGGGCGCTACACCGATGATGAGCAGATCGCGCAGGTCGTCGGCTCCGACCTCCAGAAGGTCGGCGTCAACGTGACGGTCAAGCCGATCCCGTGGTCCGTCTACGCCGGCTCGATGCTGATGCAGGGCACGATGAACAGCCTGTTCCTGATCGGGCTGGGCAGCAGCTACACGGCCCAGCAGAACCTGCTGTGGGTCGCGCCGCACTTCGCGCTGCAGATGACCACCTGGAACGACCCGGCGTTCAACACGGCGTACAACGCGCTGACGCAGACCTTCGGCGCGGCGCAGCGCCAGAAGCTGGCATACCAGGCCCAGCAGGCCGTGTACAGCAACCCGCCCTGGATCTTCCTCTGGCAGCAGTGGGAGTTCTACGGCGTGAACAAGAACCTGAACTACACGCCGCGCTCGAACGAGACCATCCCGCTCTGGAACGCGAGCTGGAAGACCCAGTAGTCGCCTGTCTGAGAACCGGACCGCGCCGGCGCAACGTCGGCGCGGTCCGGGACCATCAAAGGGGCTGAGCCGGTGGGCCACTACCTCCTGCGCCGCTTCGTCCAGGCCATCATCGTGCTGTGGGGCGCCACCGTGCTGGCCTTCGGAGTCATGTTCGTCGGCGGCAACCCGACCATGCTGATGGTCAGCCCGAACTGGACCAAGAGCGAAGTCCTGGCGTTCCAGACGGAGATGGGCTTCAACAAGCCGTGGTGGCAGCAGTACCTGCACTTCCTGGCCGGCGTGCTGCACGGCAACTTCGGCGTCTCGCTCATGCAGCAGCAGCCGGTGCTGCAGCTCGTGCTGCAGCGCATGCCGGCCACGGCCGAGCTGGCCGGCGCCGCTCTGCTCATCGCCATCATCCTGGCGCTGCCCGCCGGGGTCCTGTCCGCCTCGCGCCGCAACTCCGGCATCGACGTGTTCAGCTCGGTGGGCGCGCTCTTCGGCCAGTCGATCCCGTCCTTCTGGCTGGGCCTGATGCTGCTGCTGGTGTTCTCGGTGGACCTCGGCTGGTTCCCCGTGCAGGGCATGGGCGGAATCAGCCACCTCGTCCTGCCCGCGGTCACCCTCTGCACCTTCCCGCTGGCGCTCTTCACGCGCCTCACCCGCTCCTCGGTGCTGGAGGTGCTGGCGCAGGACTACATCAAGACCGCGCGCGCCAAGGGCCTCAGCAGCCGTGTCGTCCTCTACAAACACGCCCTGCGCAACGCCTTCATCCCCGTGATGACGGTGATCGGCTTGAACCTCGGCTTTCTGCTCGGCGGCGTCGTGGTCATCGAGCAGGTCTTCGACTGGCCGGGGGTGGGGCTGCTGGCCCTCAACGCCATCGAGGAGAAGGACTTCCCGCTCGTGGTCGGCGTCGTGACCGTCGCGGCGATCGTCTTCGTCACCGTCAACCTGGTGGTCGACCTGTTGTACGGGGTGCTGGACCCGCGGATCCACTACGCGTAGGCAGGGGTGAGCGGCAGCCTTGGTTGAGCGCGAGCCCAGCTGGCAGGGCGCTTCCGAATCGCAGGCGGAGTCGCGGTCGGGCCGCAAGCGGCTCTGGCGCCTCCTGCGCCGGTCGCCGCTCGGCCTGACGGGCGCGATCATCCTGGCCGCGGTGTTCGTGATGGCCGTGTTCGCCCCCTTACTGGCCCCGCACAACCCGAGCCTGATCAACATCCTCGACCGCCTCAAGCCGCCGGGGACGCCCGGACACCCGCTCGGCACCGACAACCTCGGGCAGGACATCCTCTCCCGCCTGATCTTCGGCTCGCGCGTCTCGCTGACGGTCGGCATCTCGGCGGTGGCGCTGGGCGGGATCGTCGGCGTCGCGGCCGGCCTGGTCGCGGGGTACTACGGCGGGTGGGTCGATGACGTCATCATGCGCATCGTGGACATCTGGCTGGCCTTCCCCGCCATCCTGCTCGCCATCGCCGCCATGGCCGTGCTGGGCGCGGGCCTCCTCAACCTCATCCTGGTCCTCGGGATGCTCAGCTGGACCGGCTACGCCCGCCTCGTGCGCGGCGAGGTGCTGTCGCTGCGCGAGAAGGAGTTCATCGAGGCCGCCCGCGCGACCGGTGCCCGCGGCTGGCCGGTGATGACGAAGCACGTGCTGCCCAACATCATCGCCCCCGTCATCGTCGTGGCCAGCTTCGCCGTGGCCTCGACGATCCTCACGGAGGCGGCGCTGGAGTTCCTGGGCCTCGGCCTGCCGCCCGCCGTCCCCACCTGGGGCTCGATGCTGGCCACCGGCCGGGAATACCTCAGCAGCGCCTGGTGGCTGGCCGCCTTCCCCGGCATCGCCATCATGATCACGGTGCTGGGCATCAACCTGCTGGGCGACTGGCTGCGCGATGTGCTGGACCCGCGGCTGCGCGGCAGCCTCTGACATCGGTCATTCGTGACGGCGCGCGCATGGGCGCGCGCCGGCGCGAACCGTCGCCATCGTCGAAGGCGACGAGCATATCGCGCTGGCCGCCATCCGCGGCCGGCGACAGGCCGGCGAACACAAACTCGCCCAGCTGTTTGTTGCGTGAGGCCACCGCCGACTCGCCCTGGTAGACCTCCACCCGAACCGTGTCCGCGTCGGGATGGACGCTGCAAAAGCGCTCAGGCGCGATGCCGGGATCGCCGTGTTGCGCGGAATGAGCACGGCAAAGCGGTCGTGGTGGTCGATGCCGGCACGGATCGCGTGGACCTTGATGCCAAGCGAATGCGGGCAGACGTCGACCAGAACGGCGTTCACGCTTGCGCCCGCGATCGCGGCGGCCTGCACGGCGGCGCCCAGCGCGACGGCGAGGTCCGGGTGGATGTCCCGCCGCGGCTCGCAGCCCAGCTCCTCGGCGACGAACTGCCGGACCCGCGGGATGCGGGTCGACCCGCCGACCAGCAGGACCTCGTCAAGCGCCCGCGCGTCCAGCCGGCTCTCGCGCAGGGCCTGCCGGACCGAATCCAGCGTACCCGCGAGCAGCGGCTCGACCATCATCTGCTCGAACGGTTCCCGGCTCAGCTCCGCCTCCAGATGCAGCGGCTTGCCACCCTTGGTCGCAGTGAACTCCTCCCGGACCGTGGCGTACGGATGATCCGACAGCTGGATCTTGGCGGCTTCCGCCGCACGGATCAGCCGCGCCATGGCGAGGCGGTCCGCCCTCAGGTCGACGCCGTGCGCACCGGCAGACCCCCGCACCAGCTGGTCGACGATCAGGGCGTCGAAGTCGTCCGGGACGCTTGCCGCCGGCGTCAGTCCTTTGGCCCGGACAACAGCAATCCGGCGCCCAGCGCCGCGATGGCCAGCCCACCGGTGCCGCCGATGAGGCGCAGGCGCCGCGGCGAGCTGGCGAACCAGGTGCGAAACGTATCCGCCGCCATGGCCCACGCCGAGTCGGACAGGATGGCCAGGGTGGCGAAGATGGCGCCGAGGAGCAGGATCTGGACCGGGACGTGGCCCGAGGACAGGCTGACGAACTGCGGCAGGATCGCGGCCATGAAAACCAGCGTCTTGGGGTTGGTG
>DAHVAF010000175.1 GCA_027314765.1 Clostridia bacterium | reverse complement strand
GCAGAACCCGGCCGCCGCGGCGACATGGCCGCAGGGCTTCGCCAAGATGCGCATCGCCGTCGACGTCTCCGTGCATGTGGGCACGGCGGGCCGCTCCGGGTAGGTGCGCCTGCCGCGGCCATCACGGCGCACGCCGGAAGCGTCAACCGCTGTGGCCCGGCGCGTGATGCGGGTCGCGGCCGACGTGACCATGCAGGTGAGCGCGGCCGGTCGCCGGTCCTGGGACGCACCCGGGGGGCCAGAGGGAGGGACTGAGGGGCTCGGACGTCGCGCCCCGTCGCGCCCGACTCACGTTGTGAGCGCGCCCGCACCACCGCGCGGGGACGCGGCCGTTCACCCGGTCGCCGGCGAGGTGCAGCCGAGCTGGCGCCGCAGGTCATGCAGCCACGCCGGACGCGCCATCAGCAGCTCCAGGCCGACCTGCTCCTGCGCCAGGCGCCGGCCGCTGGCCAGGACCGCCGCCGCGCGTCCGCGCAGCCCCTGCGGCAACCACATCACACGCGGGTCGGCGCCCCCTTCCTCCTGGCCGGCCAGCAGCCGCGCGTAGAGCGCCTCGGCCGGCTCGACGGGCGGCAGGCCGTGGGCCACGGCCGTTTCGGAGGCGCGAACCGGGATCATCAGCCCGTCGGGGTCGAGGTCGCCAAAGTAGAGAATGCGGCGGGGAGCAGGGTCGAGGTCGCCGGCGGCGGCCACCGACAGCACGAAGTGCTTGCCCGCGCCGTAGCCGACCGCGCCAATCGGCCCGTCGCGGCCCAGGACCCGCAGCACGGTGTCGTAGGTCGCGCTGTTCTCGACCACCAGCAGAATGGGCCGTTCGGACACCTTGCGGAACACAAACGGCGGGTGGACCTCGCGACACCGCAGCATGCAAAGGCTCAGCCTGCCCTCCGCGAACAGGCGCTGGCCGGCGAGCTTGCCCAGCTGCTTCTCGTCTCCCAGAAGCTCCAGTGACCGCTCCTGAAGGGGCACGAGGGGCCTGTCGCCGCCCCGCATCAGGAAGGCGCCCACCGCGCGCAGAAAGTCCATTTCCTCGGGTCGGAGCGGGGGGTGCAGGGTGGCCGCCCAGCGCAGCCCCGGCGGCCACGGGTAGCTCGCCGCCCGTGACGGCTGGGTGGCGGGTCGGCTGCCGCCGGCCACGGCCACGAAGCGGGGCAGGGACGGCTGCTCGGCCCGGTCGTAGAGGGCCCTGCCCTTGGGCAGCGACACGACGGCGGCGGCCACCAGCTCTTCGAGGATCGCGTGCAGCCGCCTGCGCATCGCGGGCGAATGGGCCACGTGGGGCTCCAGCTCGAAGAGCAGGTCGCGCAGGTGATCAAGGGCGACGCGGCGGCGAGGCGACCCCCGCAGTCGCTCAGCCATGCCGGCAGCCGTCCGCGAGAGTGTCACCGCGCCGGCTTCACGATCAGCTCGGCGGCCCCCAGGCTTCCGAGGTTCATGGGGTCCTCCGACGGCTGCAGGTACTTCATCCGGGCGTCGCGCGTGCGCACGGGCCGCAGCCCCACGATCTTCGGGTAGTGGGAGATCGCCTCGCGGTCCTTCACGCCTGTGGTGGCGATGATCTGCACCTTCATGATCTCGGCCACCCGCCGCTGC
Source organism: Clostridia bacterium (assembly GCA_027314765.1). Taxonomy (GTDB): domain Bacteria; phylum Bacillota; class Sulfobacillia; order RBS10-35; family JAJYVM01; genus JAJYVM01. The sequence continues at coordinate 6,661 of DAHVAF010000175.1, read as the reverse complement.
AGCTCGATCAGCCTGTCCAGCGAGGCCTTGCCGATCGGATTGTCCAGAAGCAGGGCCCCGGCGGCACCCCCCGGCTCGCCGCCTCGGCTGACCCGCAGGTTGATGAAGGTGCAATAGAGCAGGATCGCCGTCGTCAGGTCCTGGCCTTCGGAGAACTTCATGGCCTCAACCGCGTAGCGCTGGGTGGTGAGGACGGCGTCCGGCTTGAGCAGCGTCACGCGGAAGGTGCTGCGGACGGCGGGCTCGTCGCCGCTGTCGGCGGCGGCGCCCCGGCCGTTGGCTGCCCGCACGGCCTGCTGCAGGATGGCGAGCCCGCTGTGGGCGGGGATCTCCTCGCGATCGACCCAGGTCTGCAGCACGCCGCCGAGCCGTGCATCCCATCCGTCCGCGCCCCGGGGCGGGTCCACGGCGATCTTCACGAAGGGCTCGCCCGACCACGCGTCGAGGCCATCGGGTAGGCGCGACGCCTCCTGGAGGCGGCGCAGGTCGCGGAACCCGTCGCGAGCCGCCTGGGTGAGTCCGATGAGCACCATGCTGCGGTCGGCCTCGGCTGATTCGATGTCGGCCCTGAGGCCTGGCAGGCGCCGCTCCATCTCGCCCGCGAGGTCGACCACCGCCTCCGCGCTCGCCCCGGGCTCGGTGAGACGGAGCGCGATCACAGGCATCTTCTCGCGGCAATCCTCGGCCAGCGCGCGCAGATCCGCGCCGGACTCGCCGGCCTGTGCGCGGGCGGCGTCGAGCTGCCGCCCGAGCCGCTTGTGGTCGTCTGTGACCGCGGCCGCCGCCTGGTCGGCCTCGTCCTCGGTCCCGGCGAAGGGTGCGCCTTCGGCCGCGGCGGCCGGCACGCCATCATCCCAGACCGTGCCAACCAGCGCCAGGGCCGAGCGGAGCCTGCGCTCGCGGTGCTGGGCCGCCGTCATCCGGGGGCCGACGACGCCGTACTGGGCACTGATGCTGTTCGCTTCGCTCGCCGCCGCCCGGTCCTCCTCGCCCAGACGTCCCAGCAGCTCCGCGGCGACTTCCGGGGATGGCACCTCCACATCCTCACGCGGCGGCTGGCTCCGCAGGTGCTCGGCCCTGGCTCGCGCCTGGCGCCGCTCCGCGACGGCCCTGTCAGCCAGGGCCGCCACCGCCACCGCGTCGTAACTGGCTTGCTGGGCCGTGGACAGGGCCAGCGTGCGCATCTCCTCGGTCTGCCCGCCTGGCGCGTTGAGAAATGCGCCCGCTGCCAGGCGGACGTCCTCCGGCGCCTTCCGGAGCACCGCCTCGACCGCGCGCAGCTGGTCCGCAACCTGCTCCATCTCCGCGCCGATGACGTCACTCCCAAGGCGCTGGTCGTAGGCCCGCTGCAGGGTGCGATGGCGGTCCGCCAGCGCCTGCAGCGACAGGCCTCGCAACACGGCGGGGAATGGGACCTCCGGCAGGCCGTCGGCGTCGCGCTCCAGGTGCTGCGCCTCGTCGCGCTGCCGCTGGGCGGCGAGAAGGAGGCGATCCCGGGCTCCGGCCTGCGCCCTGGCGCGGACCAGCTCCTCGCCGGCGGCGGCCTCCCCGGCCGATGCCCGGGCCGGGCCTTCGGTGACGAGATCCCGCCACGCCGGTTCCTCGTGCTCACGGGCGGCCAGGTCGCGCAGCCGGGCCAGCAGCCCCGGCAGCCGTCCCCTGAGCCGGTTGAGCGCATCTCGCCGGTCCGCCAGCGCCGCCTGCTCGCCGGCGATCCCGGCCAAGCGCTCCTCCGCGGCAGCCTGCCGGGCCTCCAGCGCCTCCGCCTCGGCCTCGCATGCCGCGATCGCCGCGTTCAACCGGGCCGGCTCGCCTTCGGGATACGTCCGCAGGAAGTTGGCCAGCGCGTCCCGGGCCGCGGCGACGGACTCCGCGGCCGCCTGGAGGGCCGCCCGGTGCTCCTCCGCCTGATCGAGCCGGAGGTCCGCGGCGACCCTCTCGCCCGCCGCCGCCGCCGGGTCGTAGAGGCCGGGGTGCGGCGGCACCAGAAAGCCGCTGCGCCGCACGCCCGGCCCGTCAAAGGCCTCGGCCAGCCCGACCGCCATCACGGTCACCGGCTGAAAGCCGGCGCGCTGGAGGGTGGCCCGGGCCGCGTCGAGCTGGGTGGAATCGTTCAGCACGATGCCGCCCGCCAGCTCGGGAGCCTGCAGCCACAGGCGCTCCGCCGCTCCGGGCTCGGGTGCGTGGCGCAGATAGTCCCAGCCGGGGTACGCGGCGGCGATCCCCGCCTCAGCCAGGATCGTCAGCGCCTGCTCGGTGTCGAGGCTCGGCGGCAGCGTCCCCCGCGCGTCCACGGCCGCGGAGGTGCGCCGGTCCTCCGCCGTGCGGATCCCGGCCGCGATCTGCCCGTCGATCACCTCCAGCCAGCGCAGGCGCAGGGCCCGGTCGATGGCCGCCCCCTCCTGCCAGAGATCCGGCTCGGCCACCTCCACGGCGCCACGGATGGCCTCGTTCGCCCACAGGGCCCGTCGCTGGCGCTCAAGCCCGGCGCGCCGCCCCGTGAGCTCTGCGATCTCCCGCCCCCTGGCCGCGACCTGCGCGGACCACGTGAGCTGCCGGGCATGCAGCGTCGCAGCCTCCTGCGCCAGGGCCGCGATCGCGGCCTCGACCTCGGCGAGGTGACCCTGCGCCCGTTCGCCCTCCGCGCACCAGCGGTCGACGGCCGCCTCCGCCGCCTCGCCGGGCTGTATGCCGCCCTCGGCATCAAGCTCCGCGCGCATCGCCGCCAGGGCCGCGAGGGCAGTCCGGGCCGACGCCACCGCGCGCCGGATCTCCGCCGCCTCGCTCCGCAGGCGCTCCGCTTCGTGCCGCGTCGCCTCGGCCAGCGATCCCTGCGCCTCGGCCTCCCGCTCGTCGGCCTGGGCTGCGGCCCGTACCTCGCCGGCGGCTGCTCGCAGAGCCGCGCGCAGGGCGGCGCCCGCCTCCCGCAGCTCCTTGAGGATGGGGGCGGCATCCAGGCGGTTGACCTCCAGGAGGTGGGTCAGCTCCTCGCGGCGGGCCAGCAGCTGTTCCTGGCGGCCCAGCGGCTCGGTCAGTCGCCAGGCCTCCAGGTCCCGCTGCGCGTCACGCTTGACCTGCTCCGCCGCCGCCAGCTCACGCTCGGCCGCGGCCTCGGAAAAGCATGCCGCACGGAACTCGACCTCGCGGGTTCGCGCCTGCAGGTCCTCGCGCCGGATGCGGATGCGCTCGCCCGCCTCGTCCAGGCGAGCGATGTCCGCCTTCCCCCGCTGTGCCAGATCCGCCGCCTCACGCGCGCCGGCGGCGAGCTGCCGGCCAAGCCGGGTCGCCGCCTCCGCCGCCTCCGCGCGCTCCAGCTCCAGACGCTCCCTGAGCCCAAGGTGCTCCGCATGACGCCTGAGCACGGGCAGGGCCCGCTCGACCAATTCCTGCTCCCTGCGCCACGCAGGCAACCGCCGCAGCTTTTCCGCGAACTTGCGGATCTGCTCCTCCAGGCTTTCCAACTGCTCGACGGGCGTGACGACGCCCAGGAGAAAGTCGACGAAGTCGTCTGAGGTCCGGAACTGCATGAAGGCGGCCGCCGCCTCGGCCTCACCGGCGTTCATCTGCCGCTGGTAGCGGAAGACCTGCGGATCGAGCCCGACGTCGCGCAGGCGGACCGCCCACTGGCTGTGGCGGTCGGTGAGGGTGAACTCGATCTCGGGGTGCTCGCGCCCGAGGCGATGCATCTCGGCCTCGAAGGCGGACAGGGACAGGCGCCTCCCGCCGACCTGCCAGGGCAGGGTGTCGATGTCGAGGACCCCGGGCACCGGCCGGAAGGTGAACATGAACCCGGGCAAGGTGGCGCCCGTGAAGCCGGCCCTGCGCTCGACGACACGGCCGGTGACCAGGCGGGGCCGCGCGGTCTCCAGCAGGCTCAGCGCCACGGGCTCGCCGGCCCAGCTGGCGAGGATGAAGCTGGTATCGCCCTCGAGCACGTGGTCGGTGAACTTGGCGTTGTCCTTCTTGCCCTTGAGGAACTCCCGCGCATCGGGCAGCAGGTGCGCGAAGAAGAGGCCGAGGATTGCGGTCTTGCCGCCGCCGTTGCGCAGCCAGAGCACCGTGTCCACCGGCTCGCCGCGCTCGTCGACCGTCGAGATGGAGAGGTCGTGCATCCGGCAGTCCGGCGCCCCGATGTTGATGAAGCGCAGGCGCTCCAGCTTGAGCATCAGGCGGAGGCCCCCGCCTGCTGGGCGCGGATGCGCGCCAGCTCGACCAGGCCGTGCTGGGCGCCCATCTCGCGCACCTGGGCCCGGAAGCGCGGCAGGGCACGAAACTGCCGCACCTTGGCCATGGCCGGCTCCTCCCGCACGAGGCCCCAGACCACCATGTCGTCGAGGGTCTGTTCGATGATGTGCACGGTGGCGCTCCGGGACCGCCGCTCGCCCGTCTTGACGGCCGGTTGGCTGAGGTAGATCTGCCAGGCCATGGCCAGATCCGGATCCTCCGGCATCGCGATGGCATCCCCGGCGTCCTTGCGGAGTTGCTCGCAGGCGCCGCGCAGGAAGTCGTCGACGTCCTTGGCCTGGAAGACCGGCATGCCCGTCTCCTCGAGGTGCCGGCGCGTGGGGTAGCAGTAGGCCGCGATGCCAAGGAGGATCAGGCCCCGAAGCACCCGCTGCTCCAGACTGGCGCCCTTTCGGTACTCGGACAGCCGGAAGGCGAAGGCGGACTCCGGCCGCGCGCCCACCAGCAGGGCGCGTGGCGTGTCCTCCAGCACGACGAGCTGGAGCCCCTCCGCCAGGGCCTGGAAGGTGGCGCGGAAGGCCGCGTCCGTGCGGTAGCGGCCCAGCAGGTCCGCATACGGGCGGTGCTGGGCGGCATACGCCCGGGGCTGCAGGGTGTATGCAAGGAGCCGCGCCGCCTCGCGCAGATCCTCCTCCGTCACGGTTCATCCTCCCGCAGGAGCAGGTCGTCGCCGAAGAATCGCCCCACCGCGAGCCGGTCTCCGGTCTGGATGGCGCGCAGGCCCGCAGGGACCAGGCGCCAGGTCAGACCGTCCTCGCCCTGATCTGCCTCGCCGTGCGCCATGAAGGCCTCCAGGGCGCCCAGTGCCACCAGTTCGTCCGTCCCGCGCGGCAGGTCAAGGGCCACTACCTCGGCGAGAAGCTCGCTGAGCTGCCGCTCCCCCTGCACGCCGGCCAGGAGGGCCCGGGCGGCGGCCACGGCGTCGGGTGGGAAGCGTGGCGGCGCGTCCCGGTCCTCCTCCAGGTCGATGTCCTCCACGGCGGCCAGCGCCGGCTCGCGGTCGACCTGCGGCCGCCACAGGTGGGCGCAGAGGGAGAACAGGTCGATCGGACCCGGCGGCTGCGGGGGCACCAGTCCAGAGGCCACACGCTCCACGACCGCCAGGGCCACGCGGACCGGGAGCTCCAGCGTGGGCTGCAGGACCTGCGCCTGCACGTCGACCCGCCCCAGGCCGCTGGGCGAAGCCAGCCGCTGCTGTGCGTGGTGCTCGCGCAGGCGGTGGCGGGCCGTCATCAGCTGCGCGTGCAGCTCCCGGTGCCGCTGGTTGCAGTCCTGGAGCAGGCTCAGGATGTCGGCGAGCCGGTCGCGGCGCTGGTGGTCCCCGGTCGCGTCGTACTGGTCGGCGACCCGCGCCAGAGTGGCATCGTCCTCGCGCAGGCGGGTCTGCAGGTGCCCGTACGCCCGGTCGATGGCCGCCATGACTTCGCCCGACCAGTCGACGCGCGTGATGTCGCGGGCGGCGGCTGCCAGGAAGTCCTGGATCTGCTCGCGGTACGAGATGGACAGGCGTCGCATGTTCTGGGCGTGGGCCGTCGCCTTGCTGAGGCGGCCTCGCTCGAACTGGATCTTGAACATGACCGCCATGGCGTCTTCGGCGCTCTCGATGTCGTGGTCGAGCGCATCGAGCAGCAGATTGATGGCCTGGGGCGAGGCCCGCAGCTCCACGCCGCCATCCTCGCCCTGCACCGCGCGCACCAGTTCGACATCCGTCCGGAGACGGGCCCCGGGGTTCGCAGGATCGCTGTAGCCGATCAGAAACCGGCCCTGCCCCTCGTTCTCGATGCCGCCAAGCACCACGGACGCCACCTCGCGGTGCTCGGCCCGCGGCCGGCCGGGCGCCATCGCCGCGGCCACGCGGGCGAGGTGAAGGCGAACCGCCTCGTCCGGCACGCCGCGAGCCGGATCCATGTTGTCCGTGATGTAATCGATGGCTTCGAGCTGGAGGACGATCAGATCGTAGGGCTCGTACTTCTCCTTGCCGCGGCTGCCCTTGTTGAGCTCCAGGGCGTGCACGGGCTGGGTGTGCAGGAGGGCGCGCAGGCGCCTGGCCCGCGGGTCGCCCTCGCCGCCGGCCTCGTCGACCTCGTTTGCCTCTTCGGCCGGCTCGGCCAGCAGGTCCAGGCCATCGTCCCCGCCTGCCTCCGGCAGATGCAGCTGCCCATTGCGGAGCTTGTCCACGGGTGTATTGTACCGCGACCGTCACCCGTGCCCTGCGTCCAGCATCAGCACCATCAACTCCTCGTCGACGTACCGCCCGCCCACCCGCAGCGCGCGCGGCTCCACGCCGTACGGGGCAAAGCCCAGGCTGAGGTAGAGGGCCCGGGCGGGGCCGCTCGTCACCGCCACGCCGAGCGCCAGCTGCTCGAGTCCCGCGAGGGCGCGCACGCGCCCGACAAGCTCCTCGCACAGCCGGCGC
>DAHVAF010000173.1 GCA_027314765.1 Clostridia bacterium | reverse complement strand
CCGACGCCCGTGCTCAACGCCGACGCCCGTGCTCACTCGACGGGCGCTTCCTCGAACCTGATTGGCTCGTGGCCACTCAACGGCAGGAGATGGTTCGAGGGCCGGAGAATCAGCGCGGCTGGCAGCGCCCACGGGTGCCGGCTTGCCCGGTTGGCGCGATAGAAAGTGGCGTTACGTCTCTAAAACGAAGCATCGACGCCCCCAGGAGGAGGTTCGATCCCGATGGCAGACGAGCTGGCCCCTCCGACGACTGCCTCGGCTGGTGCGCGCCCCGTCCGCGGGCAGCCCACCCCAGCCCGCCTGCGCCACGCCGCCGCGGCGGCCCTGACGGCCGTCTCCCTCCTGCTGGCGGCGTGCGGCGGTGCCGCGGCGCCCAGCACCAGCGGCGCCGGCACGTCGAGCTCGGCCCCGGCCGCCTCGACGAGCGCCGCATCGGCCGGCCAGAAGGTCAAGATCACCTTCGTCAACGCCATGGCCAGCGGCGCCAATGCCAAGGCCCTGGCGGCCCTGATCAGGGCCTTCGAGGCGAAGTACCCGAACATCACCGTGAACAACATCGCCGAGACCAGCTACACGACCGAGGACACCAAGATCGAGGCGATGCTGGCGGCCCACCAGTTCCCCGACCTGGCGCAGATGTATAACACGGACGGCGACAACTTCATCAAGGCCAACGCCCTGGTTCCGGTCCAGCAGTTCCTGAACGGCAGCAACGGCCTGACCTCCGCCGACCTGGCCGACTTCTACCCGCAGATGCTGAACACGGGCCGCTGGCCCGACGGCACGCTCTGGCTGATGCCCTTCAACAAGAGCACCGAGGTCTTCTACTACAACATCAACATGTTCAAGGCCGCCGGCATCAGCCGCCCGCCGACGACCTGGGCGGAGCTCGCCGCCGACGCCAAGATCCTGACCAAGGGCAAGGTCATCGCCTGGCAGGACGCCTTCGACATGTCGACCTGGGAGGCGTTCGTGAAGCAGGAGGGCGAGAGCTACCTGAACAGCGCCGAGACCCAGCCCACCTTCCTGCAGTCGGGCACGCAGGTCCTGAGCTTTTGGACCAGCCTCACCAAGTCCGGCGAGGCCAAGCTCGCGAACGCCAACTACGCCTACGAGACAGACTTCGGCAACCAGACCTCGGCCATGACCATGGCCTCCATCGCGTCTTACCCGTACATGGTGAAGGCCGCCGGCGGCAAGTTCCAGGTCGGCGTCGCCCCCATGCCGGCCGACAAGACCCGGGCCGTGCAGCTCTACGGCACCGACCTCGGCATCTTCAAGACGACCCCGGCGGAGGAGGCCGCCGCCTGGGACTTCATCAAGTTCGCCACCTCCGCGGCCCAGAACGAGGCCTGGGTCAAGTCGACCGGCTACCTGCCGATCCGCAGGTCCGTGACGGCCGCGCTGACGAGCGAGGGGTACTTCAACACGCCGGCCGGCAAGGCCCAGACGGTCGCGCTGAACGAGATCCCGTACAGCTTCCCCGACGACTTCGCCGGCTGGTGGGACCAGGCCGCGTGGCTGAACGGCAGCCCCGTGCCGGCGCAGATCCAGGCCGCCCTGATCGGCCAGGAGTCGCCGCAGACTGCGATGCAGAACGCCTTCAACCGAGCGAAGCAGATCGCACAGGGCGGTGAGTGAGGGCGCGCGTCGCGCGCCCACCAAAACCGTTCCTGGGCGGCTGCCCGGGGTGGGGCGGGTGCCCGCGACCGCGCGCGGCGCCCGTCTGCACCTGCGCACGTGGCGTGACGACCCGTGGCTGGCGCTCGGCCTCTGCCTCCCGGCCCTGCTGATCCTGCTGATCTTCCACGTCGCCCCGGCCCTGTTCGTCTTCTACATCAGCTTCACGCGCTGGAACCTCGGCACGAACCCGGTCTGGATCGGGCTCCAGAACTTCTCCGACATGCTGCGCTCCCCAGATTTCTGGCACTCGCTGCGGGTGACGGCGGAGTTCACCGTCGGCAATGTGGTCCTCTCGCTGGCGCTGGCGCTGGCGGTGGCGCTGCTGATCACCGCCGTGGTGCGCGGGCGGGCCTTCTACCGCTCGGCGTACTTCGTGCCGAACGTGACTCCGCTTGTGTCCACCTCGGTGGCGTGGCTGTGGGTCTTCGACCCGGGGCACGGCCTGATCAACAGCATCCTCGGGCTCTTTCACATCACAGGTCCGCAGTGGCTGGGCTCGACGGCCTGGGCGATCCCCGCCGTGACGCTCTTCAGCGTCTGGCACGACCTGGGCTTTGGCGTGGTGCTGTTTCTGGCCGGGCTGACCGGAGTCCCGCGCGAGCTGCAGGAGGCGGCGCAGGTGGATGGCGCAGGGACCTGGGGCGTGTTCCGCCATGTCACCTGGCCCCTGCTGACGCCCGTCACGTTCCTGTTCCTGATCCTGGCCACGGTCGCCTCGCTGCGGACCTTCACCCAGGTCTACACCCTGGCCCAGGGCGGGCCGGTCAACGCGACGACCGTAACCACCTACTACATCTACGAGCAGGCCTTTCAGTTCTTCCACTTCGGGTACGGCAGCGCCGTGTCGGTGGCCCCTTTCCTGATCATCGCGGCCGTGGTGGCCATCCAGTTCCGCGTCGCCGGGCGGAGGGTGTTCTATGGCCGGTAGGCGCATCGCGTTCCATGCGCTGCTGGCCGCCGGCCTGGTCATCCTGCTGCTGCCCTTCTGGTGGGTCCTGGCCGCCTCGCTCTCCAGCACCTCGCACCTGCTCAGCTTCCCGCAGAGCCTGATCCCGCAGTGGCACTTCGCCGTCTACGCCGCGGCCTGGGCGGCGGCGCCGTGGGCCCGCTACTTTGGCAACACGCTGTACATCAGCGGCGTGACGGTAGTGGCTACCCTGGTGACGTCGACGCTGGCCGGCTTCGCGCTGGCCTATTCGCGCACTCGGCTTGCGCCGATCCTGTTCGGCGTGATCATTGCCACCCTGTTCGTGCCTCAGGAGACGACCCTGATCCCGCTGTACCTTCTGGTGGCGCGCCTGGGCTGGATCAACACGTACGCGGGCCAGATCGTGCCGTGGATGGCGACCGCCTTCGGGGTCCTGCTGATGCGCCAGTTCCTGGCCGGCTACCCCTCGGAGCTGGCCGACGCGGCGGCCATCGACGGTGCCACGGGCCTCGGCTTTCTGCGCTGGGTCTGCCTGCCCAACATGAAGCCGGCCCTGGTCACCGTGGGGCTCTTCTCGTTCCTGGGCAGTTGGAGCTCGTTCCTCTGGCCGCTGCTGATCACGGACAACCCGGCCCGCCGGCCGATCGAGGTCGGCCTGCAGACGTTCGTGTCCGAGAACGGGATCAACTACCCGCTCTACTCGGCGGCAGCTATCATCACAGTGATCCCGGTGGTGCTGCTCTTCATCTGGCTGCAGCGCTACATCGTCGAATCGGTCGCGAGATCGGGGATAGCGGGATGATTGAGGCCTCAGGCTACCTGAACACCGCGAACGTGGGGCTCGCGCCGGACCTGCAGGTCGCCTCCGCGCAGCGCTTCGTGGCGGCCAAGGCGAAGGGCAGCGGGGGCGAGGCCGCCTGGCGGACCAACACCGAGCAGGCGTTGGGCCGCGTGCGCCGTCTCGTGGGGGAGAAGGACCTCCGCTTCTACGGCAACACCACGGCGGCGCTGCTCGCCGTGGCGCACGGCCTCGACTGGCGGAGCGGGGACGAGGTGCTGGTGCGCGAGCATGACTTCCCGTCGGTGGTGGCGGCATGGGGCAGCCGCGCCCGGACGGTGCCCGACACCGAGGCCCTCATGGGGGAGATCGGCCCGCGCACGCGCCTGGTGGCCGCCTCGCACGTGGACTGGGCGACGGGGGAGCGGCTGGACCTGGCCGTCCTCGGGCGGCGCTGCCGCGAGGTGGGCGCGCTGCTCTGCGTCGACGGCGTCCAGGCCGCCGGCGCCATCCCCCTCGACCTGGAGTGGGTCGATTTCTACGCCGTGGCGCCGTTCAAGTGGCTGCTGGGCTGGTTCGGGCTGGCGTTTCTGGCCCTCGGCCCGCGCGCGCGGCTGCAGGGCCCCGAGTACGCCGGCCACATGAACCACCCGGCCCTGTTCGTCCTCCACGACACGCTCGCCTGGCTGCAGGACGAGGTGGGGATGGACAAGGTCTACGGCCAGGTCCGGCACCTTGCTGCGCTGACGGCGGATGGCCTCGCCGCCAAGGGCCGCGAGGTGGTCACGCCGTCCTTCCGCGGCGGCATCGTCAGCTTCGCGGATGCCGACGCCGAGGCCACGGTGGCGAGGCTGGCGGCCGCTGGGATCCACGTCTCCGCCCGGCGCGGCTTCGTCCGCGTGTCGCCCCACTTCTACAACGCGGACGAGGATGTGGACCGGCTGCTCAGAGCGCTGTGAGGAGGCGCGCCAGCGACTCCTCGCAGTGCCCCTCGATCTCCAGCACCACAGGTCCGTCGAACGTGGCCAGGGCAGCCTTGGCGGATCCCAGGTCCAGGTCCCCTTCGCCGAGCGGCAGGTGCGCCTTGCCCGCCCTGGCGTCGTGCAGGTGGCAGCCGACCACGCGATCGCGAAGCGACTTGAACGCCTCGACGGGGTCGGCCCCGTCGCTCAGCGCGTGGCCGAAGTCGAAGCAGACGCGGGCGTCCGCCTGCTCGGCGACGGCTTGGAACAGGGGCAGGGGGAGTCCCTCCAGGTTCTCCAGCCCGAGCACGGGTCCCAGGGGCCCCGCCTGCAGCCGCTTGACGGCGGCGACCACGCGGTCGGCCAGCGCCATGAGGGCCATGGGCCGGGCCGCCTGGGGCGCAGCCGTGAGCACAGTCTGGGTGGCGTAGTTGGCGGGGTGCAGGGCCGCCAGCCGCGGCTGCAGCGGGGCCATGGCGTGCGCGGCGCGCTCCACGGACCGGAGGCTTCCCTCCCACACGTCCTGGTCGAGCGCCGCGATGTCCACCCACACGAACGGCAGGTGCACCGTGGCCGCCAGCCCGGCAGCCTGGAGGATCTTCGCGGCCTCCCGCCAGGTGGCCGCGTCATAGCCCGAGTCGACGCTGCAGAAGTCGCCCGGAAACTCCATGGCGTCCCCCTTGCTGGCGGACGCCTCGTCCGGCAAGGCGGCGAGAAAGTCAGCCGGCCTCGCCGGTTGACTTCCGGCCGTCAACATCGACCGACAGGGTAGAGACCACACGGCCATAGAATGCCTCCCGCCTGGAGGTGCTTGCATTGCCCGGACAGATCGTGGCCCTTGGCGGGGGCGCGGTGCCCCTGCGCCTCGGGCCGGCCATCGAGGAGTACCTGCTGCGCCTGACGGGTCGCGACTGCCCCCGCGTCTGCTACCTGCCGACGGCCAGCGGCGACGCCGATGCCAACGTCGTACGCTTTTATCAGCATTTCCGCCACCCGCGCTGTCAGCCCAGCCACCTGCCGCTCTTCCGGCGGGAGGGCGACGAACTGCGTCCGCGCCTGCTGGAGCAGGACATGATCCTCGTCAGCGGCGGCAACACGGCCAACCAGCTGGCGATCTGGCGCCTGCACGGCGTCGACGCCATCCTGCGCGAGGCCTGGGAGGCGGGCATCCTGCTCTGCGGCGCCAGCGCCGGCTCGCTCTGCTGGTACGAGTGCGGCGTCACCGACTCCTTCGGCCTGCAGCTGGCGCCCCTGCATGACGGCCTTGGGTTTCTGCCCGGCAGCCACTGCCCGCACTATGACGCCGAGGTCCTGCGCCGGCCCACGTACCGCCGCCATGTGGCCGAGGGCGTGCTGCCGGGTGGCGTCGCCGTGGACAATGCGGCTGGGGTGCGCTATGTCGGCACGGAGCTCGTCGAGGTCGTATCCGCGCGCGAGGGCGCCCAGGCCTACCGCGTGGAGCGCGAGGCGGGCGGCGGCCTGCGCGAGGAGCCCCTGCCGTCGCGACAGCTCTAGACGCCGGCCGGTGCCGGCATGGGGGAGCCCGGGCCGCAGCGGACGCCGGAGGAGGCCTGCCGCACGCATCGGCACGCGCACTCCGGCATTGAGCAAAGCCGGGGGGACCGCGGCCCATGGCGAGGCGCCCGCTCACCGTGCTCGCGCTGGCGGCCGCGATCGTGCTGCTATTGAGCTCGCTCCGCCCTGCCGGGCCGGGACCGCGCCCGCCCGCCGCCGGCGCGCGGTCCCGGCCCTTGCGCGGCCTGGCTGTCGTCATGGACCCCGGCCATGGCGGCATCGACAGCGGCGCCGTCGCAGCCGGCGTCCAGGAGAAAGGTGTGAATCTCGCCATCGCCCTGGCGGCGGCGCGCGAGCTGCGGGATTTCGGCGCCCGGGTGGTCCTGACGCGGCACACGGACCAAGCGCCCGTACCCCGCGGCGAGCGGCGGTACCTCCGCGACCGGCGCCGGCGCGCGGAGCTTGTGGCGGAGACCGGCGCCCAGCTCTTCGTCTCGGTTCACGCGAACTACGTGGGCGGCTCGGGTCCGCGCGGGCCGCTGGTCCTCTGGAACCCGTCCGCCAACGCCGGCAGCCGGGCGTTAGCCGGCGCCATCCGCACGAGCCTGCAGGGCGCCCTGGGCGTGCGGGTCCGCATGGCGCCCCAGGCGGTCCTGATCCTGCAGTGGGCGCGCGTGCCCGCCGTCACGATCGAGGCGGGCTTCCTCAGCAACCCCGTGGAGCGTGCCGCGCTGGTGCGGCCCGCCTACCAGGCCCGCGTGGGCACGGCGATCGCCGTTGGCGTCCGCTCCTACTGGACGGCGCGGCGGGCGCAGGACACCTTCTGGCGCGGGCTGGCCTGGGCCGGTGCCTGACCGCCCGCACGTCGCCCGCCGTCCCCCGGTGACGTCAGGCGGCGGAGGCGGGTCGCGCCTGCGCGCGCGTCCCGCCCGCCGCTCGCGCCGTTGTGCCCTCAGCCCCGCTCCACCGGGTTCTCGGGGTAGCTGACCCAGTCGCTGTAGCTGCCGACATAGAGCGGTACGTCCCAGCGCCCGGCGAGGGCCAGAGCCACCAGGTCCGCGCAGGCCGACACGCCGCTGCCGCAGGCCGCGATCGCCGGTCGCTCGCCCACGGTCCTGGCACAGCGCGCGCGCGGGGCAGCCGGGGGTAGCCCGCGGCGATCCGGCCCCAGGCCCTCCTCCCACCAGGCGTGGACGGCCCCGGGAATGCGGCCCGGCACTCGGTCGAGCGGCTCGATCTCCCCGCGGTACCGCTCCGCCGCACGTGCGTCGAGCAGGACAACCTCGGGTGCGCGCCCCTTGACGGCGTTGATGTCCACGACCATCTCGGGGTGGGGCCGGGGCGTGAACGTGCGCGCCGGCCGCTGCGGGGTTTCCGTCGTCAGGGCCCCGCCGGCCGCGCGCCAGGCCGGAAGTGCCCCGTCCAGCAGGACGACGTCGTCGTGGCCAAGGTAGCGCAGCATCCACCAGAGGCGCGCCGCGAATGTGCCATCGTCATCGTAGGCGACGACGGTGACGCCGGGCCCGATGCCGGCCGCACCCAGCTTGCGCGCGAGGCCATCCGCGTCCGGCAGCGGGTGGCGGCCACCGTGGGCCCCCCGGGTCGTCGGCGCCGAAAGGTCGCCCTCGAGGTCGAAGTGCACAGCCCCCGGGATGTGCCCGGCCCGGTAGGCCGTCGTGCCGGCGCTGGGATCGCCGAGGCTGAACCGGCAGTCGGCCGGCACGACGTCGGGCGCGCCGAGGTGCTGCTGAAGCCAGGCCGTTGTGACGAGTGGCGTGGTGCGGTTGGCCAGTGGAAGGGGCCCCCTTTCGGTGATCCACGTGCTCGGGTCCCATACCCGGTTTCCGTGCTCGGTCCACGGGCAATCGCCGTGCTCGGTCCCCGCGCGATGTCGCCGTGCTCGATCCCGGTGCGCGGGCCCGGATGCCCGGTCCCGGCGCCCGCTCCCGATGCTCCATCCCCGTGCGCGGTCCCACGGTCGACCCCGTGCTCGGTCCCAGTGCTCGATCCGCGTGCCCGACCCGGCCGCTCGCAGGCTCGCGGGCCCCGGATGCCCGCTCCCGAAGCCCGCTCCCGAAGCCCGCTCCCGATGCCTGCTCCCGATGCCTGCTCCCGATGCCTGCTCCCGATGCCTGCTCCCGATGCCCGCTCCCCGTAGTCGATCCCCATGCTCAACCGGCATGCTCGATTCTCGTGCGACATCCCCATGCTACTTCACCGAGGCCCCCGCCACTTGCCTGACGCGCCAGCCAGGTCCCTCGCCCCGTCCCGCCCCGCCCGTCCCGCCCGCCCCGCCCAGCTCCGCCCAGCCCGTTCCGTCCCGCCCCGCCCGTCCCGCCCGTCCCGTCCCGCCC
>DAHVAF010000028.1 GCA_027314765.1 Clostridia bacterium | reverse complement strand
AGCTGCAGGGCGATGGACAGGGCGGCGGGGTCGCGCCCGGCCGCGCGCGCGTGACGGTGCAGGCGCTTCCTGCCCTCGGCGATGCGCTCCGGGCCCACGGCGGCCGGCAGCCACCCCTCGCAGAGCTCCGCCGCCCGCCGGATCGAGCCCTCGGCGTTGCCGGCCGAGAACATCGGCAGCGGGCGCTGCAGGGGCTTCGGATACATCTCCACGTCCGTGAAGGCGTAGTGGCGGCCCGCGAAGGTGGCCCGCCGCTCCGTGAAAAGCAGGCGCAGGGCGCGCAGGCCCTCCTCCACCATCTCGCCGCGCACGGCGCCCTTCAGCGCGGGGCGCACGGCCTCGAACTCCTCGCGGTACGCACCCACCCCGACGCCCAGCATCAGCCGGCCGCCGCTCAGCTGGTCCAGGGTGGCGGACTGCTTGGCCAGCATCACCGGGTCGTGGACGGGCATGACGATGACGCCGGTCATGAAGCGGATCGTGGTGGTGCGCGCGGCGCAGTACGCGGATGTGATGAGGGGCTCGTAGAAGGCGGGCGGGTCGGCGAAGGTCTCGCGCACGTAGCGCTGCGTCGTGAGGTGGTCGTTGCCCATCACGGCGTAATAGCCGAGGCGCTCGGCCTCGACGGCCACCCGCGCGAGGTCGGCGGGCGCCGCGAACGGGACGGGGTACATCATGCCCTCCGTGCAGGTGGGGAGCCCGATGCCGAATTTCATGGTCTCACCCCGCAGTCGCACGCTCGGAACCCGTGCGATCCATGCGCCATCAACCGCCAGATGCGGGCCACGGCCGCGACCAGGTCGTCGACCCCGCAGTCGGGGCTGGCCACCGGGTGCACAAGGACCTGGCCGACCCGCGCGGCCATGACCGCCAGCTGCGCCGCCACGTCTGCCTCCGTGCCGGCGACGGCGAAGTGGTCGACCATCGCCTCCGGCAGCATGGCGCCCGCGGCCGCGATGTCGGCGTACTCGCGTCGCGCGATCAGGGTGCGCAGCGCCTCGGGCAGAACGATGCCGAGGGCCTCCGCGTAGCCCCAGTCGGGGTAGCTGACCCAGAGCGGGAGGGCCACGAAGTAGCGGACGGCCTCGCGCGCCCGCTCGCGGGTCGCGGCGATGCAGACGTCGACGCGGGCGATCAGCTTCACGTCCCCCGTCCCAACGAGGCCGATGGCGTGGTCCAGGGCCGCCGCCGAGGCGAAGGGCGCCATGACGACCCCGTCGGCGATCGCCCCGGCCGCCCGCAGCATGCGCCGGCCCCGCGCCGCCACGTAGATCGGCAGCGGCGTGGTGGGGAAGCTCATCTGTCCGCCGCGGAAGGAGAGGACCTGGCCGCCCACGTCGACGCGCTCGCCCGCCAGCAGCCCGCGCAGGATGGCGATGGCCTCCGTGAGGGCCTGGACCGGGTGGTCGCGGCGCACCCCCATGGGCGGACAGCCCGGCCCGCCCGCCCCGAGACCGATGAAGCAGCGGCCGGGGCAGTGCTCGGCCACGGTACCCATGGCCATGGCGATCAGCGCCGGGTGGCGGGCGTAGGGCTCGGTGACGCCGGTGCCCAGCCGCAGGCGCGCCGTCGCCTGCGCCGCCACGGCCAGGCTGACGAACGGGTCGCGGTAGAACTTCTCGTCCGAGATCCAGAGCGCATCGTAGCCGAGGTCCTCGACGCGGCGCGCGAAGGCGCCGAGCTCCGCGGCCGGCCGGCTGCCGAGGTGCAGCAGCCCGAGCTCAGTCCGCGGCAAAGCCGTAGCGCTCCTTCAGCAGGGCCGACAGGCCGCCGAGGTCGGGCGGGCAGAGCGGAAGCTCGTCCGGCGCCTCCCCCACCTCAACGTCCTTGATCCCCGTCGAGGTGAGCAGGCAGACCACGGGCCCGTCCGCGGCCGGCAGCTTGCGGGCCGCCGCCAGCGCCATGGCCGAGGAGATCTCGACCAGCAGCCCCTCCTGGCGCGCGAGGTCGCGGCGCGCCTGCACCGCCTCGGCGTCGGTGACGGGGATGGCCGTGCCGCCGGAGGCGCGGATGGCGTGCAGCGCCTGGTGGGTGCTGCGGGGCACCGCCGCGGAGTGGGCGATCGATCCGCTGCCCTTTGTGTCGGCGGGGCCTTCGGCCCCGCCGTCCAACGCGGCCTTCAGAGAGCCGTACGACTCGGCGGCGACCATCCGGGGGGCCTTCTTCAGGCGGCCGAGCGCCAACAGGTCGGCAAAGCCCCGCCAGATGCCGGCGATGGAGTCCCCGTAGCCGACGGGCACGACCACCGCCGCGGGCACGCCCTCGGCCGCGATCTCGTACGCGATGGTGCGGTAGCCCTCGATGCCCACGGGGTGGCTGCCGACGGGCGGGTCGGTGACGTTGGAGACGGGCAGCCAGCCCCAGCGCCGCGTCACCTCGCGGGCCAGCGTCCAGCGGTCGGGCGCCGTCGGCGTGGCCACGACCATGGCGCCATAGCTGCGCATCTGGCGCTGCATCGTGCCGGGAAAGGCCCGCGTGGTGAGGATCAGGCAGGGCAGGCCAGCGCGGCTGGCATACGCTGCCACGGCGGCGCCCGCGTTGCCGGAGGAGGCGGCGACGACGCCCGGCAGCCCGTTCGCCTTCGCCCAGGAGTTGGCGTTTGCGGCCAGGCGGTCCTTGAAGGAGCCCGTGGGGTTCACGAACTCGCACTTGGCCATGGCCCCGAGGCGCGGGCAGTCCAGCAGCGGCGTCGCGCCCTCGCCGAGGCTGACGGCCGCGGCTGCCGGCACGGGCAGGCGCGACGCATAGCGCCACATGCCGCGGGCCCGCTCGTCGACGGCCCAGGGCGCGGAGGGCGCCACCACCTCGAAGTTGGCGGGCACGCTGTGCTGGCAGGCCGGGCAGCCCAGCTCACGGCCGGTCGCGGCGTGGAGGGAGCCGCAGCGGATGCAGCGAAGCTGCGTGGTCCCGTTCATGGTTGATGATCACAGTATCACCGCCGCCGACACGCGAATATCGGCGCTTCTGGGCAAGGGAACCCCGTTTCTTGGTGGAATGTCACAAATATGCTGAACCGGACGGCCGCGGAGCTCGAGGCCTACGCCGCGCGCGTCCACGCCGCCGTCGACGCCGAGGTGCCGGAATACGCGGCGCTGGCGGACGTGGACGTGTTCGCCGTCAACCGGCGCAATGTGGCGTTATACTTCCGGGCCCTGGCCGAAGACGGGGTCCCCTCCCTGCCGGAGCTGGGCGAGATCGAGCAGGCGGCGGTGCGCCGCATGCACCAGGGGGTCCCGCTCGAGGCCATCTTCCACAGCTACCACGTGGGCCTGCGCGTCATGTGGACCTGCCTGCTGGAGCGCGCCGAGGGCTGCGACCTCGGTCATCTGGCCGTGCTGACGATGGCCTACGCGGAGCGCGTCAGCCACGTCGCGGCCCAGGCCTACCTGCGTGAGCGGGATCGCGTGGCCCGCTCGCAGGAGGAGGCGCGGCGCCTCTTCTTCACCCGCCTCTACTCGGGGGACTTCGCGGAGGAGGAGCCGGTGCTGCGCGAGGCCCGCGCCCTCGGCTACGACCTCGCCGGCCCGCACGTGGTGCTCCTGGCGACGGCCGCGGTGGACTTCGCGCTGGCGGAGGCGCGCGACGAGATCGAGCGCCGTTTCCCCGCGTGCCCGGCGGTGCTGATGCGGGCCGGGCTGGTGGTCGCCGTGCCCGGCGATGCGCTGGACGACGTGCTGGCGGCCGTGGCCCCGGACGGGCGGATCACGGCCGGCGCGGGCACGCCCCGGGCCGGGGTCGGCGGCCTGACCGCGGGCCTGCACGAGGCTCGCCGCGCGCTCGCCCTGGGCGCCATCCTCAGCCCGGGCCAGCGCGCCTATCGCTACGAGGAGCTGCGGATGTTCGACCTCTTCAAGGAGGGTGAGCCCGTGGAGGCCTTCGTGCAGGGGGTCCTCGGCCCGCTGCTGCGTGCCCGCGCGCGGTACGCGGAGACGCTGGAGGCCCTGTTCGCGGCGGCGCTGAACCGCAAGGCCGCCGCGCACGCCCTCGGAGTGCACCCCAACACGCTCTCCTACCGTCTGAGCCGCATCGAGTCGCTCCTGGGCGGCTCGCTGCAGGACGGCGAGATCTGCTTCCGGACCCAGCTCGCCCTCAAGCTGCGCCCGCTGGCCAACGGCTCCGCCCAGGTGCGTTAGGTGCTGGCGTTGCGCGTTTCTGACCTCGCCCCGCGCTTTCTCGACTTCTACGACGCGGCCCTGGGCGCCGGCGCGGAGCGGCGGTGGCAGCTGTGGCAGGACCTCTACCGCTTCGCGCCCGTGCCGCCGACGCCGGAGGGCCAGCACCTGGCGCGTCAGATGCTCGAGGCGGCCTGGCCCCGGTACCCGGAGGTCATGGACCGCATCCGCGGCGGCGCCTCGGGCGTCGAGCCGGCACCCGGCCCCGTCCTGCAATCAGTGGCGGCATGCCTCGGCTACGACGGCGACGGCACCGTGGAGCTCACGGTGTTCGTCGGCATGCTGGACGGTGGAGCGTTCTGCTTCGGGCGCGCCGGCACGCCGGTCGTGTGCATCCCCGTCGAGCAGGAGGCCGCCGGGCGCGCCCGCATGCTGCCGCACGAGCTCACGCACGCGGTGCACATGCTGGCGGCGGGCCGGACCGGTGGCTGGGAGCGCAGCGTGGGCGACCTGGTGCTGGCGGAGGGGCTGGCGACGCGGGTCACGGCCGCCCTGCTGCCGGGCAGGCCGGAGGCGGACTATGTCGGCTCGATGGCGGAGCCGGACTGGTTCGCGCGCTGCCAGGCCCAGGAGGCCGAGATCCTCCGCGGCGTGCGCGAGCGCGTGGCGCAGGCCGATGCCGCCGCCGTGAAGGCCTTCACCCTGGGGCCTGGGCCGGCGGGGCTGCGGCGCGAGGCCTACTATGCCGGCTGGGTGCTTGTCGGCCACCTGCTGGCGGCTGGCCGCACGCTGGCCGAGCTGGCGCACGCGCCCGGCGAGTCGGCCCCGGCCCTGGTCGCCGCCGCCATCGACAGCTACCTCGCGTGACCTGACGGCAGCGCCCCGGTGACGCGCGTCCCGGCCGCACGCTCAGCGGCTGCCTGCGCGCGCGCCGATTTCGCGGTCGATGGTGGCTGTGGCTCCCCCCCGGCCGTCGCCGGCGGCAGCGTCGGCAAGGTGCGGGCCGTCGGGTCGGCGTTCGGCGTGCGCCCGACCGACCTGAGCCGGCGGCGACGCGATCCTCGCGGCGGCTGGGCCGTCGGCGGGCGGCGCCCGGACCCGACCGAAGCTGGAGGTCGAGTCGTGCCTTTGCCGTGAGCGTGCGGTGTGCGCCCGACCGACCTGAGCCGGCGGCGACGCGATCCTTGCGGTGGCTGTACCGCCGGCGGGCGGCGCCCGGACCCGGCCGAAGCTGGCCGCCTGCGTTGTGGCACCTGTCGAGTGGGACCAGCCGCTCCTCGTCGACCCCCTCGACATCGGCGACATTCAGCGGGCCATGGCGGAGCAACTGC
>DAHVAF010000027.1 GCA_027314765.1 Clostridia bacterium | reverse complement strand
CGGCGGCGGCAGCCCGAGGCCGAGAAAGCTCAGGGCGGCGACGAGAATGATGGCGTTGCCCACCATGAAGGTGGTCGTCACCAGCACGGTGGCGATCAGGTTCGGAAAGATGTGCCGGATCATGATCCGGGGGGAGCTCACGCCCTGGGCCGCGGCGGCCTCCACGTAGGTCTGCTCCTTGATGGCGAGCGTTTCCGCCCGGACCAGGCGGCTCACGCTGGTCCAGGAAACCAGGGCGATCAGCACGATCAGCAGTCCCGCGGAAGGCCGGACGAACGAGTCGATGAAGATCAGCACGAAGATGGGCGGGATGGACTGCACCCCGTCGACGATCCTCATCAGCACCGCATCCGTCCATCCGCCCTTGTAGCCGGCCACGATGCCGTACGCCGCGCCGATCACCATCGAGGCCAGGGCGGCGGCAAAGCCCACCTCGAGCGAGACCTGGCCTCCCACCATGAGCCGCGCCAGCTCGTTGCGGCCAATGTTGTTCGTGCCCAGCGGGAACGCTTGGCCCGGGGGCCGCAGCACGGCCCCGAGGTGGGTGGCGTCGACGCTCGCGCCATAGATGTGGGGGCCGATGAACGAAAACGCAAAGAGGCCGACGAGGCCGATGGCGCCCGCCCACGCCAGCGGGTGGCGCTGCAGCTTCCTCCAGAATCGTGACGGGCGGGCCCGCTCGCTGCGCGTTTCGCCAGGGTCCGCGGCCATGCGGCACGTCCTTCCTCAGCGCCCCCGGGCGAGCACGGTCCGCGCCAGCGCGGCGGCGGGCTGGAGGAGCCCCCGTGCCGGGCGGCCACGGTCCGAGCGGGCCGGGGCGGCGTCCGGGCCCTGCAGCCGGGCTCCCGGCCGCCACAGGGGACCGTCGAGGGCCCGAGCGGGATTCGGCCCCGTCCGCCTCCGACCCGGCGGCGGAAGCGGGGCCGTGATCCCGTCCGGACGAGGGGGTCAGGATCCGGAGGTCGTCCAGTACTGGGCGTGGATCGCGTCGGTGAACAGGTTGATGGCATGCGCGGCGCCGTGCACGTTCTTGGCGACCGCGGCGATGCCGCTCTGCTCAATGCCCTGCCCGACAGGCATCCACAGGTTGGGCAGATGCTGGGCGGCAAACAGCTGGTATGCGTCAAGGGCCTGCTGCTCCGCCTGCTGCGTCGCATGCGGCACGTGCGTGGCCGCAATCAGCTGGTCCATCGTCGCGTTCCTGTAGCCCTCGAAGTTGTACCCGCCCGTGCTGCTGTAGAGTCCGCCGCCCGTGGGGTAGGCGCCTCCGTAGTTCCAGTCGAGCCCGATCTGGATCTGCCACTTGGTCGGCTGATGGTGCAGGCCGAGCATGGAGTTGAAGGGCATGGGCTGCAGCGCCACATTGATGCCCTCCGCGGCCCAGTTCTGCTGAAGCAGCTGCGCCATCGAGGCGATGGTGTTGCTTCCGGCGACGTACTGTGCGGAGAACGAGAGCTTCTGACCGCTCGCATTCACCATGACGCCATTGGACAGGTGCCAGCCGTGGCTTTCCAGCAGGGACTTCCCCTTGGCTGGGTCATAGCGATAGAGCGGCTGCTGCAGCTTCGCATCGAGGAAGGTGGGCGGATAGAGCGGAATGGGACCGGTGCCGATGGTCGCCCGACCATGGAAGAGTGTGGATATGATCTGAGGCTCGTCGATCCCCATCTGCATGGCTTCGCGCAGGTAGAGATTCCGGAACAGGGGGCCCGCCTGGGGGTTGTTGTAGTCCAGGAACACCCGCGCAAAGTCGAACGCCTTCTGGTCGACCAGGCGGTCCTGCGTCATCTTCGTCCGCTCGCCATACATGGAGTTCGGCAGGTAGCCCACGCTCACCGTCCCTGTCTCGAGCTGGCTCACCTCGTTGGTCGTCGAGGTCTCGTAGGCCAGCACGAACTTGCCGATGGTCGGCTTGTGCCCGTCGTAGCCGGGGTTGGGCACGAAGGTCCAGGCATGGTTCTGCACGCCCGACTGCAGGCGGAACGGACCGTCGATCACCGTGTTCTCGAAGAACCTGGCATTGTTGGCGTTGCTGGTGAGGTAGGCGAGCTCCTGGGTGATGGAGCTCGGGTACTTGTCCCAGGCCTGCTTGGGCAGCGGCTCGAAGTCGGACAGGCCGTTATATTCAAACCACTGCTGATCCACGGGCGAGCTGAGCGTCACGGTGAACTGGTACTGGCTGTTGACCTGCACGCTCTTGATCTGGTTCGGGACGCCGCCGACCCCGTCCCCGGCGTACGGCCAGGGCGCTGGCGCCGAACGGGCGGCGGCCGCCTGGATCAGGTCCCACGTGAACACGCTATCCGCGGCGGTGACAGGCTTACCGTTCGACCAGTGCCACTTGGGGTTGATCTGCACCACATACTGCGTGCCGGTCGAGTTCCAGGTCACCGACTTGGCGATGCTCCGCTGGAAGTTGATCAGCCCGTTGGCGCCGATGTGGAAGAGCTTCTTGAACATCTGGTTCTCGGCCCAGTCGTTATACAGGCTGTTGTATGGCGCGGGCCGCAGGGGAAGGTACCAGTTCACGTCGGCCAAGGGGATCAGGGCCTGGACGACGGTGCCCCCGGTGGCGCTGGTGGCGCTCGACGTCTTGCTTGCGGCACTCCCGCATCCGACCGCCACCATGCTGACGGCGGCCACCATCAATGCGGCTTTCCCGAACCTCGACCATAGTCCTCGCACGCTGCGCTCCCACCTTCTGCTGGCTTCCGGGCCGCGGGCGATCCATGTTCCTGTCCGATGCGTGCTGACCGAGCTGTGACCGTCGAGGTCGGCTTCGCCTCCCCTGCGCCCCTTCAGGATGCCGCGACAGAGAGCGAGACCGGCCGCGCCGACGTCCGTGCCCGTGATGCCGACATCACCGCGCGCGCCATGCTCAGGCGGCAGATGCTGCGTGGCACCCTGCCGATGCCCCAAGCCTGTGGTGTCACAGGGTGGCGCGGAGCGGCGGGCCTGCCATGCCAGAGTTGAAACGGCTGATCCGCTTTGTGACATTCCAGTAGCATGCCTATAGCGCGAAATATGACAGTCAGGTTGAATTTCCTGCATG
>DAHVAF010000171.1 GCA_027314765.1 Clostridia bacterium | reverse complement strand
TGGCGGGGGGAAACGGCTCCGCGGGAGGCTACCCGCCGACGAGGAGGTAGGCCGCCGCCAGCAGGACCGCCGCCACCCCGAGGACTGGCGGCACGGCGGGCATGGCGACCGTCTCGTAGACGGCGATGGCGGCCGCAAGGCCGAGGGCGGCGCCGAGCAGCATCGGCTGGCGGCGTCCCGCGCTCTCCCGCGCGGGGCCGCGCTGAGCCTTCTTGACCCGCCGGTCGTCCGGGATCGCGGCGCGCCGGCGGACCTCCAGCTGGTAGAGGTCGTGGACGAGCCGGTCGATCTCCGGCTGCGGCGGCTCGTTCCAGGAGAAGGCGAGCTCGAAGCCGGCAGTGGTTTCGACCCGTCGCACCAGCCGGCCCGGCAGGTCGAAGCCCGGCTCATCCTCGAGCAGCCCGAACTGCAGGCGGCCCAGGATGTCGGCTTGCACGGGCCAGTCGGGCATCGGCCCCGCGTCGCCGTCCGCGACCAGCCGCAGGCCGCCCGCGCTGACATCGCCGAGGTTCCCGCGAATGGTGACGGGCTGCGGTGCCTTCCCCGCGACCGACTCGAGCTCGAATCGGACCGAGACGTCGAAGACGTCCAGCCGGAAGAAGTTGCGGCGCGTGGCCGCGGGATCGGGCGCCACCGCGGCGGCCTCTTCGGCGGGGGCTCCCGCGGTGGGCGGCGGCTCGGGCCTGACCGCCACGGCCGTCTCTCCGCCGCCAGCCGCGCCACGGCCGGCCGGCTTGCGGGGCGTCGCCACGGCGGCGCTGGTCCCGGCCTTGGGCCTGGACCTGGCCGTCCCGCCCTTGCCCTGCGCCTTCGGCCCGGCCGTCCCCTCACCCCGCTCGGGGGTAGGGCTCTGCCCCGGTGCTATAATGTCGCCGGGAGTGACCTTGACGGCCTCCTTCCGCATGTCCGCCACCTTCCAGCCAGCTGGGGACCAGCCTCGCGCCATCCACGACATCGCGGATGCGTTCACGCATGGCGACGGGGGCGTGGTCCTGCTTGGCGTCACCGGCTCCGGCAAGACCGCCACGATGGCCTGGACCATCGAGCAGCTCCAGCGGCCGACCCTCGTCATCGCCCACAACAAAACCCTGGCGGCCCAACTGGCGGGCGAGTTCAAGGAGTTCTTCCCGGACAACGCGGTCGAGTACTTCGTCAGCTTCTACGACTACTAC
Organism: Clostridia bacterium; assembly: GCA_027314765.1. Taxonomy (GTDB): domain Bacteria; phylum Bacillota; class Sulfobacillia; order RBS10-35; family JAJYVM01; genus JAJYVM01. Next base: position 16,631 of record DAHVAF010000171.1, on the reverse strand, counting down.
CAGCCTGAGGCGTACATCGCCGCGACTGATACCTATATCGAGAAAGACACGCTGCGCAATGAGGAGATCGAGAAGCTCCGGCACAGCGCCACGACAGCCCTCTTCGAGCGCCGGGACGTCATCGTCGTCGCCAGCGTCTCCTGCATCTACGGCCTGGGCTCGCCCGAGGACTACCGCGACCTGGTGGTCTCGCTGCGCGTGGGCCAAGCGCGGCGCCGCGAGGAGATCCTGCGCAAGCTGGTGGACATCCAGTACAAGCGCAACGACCTGAACCTCGACCGCGGCCACTTCCGCGTGGCCGGCGACGTCGTCGAGATCTACCCGGCCGCCTCCACCGACCGCGCCATCCGCGTCCAGATGTACGACGACCGCATCGAGCGCATCGCGGAGATCGACACCCTCACCGGCGAGATCCTGGGCACGCGCGACCACGTGGCCATCTACCCGGCGACCCACTACGTCACGGCTCGCGAGAAGATGGAGCGCGCCGTCGTGTCCATCGAGGCCGAGTTGGAGGAGCGCCTGGCCGAGCTGCGGTCCAGAGGCAACGAAATGCTGCTGGAGGCCCAGCGCCTGGAGCAGCGCACCCGCTACGACCTGGAGATGATGCGCGAGGTCGGCGTCTGCAGCGGCATCGAGAACTACTCGCGCCACCTGACGGGCCGCGCGCCCGGCCAGCCCCCGTACACCCTGCTGGACTTCTTCCCGCAGGACTTCTTCTGCATCATCGACGAGTCGCACCAGACCGTGCCCCAGATCGGGGCCATGTACGAGGGCGACCGCAGCCGCAAGCTGGAGCTGGTGCGCTACGGCTTCCGGCTGCCCTCGGCGCTGGACAACCGCCCGCTGACGTTCGCCGAGTTCGAGGCCCACGTGGGCCAGACCCTCTACGTGTCGGCCACGCCGGCCGACTACGAGCGCCGCCGCTCCCAGCGGATCGTGGAGCAGATCGTGCGTCCCACGGGCCTGCTCGACCCCGAGGTCGTGATCCGCCCCATCCGCGGCCAGATCGACGACCTGATCGGCGAGGTGCGCGCCCGCGTGGCGCGCGGCCAGCGCGTGCTGGTCACCACGCTGACCAAGAAGATGGCCGAGCAGCTCACCGACTACATGCGCGAGCTGGGCATCCGCGTGCGCTACCTGCACTCGGAGATCGACACCCTGGAGCGGATGGTGATCGTCCGCGACCTGCGGCTGGGCGCCTTCGATGTGCTCGTCGGCATCAACCTGCTGCGCGAGGGCCTCGACCTGCCCGAGGTCGGCCTGGTGGCCATCCTCGATGCCGACAAGGAGGGCTACCTCCGCTCGGAGCGCTCCCTGATCCAGACCATGGGGCGCGCGGCCCGCAACGCGGAGGGCATGGTCATCCTCTACGCCGACCGCATGACGGGCTCCATGGCGGCCGCCATCGGCGAGACCAGCCGCCGCCGCGAGATCCAGGCCGCGTACACCCGCGAGCACGGCATCACGCCGACCTCCATCGTGAAGCCCGTGCGCGACGTGCTGGAGGCCACCCACGCCGCGCCGCCGGACGCGGAGGTCGAGGTGGCAAGCGAGCGCCACCGCACGATGAGCGCCCGCGAGTTGGCCGCCACGATCGAGAAGGCCCGCAAGGAGATGCGCGAGGCCGCCCGCCAGCTGGAGTTCGAGCGCGCGGCGGAGCTGCGCGACCTGATCGTGGAGCTGGAAGCGCGTCGCAGCGACGCTGCGCCGCGCGCCACACGGTCAAAAGCGCGCGCACGCTAGGGCGCATACCATGGCCCGAAATGCTCACGTACACGGTGCGCGGCGGCCGGCCGCTGGTCGGTCGCGTCGCGGTATCCGGCGCCAAGAACGCGGCGATCCCCCTCCTTCTGGCGACGGTCGCCGCGGGCGACCGCTGCCTGATCCACAACGTTCCTGAGGTCAGCGACATCGCGGCGGCGGCTGACCTGCTCAGGCACCTGGGCGCCGAGATCACGCCCGGGTACGCCATCGAACCCGCGATCACACGCACGGACATCCCCGCGGCGCTTGCCGGGCGGCTGCGGATGTCCGTGATCCTGCTGGCCCCGTTGGTGGCTCGCTTCGGTGAGGCGAGCACCGCGTCGCCCGGTGGCTGCGAAATCGGCGCCCGGCCCGTCGACTTCCACCTGGCGGGCCTGCGGGCCCTTGGGGCCGATGTCCGGGAGGCGGGCGGCCGCATCACCTGCCGCGCCAATCACCTGCGCGGGGCGGAGATCGCCCTGCCGATGCCCAGCGTCGGGGCCACGCACCACATGATCCTGGCCGGCGCCCTGGCCGATGGCGAGACGGTGATCTTCAACGCCGCGCGCGAGCCGGAGGTCGTGCAGCTCGCGGAGTTTCTCAACCGGATGGGCGCCCGCGTCGCGGGCGCGGGCACGTCGACCGTGCATATCCACGGCGTGTCCCGGCTGGTCGGGGCCGAGCTGACGCTCATCCCCGATCGGATTGAAGCAGGTACCTACCTCCTGGCCGCCGCCGCGGCCGGGGGCGATGTGACCGTGGAGGGCGCACGGCCCGACCACCTGGAGGCCCTGCTGGGCGTGCTGCGCCGGGGCGGCTGCGGCCTCACGGCCACGGCGGATTCCGTCCGCCTGCGGGCGGCGGGGCGGCCGCGGCCCGTCGACATCACCACCGACCCATTCCCCGGCTTCCCCACCGACCTCCAGAGCCCGGCCCTGGCCTGGCTGCTGCGCTGCCAGGGCAGCTGCCGCATCGTGGACACGGTCTTCCCCGACCGCTTCGGTGGGGTCCCGGAGCTGCGGAAGATGGGGGCCCAGGTCGACACCGATCACGGCTACGCGACGGTCACCGGCGTGGCCCGGCTCCAGGGGGCGGCCCTGCAGGCGGCGCCCGACCTGCGCGGGGCGGCGGCGCTGCTGGTCGCGGCCCTGGCCGCGGACGGGGAAACCACCATCGCGGGGGCCGATGCCCTGGCGCGTGGCTACCACGCGCTGGACCAGCGGCTGCGTGCGCTGGGTGCGGACATCAACGCGCGGGCGTAGGCCCGCGCGTCACGAATCACAGTCCGGGAGGCGCAGTCAGGAGACGGCCAGCTCCGACGTGCAGTTCGGGCAGCGGCTCGCGCCCATGGCGATGGTGGAGAGGCAGTGGGGGCACTCCTTCGTGGGCAGGGGGGCGGGGGCGGGCGGCCGCATGCGGTTGACCTGGCGCACGATGAGGAACATGACGATGGCGACGATCACAAATGAGATCACGCCGTTCAGGAAGTCGCCGTACGCGATGACGGGGGCGCCGGCCTTCTGCGCGTCAGCCAGGGTGGCGTACGACTTGCCACCGAGGTTGACGTACAGGCTCGAGAAGTCCACGTGGCCGAGCAGCAGGCCGATGGGCGGCATCAGGATGTCCTTGACGAGCAGGGACACGACCTGGCTGAACGCGGCGCCCATGATGAAGCCGATGGCCATGTCGAGCAGGCTGCCGTGCAGGGCGAATGCGCGGAACTCCTTGACCATGTCTACCCACCTCCCAACGACAGGCTAGCGCAGGTTTCCGTCCGGACTGTGGTCAAGACCACCTGGGGGGTTTGGGGGTGGCGGGCCCGCCGCGGACCGGCCGCGGGCGCGGCCGCGGCGCGCTTGCAGATATCCACGATTGCCGTATTTTCCGTCGGGCGTTAGAATGGCTCGTCGACGAGGAGGGCGAGCGGTTGTCTCGTCCCGAGGCACCCGGTCCCGCGGAGGCGCCGCCCGCCGTCGGGGGCGCTGAGGCACCGACCAGGGGCCGGCCGCACAGGCCCCACGCCAACCTGCCGGATCTCACCACCCTCAATCCCTGGCGCGCCGTCATGATCATGGGCGTGCCGGGCGTTACGCGCGCGCTGCTGGCTTCGGCGGCGCAGCTCATTAACCTGCTTGTCGTCGGCCACCTCGGCGCCGACGCCATCGCGGCCGTCGGCCTCGGCAACCGCGTGCTGTTTGTCATCATCGCCGTGCTTGGCGCGATCACCGTCGGCACGACGGCGCTCGTGGCCCGCAGCATCGGCCAGCAGGACCGCGAGCGCTGCGAGCGCGTCATCCACCAGTCGATCCTGCTCAGCGTCGGGATCGGCCTCGTGCTCGCCGTGCTGGGCACGCTGGCCTCCGGCGCGCTGGCCAAGGCGCTGCTCGTCACCGAGCCGACGCGCGACCCGAAGCTGCAGCACGATGTCGCCCAATACATGCTGTGGAGCCTGGTGCCGATGGCCCTCGGGGTCATCAGCTTCTCGGGGACGGCAGTCTTCCAGGCGGCCGGGGACCTGGCGACGCCGCTCTGGGTGCTGACGGCCGGCGACATCATCAACCTGATCCTGGCGTACGTGCTGGTCTACGGGGTGGGGCCGTTCCCCTCGATGGGCGTGGCGGGGGCCGGGCTGGCCTCGGGCCTCGGGCGCATGGCCTCCGCCGCGGCGTGCCTCGTGCTGCTGCGGCGGCGCCGCGACTACATCCGCTGGCGGCCGACCGGGCTGCGCATCGACCGCGACACGATCCGCGAGGTGCTGCACATCGGCCTGCCGGCCGGGGGCGAGAACCTCTTCCGCCAGGGCTCGTTCATCGCCTTCGGGCTGGTGGTGGCGGCCCTGGGCTCGGACGCGCTCGCGGCGGCGCAGATCGCGCAGACGCTGCAGAGCGTGGTCTTCAACGTGGGGTTCGGCTTCTCGAGCGCGGCGACGGCCCTTGTGGGCCAGAACCTCGGCGCCGGCAGCCCGCAGCGGGCCCATGTCTGCGCCCACGCCGCCAACTACGCGTCGGCGGCGGTGACCGTCGCCATCGCCGCGTTCCTCGGCCTGTTCCCGCAGCTGGCGGCTGAGGCGTTCACGCGCGATCCCACCGTCCTGGCCATGACCATGACCTGCATCCGCTTCATGGCGTTCGGCCTGGTCGGCACGTCGGTCTCGCTGGTCATGGCGGGGGCCCTGCGGGGCGCGGGCGACACGACATGGGTCATGTGGATGACAGCCTGCGGCACCTGGTTCGTCCGCCTGGGCGGGTCGGCCGTCGCCGGCCTTGTGCTCCACGGTGGCCTGGCTGGCGTCTGGGGCGCCGTGGCCGGCGACCAGACCGTCCGCGGCGTCGCGGCGACCTGGCGCTTCCAGGGGCGCAAGTGGGTCTCGATCTTCGAGCGCCAGGAGGCCGCCCGGCGCGAGGCGGTCAGGCGCGGGCCGGCCACGGCGGCGACGTAGTCGGGGTCGGGGTCGGGGTCGGGCGCGCCGTCCGGCGGTGGGCTCGCGCAGATGGCCTTGTGCCGCACGGCACACCCAGGTAAGATGGCGGCAGTTGGCGAACACGCGTGCGCATCGGCGCGTGGGACTGGTTTGCGCCCTCCTGGCGCGAACCTGGATAATGCGGATGGGTGTGCTCGCGGCGCCACCCGAACACCGGATGCTGGGAGGCGGCCATCGCTTGGCCCAGGAGCGCTTGGTGGTGCGTGGCGCGCGCCAGCACAACCTCAAGAACATCGACCTGGACATCCCGCGCGACGCGCTCGTCGTGTTCACGGGCATCTCCGGCAGTGGCAAGAGCAGCCTCGCCTTCGACACGATCTACGCCGAGGGCCAGCGCCGCTATGTGGAGTCCCTCTCCTCGTACGCGCGGCAGTTCCTCGGCCAGATGGACAAGCCCGACGTGGACGACATTCAGGGGCTGTCGCCGGCGATCTCCATCGACCAGAAGACGACCAGCCACAATCCGCGCTCGACGGTCGGGACCGTCACGGAGATCTACGACTACCTGCGGCTGCTGTACGCGCGCATCGGCCACCCGCACTGTCCGAACTGCGGGCGGCCCATCACCAGCCAGGCCGTCGAGCAGATGGTCGACCAGGTCCTGACGCTGCCGGAGGGCACGCGCGTGCAGGTGCTGGGGCCGATGGTCCGCGGGCGCAAGGGCGAGCACGGGCGCCTCTTCGAGGAGGTGCGCCGGGCCGGGTTCGTGCGCGTGCGGGTCGACGGCGCCATCATCGACGTGAGCGACGGCCAGACGCCGGCGCTGGCGAAGAACAAGAAGCACACGGTCGAGGTGGTCGTCGACCGGCTGGTGGTGCGGCCGGACGCGGGCTCGCGCCTGGCCGAGGCCCTGGAGAAGGCCCTGGAGTGGGGCGGCGGGCTGGCCGTGGTCGCCGTGGGCGAAGGCTCCGCGGCGGCGCCGGTGGCGGCCGGCAGCGCGGCGGAGGCCGGTGGCGATGCCGAGGACGCCGAGGAGTCGGAGGGCGACGGCGGCCAGGACGAGGGCGAGGGGCGCGGCGGCGGCACCCCACCCCCGAAGGTCGGCGGCGATCTGCTCTTCTCGCAGCGCTTCGCCTGCCCGGAGTGCGGCACGAGCATCGATGAGCTGGCGCCGCGGCTGTTCTCGTTCAACAACCCCTTCGGCGCCTGCCCGGCGTGCACGGGGCTCGGGGTGCGCATGGAGGTCGACCCGGGCCTCGTGATGCCGAACCGGCGCCGCTCCATCGCCGATGGCGGCGTCGGGCCGTGGGGCGGCGGCGAGAACTACTTCTCGCAGCTGATCACGGCCGTGGCCCTGCACTTCGGCGTCGACCCGAGCGCCCCGCTGCAGGACGCGCCGCCGGAGTTCATCCAGAAGCTGCTTTACGGCGCGCCGGGCGAGCGGATCGACTTCGAGTACAAGAACATGTTCGGCAAGGTGCGCCCGCGCCACGTGGCGTTCGAGGGCGTCGTGCCCATGCTGGAGCGCTACCACAAGGAGGCGCGCTCCCCGGGCATGCGCCAGGAGATCGAGCAGTACATGACGGCGATCCCCTGCGACGCCTGCAAGGGCAAGCGCCTGAAGCCGGAGGCCCTGGCCGTGACCGTCGGCGGCGTCAACATCGCCGACCTGACGGCCATGACCGTCATCAAGGGCCGGGTGTTCCTGCAGGACTGCGAGCTGACGGAGCGGGAGCGCCTGATCGGCCGCCAGATCCTGAAGGAGATCGACGAGCGCCTGGGCTTTTTGGCCAACGTCGGGTTGGATTACCTGACCCTGAGCCGCGCCGCCGGCACGCTGTCGGGCGGTGAGTCGCAGCGCATCCGCCTGGCGACCCAGATCGGCTCGGGCCTGGTCGGGGTCCTCTATATCCTGGACGAGCCCTCGATCGGCCTCCACCAGCGGGACAACGCGCGCCTGATCACGACGCTGAAGCGGCTGCGCGACCTCGGCAACACGCTGATCGTGGTCGAGCACGACGAGGAGACCATCCGCGCTGCGGATTACCTGGTCGACATCGGGCCGGGCGCGGGCGCCGAGGGCGGCCACGTGGTCGCCACGGGCACGCCGGACGAGGTGGCGGCCAACCCCGCCTCGGTGACCGGCGACTTCCTGTCCGGGCGGCGGCACATCCCCATCCCGGAGGAGCGGCGCGGACCCGCGGCGGGCGACCGCTGGCTCACGGTGAGGGGGGCCGCGGCCCACAACCTGAAGCGGATCGACGTCAGCTTCCCGCTCGCGCGCTTCACGTGCGTCACGGGCGTGTCCGGCTCCGGCAAGTCCAGCCTCGTCAACGAGGTGCTGTATAAGCGCCTGGCGGCCGACCTGAACGGGGCCCGCATCCGCCCCGGCCCGCACGGCGACGTGCTCGGGCTGGACGGCCTGACCAAGGTGGTGGACGTGGACCAGTCGCCCATCGGCCGGACGCCGCGCAGCAACCCCGCCACGTACACGGGTGTCTTCGACGATATCCGCGACCTGTTCGCGCGCACGCCGGAGGCCCGCACCCGCGGCTACAGCAAGGGCAGGTTCTCGTTCAACGTGCGCGGCGGGCGCTGCGAGGCCTGCTCGGGCGACGGCATCATCAAGATCGAGATGCACTTTCTGCCCGACGTGTACGTGCCGTGCGAGGTGTGCAAGGGCCGCCGCTACAACCGCGAGACCCTGGAGGTCCTCTACCGGGGCCGCTCCATCAGCGACGTGCTGGAGATGTCGGCGACGGAGGCATCCGCCTTCTTCGCCGCCGTGCCCGCCATCCGCCGGCGCCTGCAGACGATCGTGGATGTCGGCCTCGGGTACATCCGCCTGGGGCAGCCGGCCACGACGCTGTCCGGCGGCGAGGCCCAGCGCGTCAAGCTGGCCACCGAGCTGTCCCGGCGCTCGGACGGCGGGGCCGTGTACATCCTGGACGAGCCGACCACCGGGCTGCATGCCGCCGACATCGAGAAGCTGCTTCAGGTCCTGCACCGCCTGGTCGATGCCGGGGACACGGTGATCGTGATCGAGCACAACCTGGACGTGATCAAGACGGCGGACTGGATCGTGGACCTCGGGCCCGAGGGCGGCGACCGCGGCGGCGAGGTGGTGGCGGTGGGCACCCCCGAGCACGTGGCCATGGTGCACGCCTCGTACACCGGCCAGTTCCTGCGCCGCGCCCTGGACCTGCCCCACTACGCTCAGGCGGCCGGGCAGGGGTAGGGGACGCCCGGCGAGTCGCCCAGGCGCGGGTTGTCGCGCGCAACCCCCTTGGTAGGATTGGACGTACGGATATATCCAGGGGCGACGCCATGCGTGAGCGTCGGGTTGAGGTTCTCTTCAGCCGTGCCGATTACGACCGACTGCCCCAGTTTGCGCGAGAGCCTGGCGTAACCGTCGGGGAGGCCGTGCGCGAGGCGGTGGCCCGATACGTTGTCGCACCCGATGACAGCGCGCGGCACCAGGCCCTCGCGCGTCTGCTGTCGGGTGAGATCGATATGGAGTGGCCGTCCTGGGAGGTACGCGAGGCAGAGATCCCACGCTCCATGGCGCGCGACCTTGAAGCTCGTTGACACCGACGTCCCTGGGTATGCACCGGGTCGCGAGCACCCACGAAGGACGGCCTGTCGCCGACTCCTCGCGTGGGCGGCGGTGCATCCGGGGGAACTGGCCACGGACGCGGAGGTGCGGCAGGAAGTGCTGCATCTCCATGTGACCCGGGGCGACGTTGGCAAAGGCGCCGCCGCCGTCGGCGAGTTCCTGTCGGTCCTGCCTCGGCCGTTCCCGATCGGCGCCGGGGAGGTCCAGGAGGCAGCCACCCTCTTGCTCCACCATCGCCGTCTGTCAACGCGAGGCGCCGTCCACGCGGCGGTGGTGCGCCTGCAGGGCCTGGAGGCCATCGTCAGCGTCGATCGGGACTTCGATGAGATACCCGGCTTGCGGCGCCTCGATCCGGAGGAGGCGGTGCCGTAGAGCGTCCGGCGCCACATCATGTTCGCCGGGATGGCCCTGCCCGGGCCATGGGACGCATCGGTGGTGGGGGTGGCAGACCGCGATCGGCCTCGGCTGGCCGGCGACGCGTGGGACATGCGCCCGCGTCCTTGCCGCCGCGCCATGGCACGCTTCTCCGTCGAGAGCCACGGAGCTCAGCCCAGGTGGACCACGTCCCGCTTGGCCCAGGTCAATCTCCCGTCACGGCCGCCTCCCCGCCCACCACTCCCGTCCTTTCATGCCGCCGCGCCGAGGAACGGCGCCGCCGCCTGCGGAATGGGACCGCCGTCCACCGCAAGGAGGTCGAAGCGCTGTGAGCAACCTGGATGCGATCCTGCCCGGCCTGCCCCAGCCCGAGGAGCTGGACCTGGCCGTCGCCGTACCTTCGGATGCACCCGCCGCGGCCCTTGCCGGTCTGGCGGACTGGATCGGCCGCCTCGCCCTCGGCGCTGCGACCCTGACCCGCCTGCCGGCCAGCGGCGACGGGCCCGCCGGCCTGCCGCCCCCTGCCCTGCGACTTGAGCTCGCTCACGTCGCCGACACCGCCGGCGCCGACCTCGGCTGCGTGGCGGATGGCCACTTCGTGTTGCGGTACGGTGACCCGGCGGCGCTGCTCGCGCTCACCCGCGGCCTCGGCCATCCAGGCGCGGCGTGGCGGCCGGGCACCCGGCAGATCGCGTGGCGCGACGGCACGGTGTACGCCGACGGCACCCCGACGGCCACGCTGCCACCCACTGCGGACGGCCCCGCCAGCGGCGGCCTCCTGGCGCTGCTCCCCGGCCAGGGGCACGACGGCCCCCCGCCGCCCGCGGCCCTGCCGGCCGGAGCCACGCGCGACTGGGTGCTTGCGGCCGTGGACTTCGCCGCCCGCTGGTCCGTCTCGGCGACGTGCGCGCTGCCCTGGCCGGTCCTGCGGCCGGCCGCGGCCGGCCCCGCCGTGCCCACGGTCCACCTGCGCAGCGACGGGCTGCTGCACGTCCCGGCCGACGCGGGCCCGTGGCGCGCCCTGGCCCACCTCCCGACCTACCCCGAGCGGCCCCTCCGCTTCCGCCAGCACCGCGTGCCGGCCCCCGAAGCCTCGCTCCCCGTCCTCCATCAGTCGGAGACCGCGGTCCCCTGGGAGGGCGACCGCCTGGCCGAGCTGGTGGCCGGCGAGGTGGCGCGATCCCTCCCAGGCTCCGGCGCCGCGGCCGTCGAGGTCTTCGCCTCCGAGCCGGCGGCCGTGCGCGCCGAGCTGGCGGAGCGCCTGCGGTCCCTGCTCGGCGCCTCGTTGCCGGTCCACGTGCGCTCGGCCTCCAAGCAGGCCTACCACCACGCCGTCGAGGTCCTGCTTCCGCGCCTCCGGGCCTTCGCGGGCCGCATCGCCAGCCTGGAGATCGAGGTGCCGCGGGCGGAGCCGGGCGAGGACCGCATCGAGCGGCCCTCCGCCTGGGTGGCTGCGCTGGCGCCCGCCGACGAGGTCCTGGCCGGCGCACTCGGCCTGCCGCTGGCGGCCGTCACGCTGACCGCCGGCTCCCGCTTCGCCTTCACGGCCCGCGACGCGGCCGGCGCGGCCCTCCACGCGGAGACCTTCACGCCCCTGACGCGCGAGGTCGACCTGGACCCCGTCTATCCGGGCCGTCAGGCCACTGTGGAGACAGGCGGCGCGCGGGTGCTGGCCGCGGACGGGCGCGTGCTGGGGGAGTGGCGCTGCGAGACGGATATGGAGGCGGCTCACGCCGCCTTCCGCACCGCGCTGCGGGAGCTGGTGACGCGGTTTGGCGGGGAGGGGGCGGCGCTGCCGCTCTTCGCCTCCCTCCGCGTCGCGGCGACGCTCTCGGAGGCGGACGAGGACCTGCCGGCTCCCTGGGAGCGCTTCTCCCCGCTCGAGGAGCTGCACGAGGAGATCTACTTCGGCGCGCTGGCCGCCCTCGACGGCATCTGCCGCCGGGTGGGCGACGGGCGCCTCCGTGCCCCCGGGCTCATCGTGCCGGAGGTGGCCCAGGGCCTGCGCGCGCCGACCCGCGTGACGGTCCTTGTGCGCGCGCCGGAGGGTCCGCTGGCGCCGCCGCCGGAAGCGGAGACCCTCCAGGCAGCCGCCCTGCGTTTCGACGGGCCGTCCCTGGTCCTCCAGGCCGCCGCGCCCGCACCGGCCGGGACCCGCCTGTTCCCGAGCCTGCTTCCGCCCGGCGTGTCCGTGGCACTGCCGGGCGGGGAGCACCTGGCCGCGCCCAGCCCCGCCGCGCCCGCCGCGCCGCCCACGCAGCCCTATGGCCCCGAGGATGCGGAGGCCGTCTGCGCCGGCACCGCAGCGGCCACCGGCGCCCTCTGGTGGGTGGAGGAGGAGAGCTACGGCGGCCGGCCCGTCCCCGTCCTGCTCTGGTGGCGGGCCCCGGCCGCCGCCGCCGTGTCCCCGCCCAAGCTGGCGGCCCGGCGCCCCAGCCTGCTCGTGGTCGGCGGCCACCACGCCAACGAGGTCGCCGCCTGCGTCAGCGCCGTCCAGTTCGTGCACGAGCTGGCGCGCCGCGAGCTCCGCACGCTGGTCGTGGTGGTTCCCCTGGAGAATGCCGACGGGGCGGCACTCGACCGCGCCCTGCGCCAAGCGCACCCGGCCTGGAAGCTCCACGCCGCCCGCTTCAACGGCCTGGGCCACGAGTTCGGCGGCGACGGCCCCGACACGCCCTTCGGCGAGGCCCGCGTGCGGCGGCGCCTGCTGGCCGACTTCGCCGCCGACGCGCTGCTCGACGACCACGGGGTCCCGGCCCACGAGTGGGCGCAGCCGTTCGCCGGCCGCAGCTCGCCGCCGCTATTCCCGATGGCCTACACCTACCCGAGCGGGCTGCTCTACGGGATCGGGCAGGACCGCCCGGAGGTGGCCGCCCTCTGGGAGCGGGTCACCGCCGCCCTCGATGGCGACCCGTCCCTGGCCGGTGCCCACCGGCGCCTGTGGGACCGCTACGCCCGCTATGGCGTGGCGCTCTTTCCCGACGAGTTCCCGTCCCGGCCGCGCGCGGGCTGGCCCTTCCAGGTGATGCGCCGCGCCCGCGACGTCGAGGGGCCTCTTCGCTTCATCACCGAGGTGGGGGATGAGGGCGCCGTCGGCGAGCAGCTGCGGGCGTGCATCGCGGCCCACCTGGCGGCGGACCTCGCGTTTGCGGAAGGGCTTTCCGGCCGGAAGGAGTGACCGTCCGTCCCTCGAAAGTAGAGGCCCGAGCTGATTCTTTCGAGGGAGGGGCTAGCCCATGCGCGTCCTGGTGACGGGGTACGAGCCGTTTGGGGGCTCGGACGTCAACCCGTCGGCCGAGATCGCCCGCAGCCTGGACGGCCGCGAGGTCGAGGGCGCCGCCGTCGTGGGGCGGGTGCTGCCGGTGCGCTGGTTCGAGGCGATCCGGGTGGCGGCCGCGGCCGCCGCGGAGGCCGACGCCGAGGCCGTGGTCATGTTCGGCCAGGCCGGCGGGCGCGCCGCCATGGCGATCGAGCGGATCGGGATCAACGTCTGCGAGGGCAAGGACAACGCCGGCGAGGACGGCGCCGGGCGGCCCATCGTCGAGGGCGGTCCCGACGGCGTCTTCTCGCGCCTGCCGGTCCACGACGTGGTGGCGGCCATGCGCTCGGCCGGGGTCCCGGCCGAGATCTCCAACAGCGCCGGCACCTACCTCTGCAACCACGCTGCCTACGGCGTCCCGCAGGCCCTGTCGATCCCGGCCGGCTTCATCCACGTGCCCATGCTCCCGGAGCAGGTGGTCCGCCTGGAGATGCAGGGCGGCCGGGCCGCGGCCGGGCGCGCCTCGATGCCCCTGGAGATGATGGTCCGCGCCGCCGAGGCCGCCGTCGCCGCCACCGTGCGGCGCCTGCAGCCCGTCGCCCGCTGAAGGCGCGGGTCGCTCGCGTGCGGTTGCCGGTTCAGCGGTTGCCGGTTCAGCGGTTGCCGGTTCAAAGGAAGGACGGTGGCTCGGCGTTGAGAAGCGCCCTCCGGACCCTCGCCGGCCTCGTGATCCTGTCCCTGGTGGCGGTGGCCTGTGGCCCGACCACCAGCACACCCACCTCCGGCGCAGCCAGCACCACGACCACGGCCAGCACGGCCGCGTCCAGCAACGGCACGCTGACGATCGCGATCAGCATCGACCAGGGCGACTGGAACCCGCTGGACTCCTTCTCGCTGGCCTGGGGCCAGGTGGCCAACCAGATCTTCGACGGCCTGGTCTACCGGGGGCCCAACCTGAACATCCACCCCGGGCTGGCGACCTCGTGGAAGTGGCTCAATCCGAAGACGCTGCAGTTCAAGCTGCGCCAGGGCGTCACGTTCCAGGACGGGGAGCCCTTCAACGCCCAGGCGGTGGCCTACACCTTCAACGACTGGCTGCTCGGCAAGCCCGGCAAGGCGAGCCCGCAGCTCAGCAACTACACGACGATCGACCACGTCCAGATCGTCAACAACTACACGGTCAACTTCATCATGAAGGAGATCGACCCGGTCATCGTCACCAAGCTGGCGGGCTACGGCGCGATGATCGTGCCGCCGAAGTACATCCAGCAGCACGGCATCAAGTATTTCGACACGCACCCCATCGGCACGGGGCCGTTCAAGGTCACCCAGTACGTCCAGAACGACCACCTGACGATGGTCGCCAACCCCAATTACTTCAAGGGCGCGCCGAAGCTGGCGAAGGTCATCTACCGCTTCGTTCCCGACAACAACACCCGCGTGGAGATGCTGTCCTCGGGCGAGGCCCAGATCGTGCAGGGCATCCCCGTCGCACTGGCCAGCACCGTCAGCGGCCTCTCGAACGCGAAGCTTCTGCCCGTGGCCAGCCCGACCGTCAACGGGCTCTACTACAGCCCGTTCGTGGCGCCGACGCAGGATGTGCGGGTGCGCCAGGCCATCGCCTACGGCATCGACATGAACACGATCATCAAGACCGTGCTTGGCGGTTACGGCAAGCGCGTGGCCACGTTCCAGGGCTCAAAGTCGTTCGGCTTTGACCCGAACCTCCAGCCGTATCCGTACGACGTCGCCAAGGCCAAGCAGCTGCTGCAGCAGGCGGGCGTCAAGCCCGGCACGCCGTTCTCCATGGCGTACTCGCAGACGGACACGACGGGGACCGAGGTCATTCAGGCCATCCGCTCCTACCTGCAAAAGCTGGGCTTCAACGTGTCCCTGAAGCCGCTGTCGCCCTCCGTGTACTTCACCACGGTGAGCAACGGCAAGTACGCCAACATGTGGACGTTCGGCTGGGGCGGCTGGACCTTCGACTTCGACAACACGGCCGACCTGCTCTTCAAGACCGGCGAGTCGTACAACCCGGGCTGGTCCGACCCGCAGGTCGACCAGCAGATCGCGGCCGAGCGGTCGAGCACCGACCAGCAGACGCGGCTCAACGCCTTCCTGAAGCTGGACCAGCGCCTCTACAACCTCGACTGGATCCTGCCGCTCTACCAGGCGGTGAACCTCTGGGGCGCGAGCAACCGGGTCCAGAACTTCGTGGCGCCCCCGGATGACCGCGTGGACCTGTGGAACGTGAGCCTCAGCGGTAGCTGAGCTCCCGCGGCCGGGGCCCCTTCGGCCCCGGCCGCTCCCTGCTGAGGAGGCTGGGCATTGGCCGAGTACTTCGTCCGCCGCCTGCTGCACGGCGTGCTGGTCATGCTGGGGATCTCGCTCTTCGTGTTCGCCATGCTGCGGCTGACGGGCGACCCCGCCATCCTGATGTTCAATGGCGCCGGGCGGCCGACGCCGGCCGCCCTGGCCGCGATCCGCCACGCCCTCGGCATCGACCGGCCGTTCTGGGTCCAGTACGTCTCCTATATCTGGGGCGCGGTGCGCGGCAACTTCGGCACCTCGTTCACCACGCACCAGCCGGTGGCGATCATGCTGGCCCAGGCCTTTCCCAACACCCTGATCCTGGCCGCCGCCGCCATGGTGATCGCCATCGTGATCTCGGTGCCGCTCGGCGTGGCGGCCGCCGTCAACCGCGGCCGCGGCATCGACCTCGCCAGCCGCATCGCGTCGCTGCTCGGCGTCTCCTTCCCGAACTTCTGGCTCGGCATCATGCTGATCATCATCTTCGGCGCCAAGCTGCGCTGGTTCCCCATCGGCGGCTTCGACTCGTGGGGGGCGCTCGTGCTGCCGGCCCTGACCCTGGGCCTGATCCTCTGCAGCGTGCTGACGCGGCTCATCCGCTCCGCCATGCTCAGCGCCCTGACCCAGCAGTACGTGGTGACCGCGCGGGCCAAGGGCCTGGCCGAGCGGCTGGTGATCGCCAGGCACGCGCTCCGCAACGCGCTGATCCCCACTGTCACCTTCCTCGGCCTGCAGTTCGGGGGCCTGCTCGGCGGCACGGTCATCATCGAGCAGGTCTTCGGCTGGCCCGGCGTGGGCCAGCTGGCCCTGCAGGCCATCAACAGCCGCGACTATCCCACCGTTGAGGCGTCGGTGATCGGCCTGGCGGCCATCATGGTCCTGGTGAACTTCCTCGTCGACATCACCTACGGGATGCTGGACCCCCGCATCCACTGGGGTCGCTGAGGCCGTGACCACGGGACTTGGCCGCCGCTTCACCCGCAACCCGGGGGCCATCATCGGCGCGGTGATGGTCCTGGCCGTCCTCGCCGCCGCGCTGCTGGCGCCCGTCGTGTCCCCCTTCCGCCCCGGCGGCGTGGACCTGCTGCAGCGCCTGGCGCCGCCATCCTGGCTCGGCGGCCACGGGGGCCACCTGCTCGGCACCGACGGCATCGGCCGCGACGTGCTGAGCCGGATCATCTACGGTGCCCGGATCTCCCTGCTGGTCGGCGTCGGCGCCACGATCATCTCGGTGGCGATCGGCGTCACCCTCGGCGTGCTCGCCGGCTACTTCGGCGGCATCCTCGACGACGTCCTGATGCGGTTCGGGGACATGTGGCTGGCCTTTCCGTTCATCCTGCTGGCGCTGACGGTGATGGCCGTCCTGGGCTCCGGGCTCTGGAAGCTGCTGGCCATCATGGGCATCGGCGGCTGGGTGGGCTACGCCCGCATCGTGCGCAGCGAGATCCTGGTCATCAAGCAACTGGACTTCGTCCAGGCCGCCCGCGCCCTGGGCGCGCGCAACCGCGAGCTGATCCTGAAGCACGTGCTGCCGAACGCCATCTCCTCGATCATCGTGCTGGCCGCGCTGCAGGTGGCGACCAACGTGCTGATCGAGGCCGGCCTCACCTACCTGGGCCTGGGCGTCGACCCCACCATCCCCACCTGGGGCGGCATGCTGGCCGACGGCCGCGTCTATGTCACGACGGCCTGGTGGGTGGCCCTGTTCCCGGGCCTGGCCATCACGTGGACGGTGATGGGCTTCAACCTGCTGGGCGACTGGCTGCGCGAGGAGCTGGACCCCCAGCTGCGCACGCAGGCGTAGCCGGGAGCGCCCGCCCCGCCCAGCGCGCCTGCCCGGGAACCATGCGACGGGCGCCGCGCAGGCGGCGCCCGCACGAATCCCTCTTTAGTCTCCAGCC
>DAHVAF010000159.1 GCA_027314765.1 Clostridia bacterium | reverse complement strand
CAAACGGCTCCCCTTCCATGGGGGCACGGAGCGACCTCGAAGTCTGTATCGGGGTCCGGGGCATCTGTGTTCAGCCGGGGTGGGTTGCACCGTGCCACGGCGGCCCCGCGGGAGGACGGGCGGCGGGGTGCGGCGGCGATCCACCCGGGGTCGCGACGGGAGGCGCCAGCGGGTGGGAGCCGAGACAGCGCGGGCCGAGGCGCCTCCCCCGGCTGACGGTGCGAAGGCCGGGGGCGCCTTGTCCCCCGGCCTCCCGGCTGCGCCTGCCCGCCATCGGGCGAGACGCGGTCTCTTCTTTCAGATCAGAGGCCGGCGCATGTTGCGCGGCTCTGGGCATTGATCGTCGAGTTGCTGCCAGCCCGCCCGGCGAAAATCGAACCGGCGTTGCCGCCGCCCTGATCGATCGCCTGCACACTCCCAGCCCGCCAGAGTCCAAAGCACCCGGGCTGATCGACGGGTCCGGTGGTCGGGCCGGTCGCCGCAAAGGCCACCGAGGCCAGCCCGCCGAGCATCAGGACCCCCGCCACGACACCGATCGCCATCTTCTTCACAGGATCCACCTCCGCCCTTCCGTACCCATGCCGGCAGGCCCCACCCGATTGCCTGGATGGCAGTTTCGGCCGATGGCTGCCGACTCGTGGCAATACCGCCTCTTAATGCGGCGTGGGGCCCTCGAATCCTGCTGCGCGCGCGTTGCCGCCACCACACACCAAGCGCCCGGCGTCTCGTGAGGGGGGGCGGCTGCACCAAAAGGCGGCGGGGAAGGATTGGGGGGCGTTGCGGGCCGGGCAGCTGGATCATCCCCTGGCCGCTGGCCTGCCGGTGGCCGGACGCCGGGCGGCGTACCGCGGCGTGCCGCCCCGCTCCCCCGCCGGCTCGACGGAGAAGCCGCACCGCCGGTAGAAGTCCACGGCGCTGCTGTCCGTCTCCGCGACCACCGTGCCCACCCGTTTGGCAAGCCAAGACACCAGTTGGCGCCCGACGCCCCGCCGCCGCCATGCCGGCTCCACCGCAATGTGGAGGATGGTCGCGGTGGGCCCGTCCCTCCGGTACCCCAGCACCCCCACCGGCCGGCCGCCCGCCCAGGCCAGCGCCAGTTCGCCGGGGTATTCCCGCAGCAGCTCAGCCGCCTGCTGGGGCCGGAACATGGCCAGCCCCAGCAGCTCAGGCGGCACTTCATCCGGACGCGCCGCCGCTACCCCACGACCGGAAGCAGCAGCCTCGACGGCCGGTCCACGTCGTGGAAGAGGGTCTGCCGCGCCCGCTCCGTCACCTGGCTCTCCCCCAGCGGCGCGCCCGTGTTGGGGTTGACGTCGAACCGCGGGTAGTTGCTGGAGGACACGTGCACGCGGAGGCGGTGGCCGGCGCAGAACACGTTGCTCGTGGCGTAGAGCCGGATGCGCAGCTCGTACGGCTTGCCCGGCTCCAGCGGCGGGTCGGCCGTCTCCCCGCCCGTACGGTACCGGCACCGCACGATCGAGTCGGCGATGTTGAGCTCATAGCCCTCCGGGTAGTCGGGGTTGCTCGGGTAGGCGTCGATCAGCTTGGCCGTGAAGTCGGTGTCGACGGCGGACGATGACGCCCAGAGCACCACGTCGACGGCGCCCGTGACCTCCAGGTCCTTCTCCAGGGGCTCGGTCGAGTAGACGAGCACGTCGGCCCGCGCCGCGAGCGGCAGGTCGTCGCGGCTGCCGAAGACCCGCGCGCCGCCCCGCTGGTCGTAGCCGCCGGCCGGGATGATGTTCTCCGCCGCCGAGATCGAGCCGCCCACGGTCGGCACGGGATCCGCCGGGTCGTACACGTAGCGGTCCGGCGCCTCCCCCGACGCGGGTGCCTCCCACGTGAGGCGGCCGCCCGCCCGGAGGTGCAGCGCCCGCGTCTCGGCGCCCGCCGGAGGCCAATCCGCCAGGTCCCGCCACGCGCCGCCGTGCATCATGCGCCCGCTCGGGCTCTTGCGGCCGCTCCCCCCGCCCATCACGAAGACGGACACAGGGGGCTCGTTTGTGAGCGCGGCCGCGTCGCGGCCGCGCACGGATCCATCAAACCAGCGCAGCCGCGCGTCGTCGTAGTGCAGGGCCGCGTCCGGCCCGAACTCCACGTCGCCGGAGAACGCCACGCCCTGGCCGCCGTGGGTCCACGGCCCCATGAGCAGCCGCGTCGGGGCCCTGTGCCGCTTCTTCATCTCCGTGTAGTTGCCGATGGTGCCGCGCACGTACGTGTCATACCAGGACGACATGCAGGTGATGGCCACGTCCGGGTAGCTGTCGTACCGCTCCAGGATCGACAGGGCCGGGGCGTCCGACCAGTACGGGCGGTAGTCGCCGTGGCGCAGCACGTCGTGCACCCAGCGCTCGATGCCGGGCGTGTACTTCAGCGGCGTCAGGCCGGGCTTGGGCGGCACGCGCCCCGGCGGCAGCAGGTACTTCCCCACGTCGTTGTGGGCGCGCTGCAGCGCGATCCGCTTGATCGCGTCGGCCTGGGCCTCCTTGCTGGTGGCGGCCATGCGGAAGGCGTAGATGTAAAAGCGCAGCTCCATGGCCCCGCCCTGGCGCATGGCGGAGTCGCGGTAGTTCTGGGGGCCCATGCTGATCCACTGGGCCGTCAGGCCGGGCGGGTTCAGGGCGCCGAGGCCGACCTGCGTGCAGCCGCTGTAGGAGAGGCCGATGGTGCCGATCTTGCCGTCGGACCAGGGCTGGCGGACCAGCCAGGCGCACGTGTCGTAGCCGTCCGGCGCCTCCTCTCGGAACGGATACCACTCGCCCTCGGAGCGCTCGCGGCCGCGGACGTCCTGCAACGCCACGGCGTAGCCGTGGCGCGCGAAAAAGCCGGCGGACTTGACCAGCTCGGTGCCGAGCTTGTCGTACGGGGTCCGCTCCAGCAGGACGGGCCAGGGGCCGTCCCCGTCGGGGAAGTACAGGTCGGTGGCCAGACGCACCCCGTCGCGCATGGGGACCATGACGTTGCGCTCGCGCTTGCCTGTGCTCATGGTCAATGCAGATTCGCCCCCGAATCCACCGGCAGGACCTGGCCGGTGACGCTTTCGTTGAGGATGAGGGACACTGCCGCCGCGGCGGTGTCCTCGAGGCTGGGGATGTGGCCGAGCAGGGCGCGCGCGGCCGCCTGCGCCACGTTGCGCCGCTCGCCCCACCAGGGGGTGTCCAGGTACCCCGGTGCGATGGCGTTGACCCGGGTGTTGGGCGCCAGGGCCACGGCCAGCCCCCGGGTGAGGTGGATCAGGGCGGCCTTGCTGACGGAGTAGGCCAGGGAGCTGCCGCGCGGGTACAGGCCGGCCACCGAGGCGACGTTGAGGATGGAGTGGACGCCATGGCGGGCGGCGGCGCGGGAGGCGACGAAGGCGGCCCGCACGTTGACGGCCATGATCCGGTCCCAGTCCGCCTCACGGATGCCGTCCAGGTTGGCGAACGGGACGTGGACCGTGGTGCCGGCGTTGTTGACGAGGACATCGAGGCCGCCGAGGGCCTTGGCCGCGTCGTCGACCACGCGCTCCGCCTCGCTCGCCACATCGCCCTGGATGGCGATGCCGCCGATCTCGGCAGCCGTGGCTTCGGCCGCTTCGCGCGATCGGGAGTAGTTCACGGCGACGCGGGCCCCGAGCCCTGACGCCTGGCGCGCGATCTCCCTGCCAAGCCCCGTCCCGCCACCGGTCACCAACCAGGCAACGCTTCGCGTGGCCATCAGTGATGAAGCGTCGCGCCCGAGTCCACGGCCAGGACCTGGCCCGTCACGCTCTCGTTGAGGCAGAGGGCGACGGCGGCCGCAGCCGTATCCTCGACCGTGGGGATGTGCCCGAGCATCGAGTTGCGGTTCTCGTTCTCGATGAACTCGCGGCTGTGGCCCGCCGTCCAGCGGGTGTCGAGCAGGCCGGGCGCCACGCAGTTGACGCGGATCTTGGGCGCCAGGGCCACGGCCAAGCCGCGGGTGAGGTGGATCAGGGCCGCCTTGCTGACCGAGTAGACGAGGGAGGAGCCGGCCGGGCGCAGGCCGCCGATGGAGGCGATGGTGCAGATGGCGCCGCCGCGGGCGCTCATGTGCTTGGCCGCGGCGCGCGAGCCGAGAAAGGCGGCCCGCACGTTGACGGCCATCACGCGGTCCCAATCCGACTCGCTGATCCCGTCGAGGTTGCTGAATGGCACAAAGACCGTCGTGCCGGCGTTGCTGACCAGGACGTCGAGCCGGCCGAGCGCCTGCGCCGCCTGGTCGACGACCGCCGCCGCCTCCGTGGCCACATCGCCCCGAATCGCGGCCGAGCGGACCCCGAGCTCGCGGATCTCGGCGGCGGTCTCCTCGGCCTCCTTCTTCGACTTCGAGTAGTTGACGGCGACGTCCGCGCCGCCGCGGGCCGCCAGCAGGGCGATCGCGCGGCCGAGGCCCGTGCCGCCCCCTGTCACCAGCCATGCGCTTCCCTTGAGCTCCACCTGCCCCCACCCCTTCGGGGAAGGCGCTTCCACAACGGGCGAGGGGGTTCCTGGCGCGCTACGGGCGCTCCTCCAGCTTGGCCACGCGGTCGCGCAGGGAGTCAACGGCAGGCTCGATTCGTTCGACAGCCGCCGCCATGACCCCCAGCTGGGCCTGCATTTCGCGGTTGAAATCTCGCATCTCGCGCTGGAAGTTCTCCAAGTTGGCCTGCACCTCGGCCGTGAGGTCGAGGCAGCGGTCGATGCGCCGACCCAGCCTCGCCTCGGTGGCCCCAATCCGTTCGCCGAGCCCGGCCTCCACGCTGGCGGCGCTGGCCTGCATTCGTTCGCCGAGCCTGGCCTCGAGTCCGGTGAGATAATCGCGCAACTCAGGATCCATGTGGGCACCCCCGCTCCAGATTCCAGGCGGGGCCGACTGCACCTGCCCAGACAGCCGGGGGGCGCATCACGCGCCCCCACGGCTTCCGGATCGGCGATCTAGCCCGACACCAGGGCCGGGCCGCCCTGCATGGGCTTGGGGATGAACCACTGGTCGATGTTCCACGTGAGGCCGCGCGGCGAGTCCGTCATCGGGCCCTCGATGCGCTTGTTGACGCCATCGAGCGAGTCCGACGAGTAAAGGAACAGGTAGGGCTGCTGCTGGGCCAGGATCTCCTGGATCTGCTGGTAGATCTTCGCGCGGGCCGACTGCTGCAGGGTGGTGCGGCCCTGCTCCTCCAGCTTGTCGACCTCGGGGTTGTTGTAGGAGACGAAGTTGAACGCTTGGCCGGAGTGCCAGATCGTGTAGGAGTCCGGGTCGGCGCCGAGCGACCAGCCCACGACGGCCGCGTCGAAGTTCTTGGCGAGCAGCACCTTGTTCACGAACGTCGACCAGTCGAACTGCTGGACCGACACGTCCATGCCGATCTGCTTCAGGGACTCCTGGATGATGACGGTGGCCTTCTGCGGCGAGCCGTTGCCCGTGCTCACCGCGATGGTGAACTTCAGCGGCTGGCCGTTCTTCTCCAGGATGCCGCTGCTGTTCGGCTTCCAGCCGTCGGAGGCCAGCATGTCCTTGGCCTTGGCCACGTTGTACTCATACTTGGTCACGTTGGGGTTGTAGTCCCACCGGGCCGGCGAGCCGTGGCTCCAGACGACCTGCCCGTACCCCAGGAGCAGCGTCTTCACCATCTGGTCCTTGGGGACGGCATAGCAGATGGCGACGCGCAGGTTCTGGTCCTGGAACAGCGGATGCTGGAGGTTATAGCCCATGTACTCGTACGCGAACGTCGGCGACGTCATGAAGTCGATGTAGGGCAGGGTCTTGAAGCGGGCGGCGTCCGGCGGCTGGATCTGCGAGTAGTCGATCTGCTTGCTCTGCAGCGCGGCCTCGGCGGTCGTCACCTGCGGGATGATGCGGGTGATGATCTGGTTGAGCCAGGCCTTGTTGCTGTAATACCCGGCGTAGCGGCCGACGGTCATGTGGTCCGTCGTGTTGCCGCTCAGGAACTTGAACGGCCCCGTGCCGACCGGCTGGCTGTTGTACTGCGACTTGGGCATGGCCGCGCCGAGGGCGTTCTTGAAGATGTGCTCCGGGATCGGCGAGCTGCCGCCCACGTTGGTCAGGAAGGGCGCGAAGACGCTGGTCAGGTGGAAGGTGACCGTCTGGGGGTCCGGCGTCTCGACGGCACCCTGCTTGATCCAGCTCTGCCACGCCGCGGTGCTCTGGGTGTTGAACTCGGCGCTGCTGAGCGTCTTGGCCTTCAGCTCCCCCTGCAGCTTCGTCAGCTCGGCCAGGTACTGCTGCACGCCCACGAGCTGCGTGTAGTTGCTGACGCGCTGGCCCGTGTACCCGGGGTTCAGGATGGCCTGGACGGTGAAGGCCACGTCCTTGCTGGTGAAGGGCGTCCCGTCGTGCCAGGTGACATCGTTGCGCAGGTGGAAGGTCCAGCTCTTGCTGTCGCTGCTGGTCTCCCAGCTGCTCGCGAGTCCGGGGATCGGGTTGTACTTGGTGTCGAAGTTGACGAGCGGATCGAACAGGAAGCTCACGAGCAGGCCCGTCGACGTGTCGGAGACGAGGATCGGGTTGATGAACGAGAGTGACCCGTACGTGGACCAGATCGCATCACCGCCGGTCACGGCCGTCCCCGCCGCGGCCGTGGTCCCAGCCGCGCTCGCCGTCGTGGACACGGCGGTCGCGTTGCCGGCCTTGGTGGCGACCTGCCCGCAGGCCGCCAGCAGGGCCGCCCCCATCGGCAGGGTCAGGATCTTGGGCAGGTTCTTCACCAGGAGCTCGCGGCGGGTCATCTCCGGGCCGAAAAACGGTGCCGGTTCCGCCATTCCCAATCCTCCTTCGTATCTCAGCGTCGCATCGCCCGCGGGTTGAAGGCCTCCTGGAGGCCGTCCCCGATGGCGTTGATGCTCAGGACCGCCAGAACGATGAACATGCCCGGGAAGACGCTGAACCACCAGTCGCCGGCCGGCAGGTAGCCCTGGCTGGCGTTGAGGATGGTCCCCCAGGTCGCCGTGGGCGGCTGCAGGCCGACACCGAGGAAGTCGAGGGCGGCCTCGAAGATGATGGCCCCCGCCACCCCCAGCGTCGCCGCAACGATCACGGGCGCCATGGCGCTTGGCAGGATGTGGCGGAAGATGATGCGCCGGGGCCGGGCTCCGGCTGCCCGTGCCGCCTCCACGAAGTCGCGCTCGCGCAGCGAGAGGAACTCGCCGCGCACCAGGCGGGCGATGCCGGGCCACGACGTCAGGCCGATGACCGCGAAGATGTTCAGCAGGCTGGGGCCGATGATGGACACCACCGTGATCAGCAGAAAAAGGATGGGGAACGAGAGCACCGCGTCCGTGAAGCGCATGAGCAGCGCGTCCACGAACCCGCCGAAGTAGCCGGCGAGCGAGCCGATCATGATCCCGATCGTGAGGGAGATGCTGACCGCGACCAGCCCGACGCTGAGGGAGATCCGGCCGCCGTAGACGATGCGCGACCAGAGGTCGCGCCCATACTCGTCGGTGCCCATGAGGTGGGCGGGGCTCGGACCCTGCAGCGGAATGAGCAGGTTCAGCCGGTTGGGGTCGACGTGCCCGCTCACGACGGGTGCGAAGATGGCCATCAGGTAGAGCAGCGCCAGCACGCCGACGCCGGCCATCGCGAGCCGGTCACGGCGGAAGCGCCGCCAGAACTGGCTGCGGCGCGGCCCGCCACCATCGGCCGCCACGAGCGGCTGCGGGGCCTGATCGTCTCCCGGTGTGGGCTGGCGCAGCGCGGCCACTCCCGAACCCCCCAGCGCTTCCGGTCCTAGCGGTACCGGATCCGCGGATCCACCCACCCGTACATCAGGTCCGCCACCAGGTTGCCAAGGACGACCAGCGTGGCGGCGATGGTGTTGATCGCCATCACCGTCGGGTAGTCCCGCGCCAGGACGGAGCTGACCGCCAGGCGCCCAAGGCCCGGCAGGGAGAAGATGTTCTCGATGAGGACGGCCCCGCCGAACAGACCGGGCAGGGCCAGGCCGAACAGGGTCACCAGCGGCAGAAGGGCGTTGCGGAGGGCGTGCTTGTAGACGACGATACCGCCGCTCAGCCCCTTCGCCCGCGCCGTGCGGATGAAGTCCTCGTTCAGCGCCTGCAGCATCGAGGCGCGCACGAACCGGGCCCGGAAACCGAACTCGAGGGCTGTGAGGGTGACCACCGGCATGACCATGTGCCGCGCCAGGTCGAGGAAGCTGAACGGCACCCCCTGGGTGACCATGCCCAGCGACGGCAGCCAGCCGAGATAGACGGTGAAGAACAGGATGAACAGGAGGCCGAGGTAAAAGCCCGGGATGGAGATGAGCACGAAGGAAACGGCGGTGAGCAGGTAGTCGAGCGTCGAGAAGGGCTTGAGGGCCTCGATCACGCCGACGGCGATGCCGAGGAGCCAGCCGAGGATGAAGGCCGAGCCGACGAGATAAAGCGTCACGGGCAATGCCTGCGCGATGTCCTGGATCACGGGCACGCCGTTGGCGAACGAGGTGCCGAAGTTACCCCGGATGATGGCGAAGAGCCACTTGAGGTACTGGATGTAAATCGGCTGGTCGAGGCCGAGGGAGTGGTTGATCTGGGCGACAGCCTGGGGAGTGGCGGCCGTCCCGAGGTAGATCTCCGCCGGCCCGCCCGGCGCGAGGTGAATGATGGCGAAGGAGATGATGCTGATGAACACCAGGAGCGGAACGGCGCCGATGACGCGCTTGGCGAGGTACGACTGCACCGCTCCGCCTCCCGGCCACCGCCACCGCGTTTCGAGTCGTGGAAGCGGGTTCGCCGGGTTCGGGTCAATTCCTCCCTCCTTCGAGGGACCCTCGGGTATCACCACGAGGTGGGCGGGGTGAGCGAAATGCGCAGAACGCCGCCGGCCTTCACGCGTGGCCCGCATCCCCAGAGAAAGCGCCCGTCCTGACCTCGTCCGCCGCCAGCGGTCAGAAAGGTGGTCCCCACGCGATCCAACGCCTCGGCATGGATGCGTTGGGGGGTGCGCTGGATGACGGTCTGCTGGGCGGCCGAGCTACCCGGTGCGGGGGCCGCGGCGGGTGGCCGGGCCCGCGAGGGTGCCTGGGGTGCCGCAACCCTATGCGTGTCCGCGGACAAGGGTATCGACGGCCTCCGCCACGGCCGCCGCCACCTCGGCTCCCTCCCCGCCGCGCAGCGTCCGCGGGTCCAGCACCAGCGCGCCGTCCTGCACGCGCGCCACGACCGGCGGATCGCCCGCCCGCAGCGCTGCCGCCAGCTCCTGGGCGGATGCGCCGTCCACCGAAACCCGCACGACCCGCGTGGGCAGGTCCACCAGCGGCAGCGCGCCGCCGCCCGCCCGCGACACGTCCTCGGCGACCTCCGCGGCCACCCGGTTGCCGCAACGGGCCCGGATCCCCGCCGCGACGGCCTCCGCCGCGCCCCCCAGCTCGTCGGGGGTCGCCCCCATCATGGCCAGCGCCGGCAGCTCGCCCCGCGCCCGCCCGGGCTCGGTGTATGCCCGCAGCGTCGCCTCCAGGGCCGCCAGGGTCATCTTGTCGGGGCGCAGGGCCCGGGCCAAGGGGTGGCGGCGGCAGCGCTCGACCAGCTCCGCCCGGCCGCAGATGACCCCCGCCTGCGGGCCGCCCAGCAGCTTGTCGCCGCTGAAGGTCACGATGTCGGCACCGGCCGCGACGGCCGCCGACACGGTCGGCTCGCCCGCGACCTCCTCCAGGGTGCCGCTCCCCAGGTCGTAGAGCAGCGGCAGCCCGGCCCCGTGCGCGATGGCCGCCAGGTCCGCCGTCGCCACCTCGGCCGTGAAGCCGAGCACCCGGTAGTTGCTGGGGTGCACGCGCAGCAGGGCGCCCGTCTCCGGCCCCAGCGCCGCGCGGTAGTCCCCGGCGTGGGTGCGGTTGGTCGTGCCCACCTCGCGCAGGCGCGCGCCGCTCTGAGCCATGACCTCAGGCACCCGGAAGCTGCCGCCGATCTCCACGAGCTCCCCGCGCGAGATGACGACCTCTCGCCCGGCCGCCAGGGCCGCAAGCGCCAGCAGCACCGCCGCCGCGTTGTTGTTGACCACCATGGCCGCCTCCGCCCCGCTCAGCCGGCGGAGCAGGGCCGTCGTGTGCACGTGGCGGGAGCCCCGCTCCCCTGTGCCGAGGTCGAGCTCCAGGTTTGTGTAGCCACGGGCCGCCATGACGACGGCCGCGATGGCCGCCTCGGAGAGCGGTGCGCGCCCGAGGTTCGTATGGAGGACCGCCCCGGTGGCGTTGATGACGCGGATGAGGCTGGGCCGGTCGAGGGCCTGGGCCCGCCGCGCGACGGCGGCCGCAAGGTCAGGAAGCGACGCCGGCGCGGATTCGCGCGCGCCACGGCGCGCGTCAAGCTCGTCCCCGGCGGCCCGTGTGGCCACCCTGCGACCGATCGCCCCCGCAAGCCCAGGCACCGGCGGCGGCGCCAGCAGGCGG
>DAHVAF010000148.1 GCA_027314765.1 Clostridia bacterium | reverse complement strand
GCGCAGGATCCGAAAGGTGCTGGCGAGGTTGGCCGCCGCGGCGGCACGCACCCGGTGGCGCCAGTCCGCCGCCGGCGGGCCCGCAACGGAAGTCTCCGTGACCGTGTGGGCCGGGGAGCCATCCGGAAGTCGGCGGCTCATGGCCACGAAGCCGAATCGGACGCGGACGGCCAGGCGCGAATCGGCCGCAGGGGGGCAGTCTGCCCGGCCAGAGGCGGGGCGCAACGTCACCCCGGCCTGGCTCGGACGGTGCGGCGGGTGACGCCGTCCACCCATGGCAACGGGGCCGGCGATGCCACGTTCTCCGGGTCGTCATCGATCATCCCGTCGCAGTTCGCCATCGACATGGACCACGCCAGCTATTCCGCCCGAGCCGGCCCACACTCTCCACACGTCCGCGATCGTGCGGCCCTGAAACCGGTGAGGCAGGGCCCGCCCTGAGCCGGGGCGGGCCCTGTCCACTCACACCCCTTACACCACCAGCTCGACGCCCACCGCACCCGTGTCGATCTCGTACTCGGACCCGGTCACCGGCGGCAGGGACGGATACCACACCAGCCCGTGCAGCACCGGCACGCGGCGCGTCAGCTCGGCCTGGATCGCTTCACCGAGCTCGCCGGTGGCGTAGAGGTTGGTGAACGTGGCGTCGCGCCAGCCGACCCCGAGCTCGGCCATGCGGACCTCCAGCACGTCAAGGATCGAAGCGATGCGCGCGGCCGGGGACTCGCGCACCGTCTCCGGCGATCCGGAGATGCGGAAGGCGGTCCGCGCGCCGGGGTGCGGCACGGTGTAGGTGAACGCGTGGAGGCAGGGCTCGGAAACCGCTCCGCCGGAGGGCGCGACGTTGGTGCGCGCCGCGGGCATGTGCTCGCCCGCCACCACGCCCAGCTCGCGCAGGCGGTCGACATATCCACGGTTGAACTCGGCGAACGCCTCCGCCGCCATGGGGGCTGGAACGCGCAACTCGAACGACGCCACGGCCGCCGGGGGCCGCTGCGCCTCGGCCAGGTGACGCTTTACCCGGGCGAGCCCCTCGGCCAGGGGCACCGCCCGCAGAAAGCGCACCCGCGTCAGGCCATGTCCGGACGCCGCCGCCACGCCGGCCGAGACCGGGCGGCCGGGCGCCGCGATGAACCGGTAGCCCCCCGCCGGAAAGTCGAGAACCATTCCACTTCCGCCTCCCCGCACTGGTGTTGTACGGTGCGCGAGCCGCCGCACCTGCCCGAGGGAGAGGGATTTCAAACCGCAAGGGCGCATCTAACACCCCGTGCCGATCGGTTCCAGGGACAGACGGGACGGGGGAAGGCGTTGGCGCCTGAGGCTCGCTCGGTGGACATTGTGTACTTCCAGGCCGGGTCGGGCCATTGGACCGCCGCGCTTGCCCTGCAGGCGGCGTTGCAGCGGCGGTGGCCGGCCTGGCACGTCCGGGCGGTGGACCTGGAGGACGTCGTCGCCGGAGACCGCCTGTACCGCGCCGTGCTGCGGGCGGGCATCGGCCACTTCAACCGGATGCTCCGGAAGGACCAGGTCCGCGACCTCAACGGGCTGATCCGCTTCGGGATCTACTGCCACGACCGCCTCACGCCGC
The DNA here is from genome assembly GCA_027314765.1 of Clostridia bacterium. Lineage (GTDB taxonomy): Bacteria > Bacillota > Sulfobacillia > RBS10-35 > JAJYVM01 > JAJYVM01. Next base: position 6,593 of record DAHVAF010000148.1, on the reverse strand, counting down.
GCGGTCTGCCGCGCATGGCGCGGTACTGGGCCGGGAGCCCGCCCGACATCGTGGTTTCCGTGACGCCCATGAACAACGGCGTGATTTGGCGCAGCGCGCGGCTGGCGAATCCGGCCGTCACGTGCGCGGTCGTGCCCGTCGACTTCGAGGAGGCCCTGCCCGGGTACTGGTTTGTGCCGGACACCGACATCCACTACCTCCTGGGGTCGTCGCGCCTGCGGGAACAGGCGCTGGAGGGGGGAGTCGCGGCGGCGCGTGTGCACCCGCTCTCCGGCAGGGTGGTGCATCCGGACAGCTACGCGCCGGGACCGAGCGGTTCCGAGGTGCGGGCGCGGCAGCGGGAGCTGGGACTGGATCCGGGCCTCCCGACGGTGCTGGTCTCCTTTGGCGCGCAGGGCAGCGTGCTCGTGCGAGCGGCGGCGCGAGCGATCGCCCATGCGGGCATGCGGGTCAACCTCATCCTGATGTGCGGCCGCAGCGCAAAGGTCGCGGGCGGGCTGCGCGGGTGGGCGTCGGGCATGCCCACGGCGGTCCTGGGCTTCGTCGAGCGCCCGCTCGACTACCGCCGCCTCTGCGACGTGCTCATCGGCAAGCCCGGCACCATGACCATCGGCGAGGCGGTCACCGAAGGGCGGGCCCTCATCGCCGTGCGCACGCCCGGGATGGCCCCGGTCCAGCGCGGCAACGAGCGGTGGGTCGCCGAGACGGGCGTCGGCGAGGTGGTGGACGGGCCGGCCGGCGTCCCGGCGGCGCTGCAGCGCATCCTCACCGGGCCCGAGCGGTACCGGGAGCGGATGGCGGCCCGTCGGACGCGGGGCGTGTTCGAGATCGCCGACCTGCTCCCCACCCTCGGCGCCTGCGACGTTGGCACCGGGCGTCCGGCGGCGTTGCTCCGGTGAAGGGCGCGAACCGGGCGGCGGACGGCCCCCCTCACCTTTCCCCTTGGTGTACCGTATCCGGGGGCTCGGCCGTTCAGGGCACGCCGCCAGATCCCATCGAACCGCCGGAGGAACGGCCGCCTGGGGCAACGCCATTACCCTCCCGTTGGGGTGCGAATTGGCCGCGGGATGTCAGTGGGAGGTCACTGAATGGAGACGAGGCCAGCCGAGGCGACCGGTGCCGGGCAGAATCCGGCGGATTGGCCGGACTGCGGGCCGCTCGACCTCTCCCGGCACGAGTGCCCCCACGACTCCGCCACCCTGGAATGGTGGTACGTCAACGCCCACCTGGCCACGGCGTCGGGCGCCGAGCTGTCGCTGTTCGCCGCCTTCTTTCGGCGCGCGGTCGACCACGACGAGGCCGAGCAGCGCTACGTGTACGCGCACGCGCTGACGTGGGCCATGATCGACCCCGCGGGCAGGCGCTACATGCCGGAGTCTCTGGTGGACCCGGCCGCGCCGGCCATCGCCCGTGGCCGTCTGGCCCGCGAGGACACCGGGGGGGACTCCTTCCTGCGGCGGGCCCTGGCCGAGATCGTCGACCGCGATCACGTCCCCCTGCCCGACCAGCTGATGCGGGCGCCCGCCAGGGTCGGCCGGGACCACCTTGACCTCGACTACGACGGCCGGTCGTTCCGGCGCGAGCCGGATGGCGGCTACCGGCTGTCGCTCACCACCGGGTCCGGGGATCTGGCCTGCAACCTTCACCTGACGCCCCAAAAGCCGTTCGTGCGCCATGGCGAGGACGGCGTGGTGGCCGGCCGGCAGGGCGAGCGCATGTTCTACTACTTCTGTCCCAGGCTTTCCGTGCGGGGCACCGTGTGCCGGGACGGCACCGAGGAGCCGGTCGTCCACGGGTCGGCCTGGTACGACCACGAGTTCGGGCACGATCCACGCGCATCCGACGACTGGCGCGGGGACGCGGGCGAGGCGGCACCGCCCCCGGGGCGGTCCTGGGACTGGCTGTCGGCCCAGCTGGATGACGGGGGCGAGTGGAGCCTCTACGCCCTGCGCGACCCCCAGACCGGCGAGTCCGCCGGGCGGTTCGCCGTCGAGGTGGCCCCCGACGGCGAGGTCAGGCGGTATACCGACTTCTCGCTGACCGGCGACGCCGAGTGGACAAGCTCCAAGACCTTTGTCACGCACCCCACGGCCTGGCGCCTGCAGGTGCCGGCGGCGGGTGTTGAGCTCATGGCGGAGGCGGACTTCCCCCATCAGGAGTTTGTGACGCTGATCTCCAAGCCGTCGTTCTGGGAGGGGCGCGTCCGCCTGCACGGTACGGTCCGCGGCCGGGCCGTATCCGGGCTCGGCTTTGTGGAGCGCGCCATCGCGGAGGAGGGCGAGACGATCGACGACTTCCTCCGCGCCGTCTCGAAGGCGGCGCGGGCGTGCGTGCGTGCGGTCCTGCCCCTCGACCTGGACGCGGAGAGCGCCGCCACCGTGGTGGCCCGCGCGGAGCGCACGGACTACCTGGAGGGGCTGGACCTGCGGCAGGTCTCGCGGGCCCTGATCGAGCCGGTGCGGACGGTCGTGGACCGGGGCGGCAAGGCGTGGCGGTCGTACGCGCTGCTGGCCTGCTGCGACGCGGTGGGTGGCGACTCGCAGCCGCTGCTGCGCTGGCTGGCGCTGCCCGAGCTGGTCCACGTCGGGTCGCTGATCGTCGATGACGTCGAGGACCGGTCCGTGGTGCGGCGGGGCGGCCCGGCCACGCACCACCTGTACGGCGAGGCGCTGGCCATCAACGCCGGCACGGCCTGCTACTTCTGGCCGCAGGCCTTCGTCCGCCACCTCGACATTCCGGATGCCGACAAGGTGCGGCTGTATGAGCTGTACTTCGAGGCCGCCCGCGCGGCCCACACGGGCCAGGCCCTCGATATCGACGGCTATGGGCATGCGATGCCGGACGTCGTCCGCACCGGGGACGGCCTGATGGCGGAGCGCCACGTGCGGGCCGTGCACCGCCTGAAGTCCGGCGTGCCCGCCAGCTGCCTGGCCCGGATCGGCGCGCTCCTCGGCGGCGCAAGCCCCGAGCAGGAGGCGGCGGTCGGCGGCTTCTTCGACGCCGTGGGCGTGGCGTTCCAGATCGTCGATGACGCCCTGAACCTGAGCGGCTTCTCGCGCGACCTGAAGCAGCGCGGCGAGGACGTGACCGAGGGCAAGGTCACCATGCCCGTGGCCAAGGCCATGTCGCGGCTGGACGCGGCCGGGCGGGCGCGGCTCTGGCAGATTCTCTCCGCCCGGCCGGCCGAGCCTGGCCACGTCCATGAGGCCATCTCGCTCATCGAGGAGTGCGGCGCGATTCGCGCCTGCCGCGAGGAGGCCGACCAGCTCATCGAGGCGGCCTGGGCGCGGCTGCAGCCGCTTCTGCCCGACTCGCGCGCGAAGCTGATGCTGCGGGCGTTCGGCCACTTCGTGCTGGACCGCGTCTACTGAGCGCGCCCCCGAGAATCGCGCGAGGCGGTGAGCAGGCGGTGCCGCGTGCCCTCATCACGGGCGTGACCGGACAGGACGGGTCCTACCTCGCCGAACTGCTGCTCGGGCGGGGCTACGAGGTGCACGGCATCGTGCGCCGGAGTTCCAGCTTCCACACGGAGCGCATCGACCACCTCTACACCGATCCCCACCTTCTCGGCGACGACGGCCACGGCGAGCCGGGCGGACTGCGGCTGCACTACGGCGACATGCTGGACGGGACGGCCCTGCGCCGGATCCTGGATGCCGCGCAGCCGGACGAGGTCTACAACCTGGCGGCCCAGAGCCATGTGCGCGTGTCGTTCGACCAGTCCGAGCACACCGCCGACGTGGCCGGCCTCGGCGCCCTGCGCCTGTTTGAGGCGGTCCGCGACCACGCGCGCGCCGCCGGACGGCCCGTGCGCGTCTACCAGGCGGGCTCCTCCGAGATGTTTGGGCTGGCGCCGGCGCCGCAGAACGAGGCCAGCCCCTTCCTGCCGCGCAGCCCCTACGCCGTCGCGAAGGTCGCCGCGCACCACTTCGGGGTCACCTTCCGAGAAGCGTACGGGCTCTTCATCGCCAACGGCATTCTCTTCAACCACGAGTCGCCGCGTCGCGGTGAGACGTTCGTCACCCTCAAGATCACGCGCGCCGCGGCCCGCATCCGCCTCGGACTGCAGGACCGGCTCTACCTCGGCGAGCTGGACGCGCGCCGCGACTGGGGCTTCGCCGGCGACTACGTCGTGGCCATGTGGCTGATGCTGCAGCAGCCGGTCCCCGGCGACTTCGTCGTGGCGACGGGCGAATCGCACTCGGTGCGGGAGTTCTTGGAGGCTGCCTTCGGCCGGCTCGAGCTGGACTGGCAGGCCCATGTCGTCCTCGACCCGCGCTACCGCCGCCCGGTCGAGATCCCCCACCTCTGCGGCGACAGCACCAGGGCCCGCGCGACGCTGGGCTGGACGCCGCGTGTGCGCTTCGCGGAGCTGGTGGCGATGATGGTCGACCACGATCTGGACCTGGCGCAACGCGAGCGCGCCGGCGGCGCCCCGCCGAATGTGGGCCCAGGCTCGCGGGCGCCAGGCCCGGGTCGGGCGTAGGGGCCGAAGGAGCGCGCGGTCTCTCCGCGCGCGATCGGCTTCAAGGGGGTCGTGCACGTGGGTGAGCCTTATCCGGGCCGTTGGCTGGTGACCGGGGGCAGGGGCTTCCTCGGCGCCGCCGTGGTGGCTTGCGCGCGCGCCTCGGGCGTGACCGACATCGTCGCGCCGGGCCGGGACGAGGCGGACCTGACCCGGCAGGTGGAGGCCGAGGCCCTCCTGGCCCGCACGCGGCCCGAGACGGTGGTGCACCTTGCCGCGCGCGTGGGCGGCATCGAGGCGAACCGGCGCAACCCCGGGCTGTTCTTCTACGCGAACGCGACGATGGGCATCCACGTGGTCGAGGCGTGCCGCCAGCAGGGTGTGCGCAAGCTGGTCGTGGTGGGCACCACGTGCGCCTACCCCCGGCTGACGCCGCTCCCGTTTCGCGAGGACGACCTGTGGAACGGCTACCCAGAGGCCACCAACGCCCCGTACGGCGTGGCCAAGCGCGCGCTGCTCACCATGGTGCGGGCCTACCGCGAGCAGTACGGGCTCGACGGCATCTACCTGCTCCCCGCCAACCTCTATGGACCGCGGGACAACTTCGACCTGGAGTCCGGCCACGTGATCCCGGGCCTGATCCGGCGCTTCATGGAGGCGCGGGACGCCGCGCAGCCGGCGGTCCGTCTCTGGGGCACGGGACAGCCGACACGGGAGTTCCTGTACGTCGGCGATTGTGCCGACGCCGTGGTGCGAGCCGCGCGCCTCTATAGCGGAGCCGATCCGGTGAACATCGGCACGGGGCGGGAGATCCGCATCGCCGACCTGGCCGCACTGATCGCCGGCCTGGTGGGCTATGGCGGTGAGCTGCGGTGGGATCCCGCGCGCCCCGACGGGCAGCCGCGCCGGAGGCTCGACGTGACGCGGGCCAGCCATCTCTTCGGGTTCTCCGCCACCACGCCCCTGGAGGCCGGCCTGCGCGAGACGATCGCCTGGTACGCGGCCGCGCGGAAGGCCGGCCCCCCCGAGCAGCAGGCGCGCGGCGCCTGACGCCACCAGGGAGCCGCAGCCTCTAGCTGCCGCCCTCCGCCCGGATCCCCAGCGCCTCGGCGTGCTGGCGCAGCGCCTCGACCACGTGCGTGTCCCAGTACTCCCAGGTGTGCGCGCCCGGGTGCTCGTGGTAGGCGTGGCCGAGACCCACCGCCTCCAGGTGGCGGTGATAGGCGCGGTTGTTCTCGAGCAGCGAGTCGTCGACCCCGCAGTCAAAGCCCAGCCGCGGCGCCCCGCCGGCCTGCACGGCCCGCAGCGCGATGGCGTAGAGGTCGTCCGCGTCCGACTCCGCCTCGCTCGCGCCGTCCGCCCGCAGCCGCTCGCCGGTGAAAATCGCGCTGCTGTGGCCCCAGATCGACGCATACAGCTCGGGGTGCTTCAGCCCGAGGCGGATCGCCCCGCCGCCGCCCATCGAGAGCCCGCCGATGGCCGCCCGGCCCGGCCGCACATGGAAGGTGGCCGCCACATGCGCCGCAAGGTCCCGCGTGACAAAGTCCTCGTAGCGCTCGTTGACGCTCCGGTTGCGCCATCCCGAGACGCCGCCGTCCGGGCAGACGACGATCAGCGGGTACGGCGCGGCGTGGATGACGAGCCGGCCCTGCACGACCCATCCCGAGTGGTCGCCGCCCCGCCCATGCAGCTGGTACAGCACCGGAAACGGGCCCGGCCCGTGGCGCGGCTCCGGCAGCACGGCCGTGTAGGTGACCTGCCGCCCCAGCGCCTCGCTGCGGAAGTGCATTGTCGCGAGGTTCATCGCTCCGCCCCCCACTGGCCCGCGGTTCGTGCCGGCGGCGCCCACTCCTGCCCATGGCGTGCGCGAGTCGCGTGCCGCGTCGCCCCCCCCACGTACCCCGCCGCCACCAAGCCAACCCCCGCCAACCCCCACCGCCGTCGCGCCCTCCCGCGTGCGAGGCGGTTGGGACCTCGCCCCCCGCCTGCCCCGCCGCCACCAAACCGACCCCCCCAAGGCTCCCGCGGCGGCCAGGCCGACCTCGCCGCCCCAGCATCTTCGGCACCCGCTCTCGCACCCGGGCCCGACCGGCTGCCCGCCGCCCCCACCCGCCCGCTTGTCGCCGAA
>DAHVAF010000144.1 GCA_027314765.1 Clostridia bacterium | reverse complement strand
CGGCCTGCTCGCGACGCTGGGCCTCATGGCCGGCATCGCCGTGCGCGCCGTGCTGGAAGAGCGCACGCTGCGGACGGAGCTGCCGGGCTATGCCGCGTACATGGAGCGCGTTCGCCACCGCATCATCCCCGGGGTGTGGTAGCTCAGCCGCCCGGCGGTCGCCGCGCCGACGCACCCCCCAGTGCACCATCTGGCGGGCGGATGTCCGCTCGGTCGAACAGTTTGGGGCCTCTCCCGTCCGCTCAGCCGCCCGGCTGCAGCGGCAACACGGTCAGCCCGGGCAGGTCGACCGACGTCTGCACGCTGACGTCGAACGTCGCGCGCGGGAACCAGCGGCTACTCCATTGATCGCGCAGCGCCCGCCACAGGGCCGGGTCCTGGATGCGCACCTGCTGCCCGAAGCCGAAAGGGTCGGCCCCCAGGGCCTGGCCCTGGTGGATGGCCGCCTCGGCCGCCTGCGCAAACATCCGGTCGGCCGCCGCCTCGAACGGCGCGAACGGGCTCGGCCCACGGGTGAAGCTGGCCGTGGGGTCGGCGACCGACAGGAGATGGCCCGCGACATGCACATGCACCTGGAAGTGGAGACCGCCTCCGGGGAGGAGACGCACCGCCACGCTGCAGCCCCGGAGGACGAGCGTGAAGGGCTCGGCGGTGCCCACGGCGACCGGCTGGAGAAAGCAGTGGCGCGACAGAAGGTCCCAGCCCAGCGCCTGCTGGCCTTGCAGCCATCCCCGCAGCCGGTCGCCGCGGAAAACGGCGAGCCCGTCGAGGGCGAAGGCCGGCGATCCGACCTCAGGGGCCTGGGCGGCGACGGCGTCCGTGATCGGCTCCTCCCCATCCATCTCCATGCGGTCCAGGAACTCCGGCATGCGCTCGGCCGCGAAGGGCGTATTGAGCCTGGCCCACTGGATGGTCTTCGTAAAGACGAAGCCGGCACTGGGCAGGCTGGCGCGGGTGGCCAGGAGCAGTTGGTGCGCCGTCCCTGTCCGCACGACCCCCACGTACATGAAGCCGGCGAAGATCGCGGCACGCTGGAACGTGTCCAGGACGGTCGCCAGACCCTGACTGGCCAGGGGTGCTGAGACCAGGACGCCGGAGATGTGGCTGAAGTCAAAGTACTGGTAGCTGTACTCGGAGACCTGCGCGATCGCCTGCGGGAGGGTGGCGGCCGTGGCGGTGCGGATGAGGGCCGGGGATGCCTGGCCGGCGCCGGAGCGCTGCCCCACGGACGCCGTGCCGAGGGGGTTCAAGTAGGACATGGTGACGGTGTAGCCGCGGCCCGGCGCCGCATCCAGGCCGAGCAGCATGACGACGCCACGCTGCTCGACCGGGATCCGCAGCGACGCGCATCCCGCCAGCATGGGCAGGATGGCAACGCTGGCCAGGGCCAGGCGCCGGAGAGGCGTCACGCGGCCTGCCGGCGCCGGCGCGGCGCGAAGGCCGACCCCACGAGGAGGAGCAGGGGCAGACCCCCGAAGACGGCCATGCCGGCATCGCCAATGACGGTAAGGGCACGCAGAAGATCGAAGGTGTCGGGCAGCAGGGTCGCGCCGGCCACGCCAAGAAGCAGCCCGACCGCAATGGCGTGCCAGACCGGCGCGCCAAGGGGGACCAGCGTCCGCTGCAGGCGAACCAGGGTGAGCTCGTAGAAGGCGAGCTTCACCATGCCGCCCAGGATGAGGAAGGGCGAGGCGATCGCGTTCAGGCCCTGGATGAAGTCGGGGTACGCCAGTTCACGTGCGAGCTCCGCCGTCGGCATCAGGAACTGGCCCGCGCGCTCCGGTCCGAAGAAGGCGATCACCTGGGCGACCGCCAGCGTTCCGAGCAGCACGACCATGCCGATGACCTTGAGCGCCAGCAGCGAGCCGTCGCGCGCCCGTGGCACGGCGTTCAGCTTGTCCGTCCAGACGGCCAGCAGGAAGATCTCCACCATGAATGCGCCGGCCAGCGAAAGCGCGGGAGGGCTCGCGAAGTCGAGATTGGAGGGCACCGCGGGCCGCAGCCAGCTGATGTGGAGGCTGGGGAGGCTGATGCCCAGCCAGGGGATGTTGTTGAGCACCATCAGCGGGATGACGATGACCGCCACGCGTGCCAGCACGCCGATGCCGAGGGCCGCCACGAGGGTGGCCAGGATGATCGGCATGGCGACCAGCACGATCAACGGCACGTCAGCGGAGACGTAGACGGTCAGACCCGCGAGGGCCAGCTGGCGCACGATCAGCACGCCATAGGCCGCGGCCGTCAGCCAGACCGTGGCCAGCAGGGCGCGGCCGGCCCATGGCCCGCCGACGCGCAGGGCCGCGCCGATGAGCCCCTCCTGGCGCAGGACGGGGGAGCGGTAGGCCGCCGCCGCCACCGCCCCGACGCCGGCGCCGCAGAGCGGGAGGGTGAGCCACGCCCAGCGGCCGGCGTCGCGGATCAGCGCGCCCGGCAGCAAGACGACCATCGTCGGGTAGATCACGCCGACGCCGACCGTGATCAGCTGGCCGAGGCGGATCGTCTCATCCACGCCGGCTCGGGCTCCAGCGCCAGATGGAGTCGCGCCGGCCGGGGAAGGCCTGCCGCAGCACGGCGTCGGCGATCCCGGTCGGACGCACCGGGGCCAGGGGGCTGAGGTAGGGCACCCCGAACGACGTCAGACTGGCCAGTCCGACCAGACCGAGCGCCAAGCCCCAAAAGACGCCGTTCAGGCCGAGGTAGGCGCCGAGGCCGATGAGGCCGAAGCGTGCGACCCGGATGACGTAGGCGAGGTCGTACGACGGGATCGAGAGGCTGGCGATGTAGCCCAGGGCCACCACGACGATCACCGGCGCGCTGACGATCCCGGCCGCCACGGCCGACTGGCCGAGGATGATGGCGCCGAGCACGGCGATGCTCTGTCCGAGCGGGCCCGGCATCAGCACGCTGGCCTCGCGCATGACCTCGACCAGGACCTCCATGATCAGAATTTCGACGACGGTGGGAAAGGGCACCCCCTGCCGGCTCTGCGAGATGCTGTTGAAGAGGGCCAGCGGGAGCACGTTGACGTTCACGGTCGCGACGGCGACGAAGAGCGCCGAGACCGAGGCGGCAAGCAGCATGGAAATCACCCGCAGCGACCGGAGGAGGGTCGCCACCCAGGGCATGACCAGATGGTCCCCCGTCATCTCGAAGAAGCTGACGAAGACGGCCGGCGCGAGCAGGGCCACGGGGGAAGCGTCGACGAACAGCGCCGCGCGCCCCTCCTGCAGGGAGCGGGCGACCTTGTCCGGCCGCTCCGTCGTTTCGACCAGCGGCAGCACGCGCCCGCGCCAGCCGTTCAGCCACTGCTGCACCGTGTTGCTGCCCTGGATGGAATAGCCGGGGTCGAAGGTGCCGAGGCGCTTGCGCAGCGCCGCGACGAGCTCCGGCTTGGCCGCGCCGTGCACGTAGAGGAGGGACACAGCCACGCCGCCGGCCTGCGGGAATGTGAAGCGATCGATGCGCAGGGCCGGAGAGCGCAGGAACTGGCGCAGGATCGCGATGTTGGCACCCGTGCTCTCGACGAAGCCGACATGGGGGCCCTGGAGCACGACCTCGTTGGGCGGCTCCATCGGCTGTCGCTGCGGGAACTGGGCGTGGGCGAGGGCGTAGGCGGACCCCTTGGACCCGCCGACCGCCACATACTTGCCATCGAGCAAGGCCCGCAGGGCATCGCCAGCGGTTCGCAGCTGGTCGGTGGCGACAGTGTCGCTTCCCACGCGCGATCCCCCGCCGGCGGCGGCCCCCAGCACGTCCGTCAGGCGCGAGTTGACATCCGGCGCGAGCGTGAGGACCGTCACGGCATGTCCGCCGTCGTCCTCAATGCGCCGCATGGCCAGATCGGGTGGTGAACCAAGGGCTTCGCGCAGCAGGGGGAGCGCCTCCGGTGTCGCGGGCGTCAGCTCGACCAGGATGGCGTTGATGCGACTGGCGGCCGCTTCGCACGCGGCGTCGAGGGCAGCAGAGGGCCGCACGCGTCGCCACCCCTCCGGGCCGATAGCATGCCCGCCGAAATGGCCATGACCGTCAGCTCGACCAGGATGGCGTCGATGCGACTGGCGGCCGCTCCGCACGCGGTATCGAGGGCAGCAGAGGGCCGCTCGCGTCGCCACCCCTCCGGGCCGATCGCATGCCCGGCCGAAATGGCCACGACCGTCTGCGAACAGGATAAGAAGGGGGGGCGGCGGCATGCGGCAGGCCTCGGAGCGGCGCAGCCTGATGGTCGTGCTCGGCGCCCTCATGCTGGGCATGCTGATCTCGTCCCTGGACCAGACCATCGTGGCCACGGCCCTGCCGACCATCGCGGGCGATCTCGGCGGCCTCAGCCACCTCTCCTGGGTCGTGACCGCCTACCTGATCGCCACGACCGCCTCCACGCCCATCTACGGCAAGCTGGGCGACCAGTACGGCCGCAAAATCGTCTATCAGGCCTCCATCGTGATCTTCCTGCTCGGGTCGGCCCTGGCGGGCCTCTCCCACAGCATGGACCAGCTGATCGCCTTTCGCGGGCTGCAGGGGATCGGCGGCGGCGGGCTGATGGTCACGGCCCAGGCCATCATCGGCGACGTGGTGCCGCCGCTGGAGCGGGGCCGCTACCAGGGCTACTTCGGGGCCGTCTTCGGGGTGTCCAGCGTCGTCGGGCCGCTGCTGGGCGGCTTTCTGGTCGACACCCTGTCATGGCGTTGGGTCTTCTACATCAACCTGCCCATCGGCGCCGCCGCCCTGGCCGCGACGGCGGCCGCGCTGCACGTGCCGGCGGACCGCAGCCGCCACCAGATCGACTACCTGGGCACCGTCCTGCTGGCCACCGCCGTCACGGGCATCGTCCTGCTGACCACGTGGGGCGGGACGCAGTACCCATGGACGTCCGCGCCGATCCTCGCCCTCGGGGCGGGGTCGCTCGCGCTCCTCGGCCTGTTCGTGCGGGTGGAGGCGCGCGCCGCCGAGCCGGTCCTGCCGCTGCGCCTGTTCCGGGGCGCCGTGTTCAACGTCGCCAGCGCCATCGGCTTCATCGTCGGCTTCGCCATGTTCGGCGCCATCACGTTCCTGCCGCTCTTCCTGCAGGTCGTGAACGGCGCCAGCCCCACCGCGTCCGGGCTGCAGCTGCTGCCGATGATGGCCGGGCTCCTCTTCGCCTCCGTCGGCAGCGGCCAGCTCATGTCGCGCTGGGGCCGCTACAAGCCGTTCCCGATCGCCGGCACGGCCGTCACGGCGATCTTCCTGTACCTGCTGTCGACGATGGGCCCCCACACGGCCCTCGCCACCCGGTCGTGGTACATGGCCGGCCTCGGGCTCGGACTCGGCCTCGTCATGCAGGTGCTGGTGGTGGCCGTCCAAAACAGCGTGGACTACGAGGACCTCGGTGCGGGCACCGCGGCCGCCTCCTTCTTCCGCTCCGTGGGCTCCGCCTTCGGGGTGGCCGTCTTCGGGGCCGTCTTTTACGGCCAGCTTGCCGCTCGCCTCGCCGCCAACCTCCCCGCCGGCCTGCCGCCGGGCACCACCGCCGCGGCCCTGCAGTCGAATCCGGCCGCGTTGCGGGCACTGCCCGCCGGCCTGCGCGCCGTCTTCATCGCCTCGTTCGGTCAGGCGCTCGACCACGTGTTTCTCACCGCAGTGCCCGTGGCCGTGGCGGCCTTCGCCCTCACCTGGCTGCTGCGCGAGATCCCCCTGCGGGCGACCTCGCGGGCCGCCGGCCTCGGCGAGCACTTCGCCATGCCCAAGCTCAGCGATCCCCTGCCCGAGATCGAGCGCGCGCTGGCCACCCTGGTGCGGCGCGCGGACGACTCCCTGCCCTGGCGTGCGCGCCTCGCCGAGCAGGTGGGCCTGGCCATCGACCCCGCCGCCTACCGCCTGCTGGATGAGATCCGCACCCGGGGCCCCGTGACGCTCGGCGACCTGGCCGCCCGCCTGGAGCGGGCCCCGGACGACGTGGCGCCATTTGCCAGCTCCCTGGAGGCCGCCGGCCTGGTGGCGCGCGATGGCGGCGGGGCAGGTCCGGAGCCCCTGCTGGTGCCGACCGGGAAGGGCCTCAGCGCCCTCGACACGTGGGTGAGCGTGCGCCGCGAGGGCCTCCTCCGGCTGGTTCAGGGCTGGTCGCCCGAGCGGCACGCGGAGGTCGGCGAGGTGCTGGAGCGCCTCGCCCGCGAGATGGCGGCCCACGACGGCGAGGTGGCGCCGGCCGGCCCGCGCCGGTAGGCGGCAGGTCTTCGCCCACCAGCCGCGAACGCACCCCGCATGGATGAACAGCAGCTGTTGCAGCGCCTGGCCAACCTCGAGCGTGCCCTGGACTACCAGCGCCACATGAACGACACGCTCCTGAAGGCGATCGACGACGTCCTCTGGGTTCAGAAGGTCGGCGACATCGCCGACGTCGGCAAGTTCAAGCTGGCCGGCCCGCCCCTGCGCTACCAGAAGAACCCGACGGGCCAGGGCGCGGGCAACCCGTTCCTGTTCTGGACCTACACGATGGTGCCCAAGAACCTGGATAAGTCGCGCCCGCAGCCGCTGCTCGTGTACGTGCACGGCGGCGTGCACGCCAACCACGACTCGGGCGGCGCCAACAAGCTCCGCGAGCTGCTGGAGCAGGGCTACACCATCGTCTCGCCCGACTACCGCGGCAGCACCGGCTACGGCCGCGGCTACTACGACGCCATCGACTACGGCGGCCTGGAGAACGAGGACACCTGCACCGCCGCGAAGTGGATGCTCGACACCCATGACTTCCTCGATGCAAAGCGCGTCGGCATCCTCGGCTGGAGCCACGGCGGCATGCACACGCTGATGAACATCTTCGACCACCCCGAGCTCTACGCGTGCGCGTTCGCCGGCGTCCCCTCCAGCGACCTCGTCGCGCGCATGGGCTACAAGGGCCCCGAGTACCAGGCGATCTTCTCGGCCGAGTCGCACATCGGCAAGTCCGCCGCCGACAATGTGAACGAGTACCGCCGGCGCTCGCCGGCCTGGAACGCTCACAAGCTGCAGACGCCGCTGCTGATCCACACGAACACGACCGACGAGGACGTGAACGTGCTGGAGGTCGAGCACCTCATCCAGGCCCTGAAGGCCGAGGGCAAGAGCTTCGAGTACCGCATCTACCAGGCCGAGCCGGGCGGGCACCAGTTCGACCGCATCGACACGGTCCGCTCGCGCGAAATCCGGCGCGAGATCTGGCGCTTCCTCGCCAAGCACCTCAGCCCGGACCACCCGGTCGAATAATCCGGGGCCGCTTCCGCGGCCCATTGCCGCGCTGCGGGTCCGCGGGCGCCGCGATGCGGCGCCCGCTCGCATATGGGGGTGGCCGATGTGACGGAGCGGCGCATCGTGGCCATGGGTGGCGGCGGGTTCTCGATGGAAAGCACCACGGCCCTGGACGACTACCTGCTCGGGCTGACCGGATCTCCCCACCCGAAGGTGTGCTTCGTCGCCACCGCCAGCGCCGACAACGACTCGTACCTCTGACCTCGCAATCGCACGGGAGGAGCCCGTGCGATCCATACCCGCTTCTACCACGCCTTCCGCTACCCGCGGGCCGTCGCCACCCACCTGCCGCTCTTCAAGCGCGACGGGTCCGATATCGAGGCCATGCTGCTCGCGCAGGACCTCGTCTATGTCAGCGGCGGCAACACCGTCAACCTGCTGGCCATCTGGCGGGCGCACGGGGTCGACCGCGCGATGCGCCGCGCCTGGGAGGCGGGCGTCGTCCTCTGCGGGCTCAGCGCCGGATCACTCTGTTGGTTTGAGGGCGGCGTGACGGACTCGTACGGCGGCGATCTGGCGGCGCTGCCCGACGGGCTGGGGTTTCTCCCCGGCAGCCACTGTCCCCACTACGACGGCGAGCCGCGGCGCCGCCCCACCTACCGGCGTCTGGTGGCGGCGGGCGCGATCCCACCCGGCGTCGCGGCGGACGACGGGGTCGGGCTGCTCTATGCCGGCACCGAGCTGCGCGAGATCGTGACCTCGCGGCCCGGTGCCCAGGCCTACCGCGTGGAGGCGGCGGGGGAGACCCCGATTCCGGCGCGCCCGCTCAGCCCCGCTCCGCCAGCACCACAATGAAGCTCGGCACGTGCGCGTTGCGGTCGGCCGGGTCGTCGAGCCTGGGCTCGAGGATCCGGCGGATGGCGCAGCCCGCCTCCACCACCAGGTTGAGGTAGGCCGAGAGCGGCCGGTGGAACAGGGGCGGGCCGCCCGCCTGGGGTTGGCTATGCTCCCGCAGGTACTCGGCCACGGCGACGTATCCCTTGGCCGCCCATGCCGCGTCCGGCTCCTCGAAGCAGGGGTGGACCAGCGAGAAGATGAGGCGGCCCCCGCGACGCAGCGCGGCCGCGCAGTGCCGCATGGCCGCCCCGTAGTCGGGGATGTCCTGCAGGACCATGTTCGCGATGACGGCGTCGTAGACGCCGTCATCACCAAATCCCGCGGAAAGGTCCGCCTGCACGTACCGGATGTCCAGTGGTTCGGCGGCCTCGGCCGCCCGGGCCTGCGCGATGTAGGCGGAGGGCTCCAGGCCCGTCACGTGGGCGCCCGCGCGCGCCAGCAGACGCGACAGATAGCCGCCGCCGCAGCCCGCATCCAGCACCCGCAGGCCGGCGGGCGGGCCCAGCAGGGTAAAGACCGCCGGATTCAGCAGGTGCTCGCGGGCGAAGTCCCCCTGTGGGCCGAACGGGGTGTGTGTGCGAGAATGCTCGTCCCAGGCGGCGATGACGTCGCGGTTGGTCATGGGAGCCGCCTTCGCCGGCGGCGTGCTGGTGGCCTGCGGCCCTGAAAGCGCAGGGCGCGCCGCACGATGCAGGAGCCGGGGGTGTGGCCTTGGTCCGCTGGAAGCGCCCGGCGCCGGTGCGCCGGATGCTCGACGACCGCCAGTACCACGGGTACGGGTGGCGCGAGTATGCCGGCGAGGCCGCGGCGGCTCTCGCCATGAAGGTCGGGCGGGCAGCCGTCAGGCGGCACTTCGCGCCGTCGCTGCTTGAGTTGAGCACCCGCGCCGATCTGGTCTGCGCGGCGCCCGAGGACATCGTGCGCCGGGTGCGGGGCGTCACCGAGCAGCCGCCGAGGGGGTAGCCCATGACGTCCGCGCGGGCGATGCCCAGGTGGCCGAGCAGGCCGTGGACGTCATCCGCCGTGGCCCCGTAAGCGGGGGGGCCGGTCGATGTCGGCCGTGTGGCGGTGGCCCTGCAGGTGGGCCGCGATGACCTCGCGGTCCGCGGCCAGTGCGGCCAGGTATCTCCCGAACATCTCGCCGGCGCCGCCGCCGCCGTGCAGAAGCACCCGCGGGTCGCCGGCGCCGTGCGCCTCGTGGTCCATGCGCAGGCCGTTCACCGCGGCGTGTCCCCGGTCGCCGATGCGGTCACCCCATTCCTTTGCGGCTCTGGAGGTCGCGGTACAGCACGACGGCCACGAGGGTCCCGAACGGCATGGTGACGATCTGGCCGGCCCACGACAGGACCTTCTGCCACGACGACGGCGGCCCCACGCCCGCCTGGCCGCTGAACGCCTGCATCGCGCTGCTGAGCGCCGGGGCGATGCCCAGGGCCCATCCCACCAGGGTCGTGATGATGGCGGCGACCAGCAGCGTCCCCGCCGCCCGCCAGAACGTGCCGTGCGTGGTGAGCCGGTAGCTGGCGCCCATGGCGGCCCGCACGCCCGAGCGGCCCAGGACGACGGCCGGCGTGACCAGCGAGAGTGCCACCGCCAGGTAGATGCCCGGCACGACCAGGCAGATGAGGCCGACCGCGACGACCACCGCGGTGAGGAGCCCGACGCCGATCAGACGCCAGAAGCAGGCCAGGCCGCGGGCCAGCGCGTCCCCGATGGGCGTGCCGGGTGCGTCTCCCATCACGGTGATCGCCCCGAGGGCGATCACGTTCAGCGCCGCCGTCAGCAGGCCCACGCCGGCGACGGCGGCGAGATAGCCGGACGGCGGCGGCACGGCGACCGTCGGGTAGGCCCCGCCAACCCAGATCGCGATGAGCGCAGACGGCGCGCTCATCAGGGCGGCGGTCGCCCAGAGCCGTCCCGCCTGCCCCGCATACGTGCGGAGGGCCACGCCGATCAGGTCCGTCGCCCATCGCCTCCCTCCGGCCGATTCATTCGCCTGGCGGCCAGGTCCTGCCGAGCACGGCAGCCAGCTCGCGCCGGCTGCGCAGCCGGACGACGCGCAGGTGCCGGTATTCGGGTGCGCTGAGCGCGGCAGCCCACTCGCGGCGGTGGCGGCGGTGGGTGGTGAGCGCCCAGAGGAAGATCGAGTCCCGCCTGAAAAACTGAGTGGCGAGTCGCTCGCGGTTGCCGTTCCAGAGCGGCTCGGCGCGCAGGACCCGCCGCCAGGTGCGCCGCCAGAGCGAAACCATGACGGTGGCAAGCGGCAGGTCGAGCCAGATGAGCGTGTCGGCCCGCGGCCAGATCAGGTCGCGCGCCTTGTGGTAGTTGCCGTCCACGACCCAGCGCCCGCCGGCGAGGGCCGCCGCCACGCGGGTGCGGAAGACGTCCGTGGGGGCCTGCACCCAGCCCGGCTCCCAGTGCAGAGCGTCCAGCTCCACGTGCGGGCACCCCAGCTGTCGCGCCAGCCGGCCGGCGACGGTGGACTTGCCCGAGCCGGTGGTGCCGATCACGACGATGCGCTGGCAGCCCTTCATCGCGGCAGCCCTCCCACACGCAGGCCTTGGTATGATCAGCCTGTGGACGAGCGAGACGTCTTCTGGTCCGCGCTGCGCTGGGTCGGGCTGGAGCACCTGCGGGTCCGCGCCGACGGCAGCGGCGTGGTGCTGGACGGCCTGGCCATCGCCGTGCGGGAGGGGCCGCAGCGCGTGGCGTACCAGATCCGGTGCGATGCCAGCTGGGCCACCCGCGCGCTGGAGGTCCGCCGCCTCGACGGGGGCGGCGGGCTTGTGCTGCAGAGCGACGGCGCCGGGCATTGGCGGCTGGCGGGCGGCGCCGCGCTCCCGGCCCTGGACGGCTGCACCGATGTGGACTTCGCGCTGACGCCGGCCACCAACACCCTCCCCATCCGCCGGCTGGGTTTGGCACCGTACCAGGCGGCCGAGATCTCCGCCGCCTACGTGGAGTTCCCCTCGCTGCGGGTGCGCGCGGCATCGCAACGCTATACGCGCGTCGGCGACCGCGTCTACCGCTACGAGAGCGCCACCTTCCGGGCCGACCTCCCGGTGGACGAGTTCGGCCTTGTGCTCGACTATCCTGGTGTCTGGAAGCGCGCCGAGAGCGCCTAGCCCCTACCGGGCGAACGCGAGCACCACGGCACCCGCCGCGGCAACGAGATCCGCGGGCGCGATCTCGAGGGTGCGGTCCGGCCGCCCGGCGCCGCAGCAGGCCACCCCGAGCGCCATGACGGCGATGTCCAGAACGACGCGTGGTCCCGCCGCCGTTGCGACAGGCCCGACTCCCCCGATGGCATCGTGCAAGCCTGCCGCCCTCCGTGGCTCCGGAAACCCCAGCTCCGCCGTCGGGTCGGCCGCCGCCAGGCCCGCGCGCCGCACGCCGAGGCCTGCCGCCAGGCGCGCGTAGTCCACGCGGTCCGCCGCCCGCAGCGCCGCCAGGACCCAGCCCCCGCCGCAGCGGAAGGCCAGGGTCCTGACGCCATTTCTGATGGAAACGGAAGCCGCTCGCGGGCGTCCGCCCCCGTGACGGCCACCGCGTGCGTGTGGATCCGGTGGGTGGATGCGCGCAGGTGGGGCACGCCCACGGCCGTGAGCCGGGCGGCGATGGTTGCGCAGGGGTGCTGGCTCACCGGGCCGCGGCCGCCTCCCCGATCGCGCCGTCGATGGCCTCGACCGCCTCGCCGATCTGGGCCTCGGTGATGGTGAGGGGCGGCGCGATGACCAGGTTGTTGTGCCGGATGTAGACGTAGACCCCACGCTCGCGCAGGCCCCGGCGCAGGGCCGCCATGGCCTGGGGGCGGGCGCGGTGCAGAGGCGTGCGGGCGCCGCGGTCGGCGACCAGGTCGAGGCCGGCGAACAACCCCATCCCCCGCACGTCGCCGACGATCTCATGGCGCGCGCTGAGCGCGCGCAGCCCGGTCATCAGCGGGCCCTCCAGCTCCCTGGCGCGTGCCACCAGGCCCTCGTCCTCGTAGGCCTGGATGGTGGCGATGCCGGCGGCGCACGACACCGGGTGGCCGCTGTACGTCAGGCCCGCCCACAGCATGTGCTCGTCGAAGTGGCGGGCGATCCGCTCGCTGACGGCGACCGCGCCGAGCGGCACATAGCCCGAGGTGATGCCCTTGGCCATGGTGATCATGTCGGGCACCACGCCCATGCGGGTGCTGGCGAACCACTCCCCGGTGCGCCCCCAGCCCGTCATGACCTCGTCGCAGATCAGCAGGATGCCGTGGTCGTCGCAGATGCGGCGCAGCGCCGGGAGGTATTCGGGCGGCGGCACCTGCACGCCGTTGCCGCCGACGATCGGCTCGACGATGACGGCGGCCACCGTCGAGGGGTTCTCGTACTCGATCACCTGGCGGAGATGGTCGACACACGGCATGCCGCAGCCGGGGTAGGTGTGGGCGAACGGGCAGCGGTAGCAGAAGGGGTCGAGGAAGTGCACGACGCCGGGGATGCCGGGCTCCACGGGCGGGCGGCGCTCGTCCCCGGTGAGGGTGATCGCCCCATAGGTGGCGCCATGGTAGCTGTTGTACTTCGAGAGGATCTTATGGCGGCCGGTCACCAGGCGCGCGATCTTGACCGCGTTCTCGTTGGCCTCGGCGCCGCCCAGCGTGAAGAAGACCTTGTGCAGAGGGCCCGGTGTGCGCTCCACGACCATGCGGGCAAGCGTCCCGCGCACCTCGACCGCGTGAAAGGGGGCCGTGAAGGCGAGGGTCGCGGCCTGGCGGGCGATGGCCTCCACAACCTTGGGGTGGCCGTGCCCGAGGTTGGCGGCCACCAGCTGGGAGGAGAAGTCGAGGAAGCGGTGACCATCGGTGTCCCAGAAGTAGCAACCCTCGGCGCGGGCGACGGGGAGGTTGTCGGCCGTGCCCTGCACGGACCAGGAGTGGAGCACGTAGCGGCGGTCCTCGTCACGGACACGCTGGGTGTCGATGGTCGTCGTTCCCTCCGTGCGGCCCATTCCACATAAGCCGCCGGAACCCTATATCCCCCTGCGCACCACGTCCCGGGCCAGCAGCGCGCGGTGAAAGGGATATTCGAGCATCGCGACCGCCAGGGCCGCGAGTGCGACGCGCGCGGTCAGCCCGCCCGGGACCGGCACGGCCAGGGGCGCGCCGTCGTGGGCGGTGCCATCCGCGGACCAAAGGCGAGCGGAGGCGGGAGAACGCCGAGGCCGGACGACGCACGTACGGGGACGAGCAGACCGCCCCGGGCAGGTGGCATCCGGATGTATGCGACGCCACTGTCAGGACAAGGGACGTGGCGGTGTTCATGGAAACCCGATGCCCAGTATCTGCAGGGGGGTGCAGGCGATGCGGCGGTGGAAGGTGCTCGCGCTTCTCGTGGCCGGTGCCGTGGCGGGCGCGCTGCTGGCTGGGGTGGCCGCGGCGAGCGGGTATGACCTGGCGGCCAACTGCGTGGTGGCGCCGCTCCAGTTTGTGTTCAACGGCCAGTCCGTCACGCCCCAGGTCGCCAACGGCAATCCGGCCGGGTTCATCTGCAACGGGACCTCCTATGTGCCGCTCCGCTTCGTCGCCCAGTCCATGGGGGCCACCGTCGGATACAACGGCACCACCGACACCATCACGGTCGCGTCGGCGTCGGCGCCGGCCGCGACCGCATCGACGTGCGCGCTGACCGTCGACGTCGCTGAGAGCGGGAGCACCGTGTGGGGTACGGTGACGGCCGCCTACGGCTCGACCAGCCGGACCCTGAGCGCGGCGACCCAGACCCTCGACGTGCCGTGCGGCACCAATGTGACCCTGAGCGAGGTACCCCTCAGCTCGGGCACGTGGCCGTTCAGCGGCTGGACGGTGGCGGCGGCGGGCGGCAGCGCGACCTCGGTGCAGCAGCCGCTTCAGGTCACCGTGAGCGGCGCGACGACAGTCACGGCGAACTACGTGTACGCCACCGCGCACGCGGGCGGCGGATACTGAGGGCCGGCGGCGTGGCCCCGACCCCACGGCGAGCCGAGAATGGAAGCGGAGCGTGCCTGTCACACGCTCCGCCCCACGGTCCCGGTCAGCGTTTGGGACGCGCGAGCGCCTAACCCTGGGTCAACAGGTGGCTGGGCGCTCGGGTCCGGATGACGGGAGCCGCAGGGTCCGGATCACGCGACCAGGAGCCGCGTGAGCGGCGGAGGCGAAGCTGGGTCGCGAGGCGCCAGGATGGAACAAGCCGAGCGATCGAAGCGTCCGAGGCGACCTGGGCCGCAGCGCCCGGATGGGTCCGGATGACGCGAGCCGCAGCCGCGCGAGCGGCCGAAGTGAAGCTGGGTCGCGAGGCGCCCGGATGGAGCAAGCCGAGCGACAAGCCGCGAGGTTTCGGCGGAAGTCGCCGATCGATGAGCCACCACACTCCGATTAGCAGGACGACCCCTGCTGGGACCGTGATCTGAATGCCCATCGCCTCACCCCCCTGCGGCCGGGCCGCGGGACGGCCAGGGGGCGCTCAAGGCTGTCTTGCCGCCGGCTACCGAACCGTCGCCCCCAACACGATCGCCGCCGCCGCCAGGGCGACCGGCGTCAGGATCCAGCCGGAGCGCATGAACTCGCGCCAGGGCACGGCCACCTGCCGCCGCCGCAGGACGTCGTACCAGATCAGCGTCGCCAGCGAGCCGATGGGCGTCAGCTTGCTGCCGATGTCGTTGCCCGCCGCCACGGCCAGGGCGTGCAGCAGGCCGCCGCCGGCCCGCTGCGTCAGCAGCAGGTCGAAGAGGGTCGACGGCAGGTTGTTGGCGACGCTCGCGCCCGCGGCAGCCACACCGACCCAGCCCGCCGCGGGCAGGTGCCCGAGCCACGCCGAAAGGGCTGTCACCGCGCCCGCGTCGCGCAGGGCGAACACGACCACGTTCATGCCGATGGCGAAGACAATGACGCGCCACGGGGCCGCCAGCGCCTCGCGCGCCGCCAGACGCCAGCCGCGCCGCACGGCGAAGACCGCGGCGACCAGCGCCGCCGCGGGGCCCAGCACCGCGAACACCGGGATCGGATGCTCCGCCGTCACCAGGAACGCCGCCGCCACCAGGGCGAGGGCGGCACCGCCGGCGATCACCGTTGGCCTGTCCGCGATGGCGCCCGCCGCCAGCGGCGGCTCGTGCGCCAGCCGTCGCGGGAGCGCCCGCCCGTAGAGCAGGTAGAGCGCGGCGGACGCCGCGCACAGAGCCGCCAGGCTCGCGGGCAGCATGGCCGTGGCGTACTTCGTCGCGGACACGTGGTAGAAGTCCGCGGCCAGGATGTTGACCAGGTTGCTCGACGGCAGCGGCGTGCTGAACGCGTCGGCGATAAAGCCGTTCGCGATCAGGTACGGGGCCATCAGGGCCGGGCTGAGGCCCGCGGCGGCCAGCATCTCGGCGGCGATGGGGGTCAGGATCAGGACCGTGCCGTCGTTGGTGAAGAGTGCGGCTGTGGCGGCGGACAACGCGATGAGGAGAAGGAAGGCGCGGCGGCCGTCGCCGCGGGCGGCGTGCAGGGCGTGGCGGGCGGCCCAGCGGAAGAGGCCGGCCGCGTCGAGGATGCGCGAGAGCACCATGATGGCGACAAGGGAGAGCGTGGCATCCCACGTGATGGCGACGACCGCGCCGAGATCGCGCCAGGTGGCGAAGCCAAGCAGCAGCACGGCGGCGGCGCCGGCGGCGGCGACCAGCCCCTCGTGCACGCGGCCCAGCCGGCCGAGGGCGCCGAGGAGGGCGCCGGCCACCGTGGCCGCGAACAGTAGCCCAAGCCACACGCCTTCCATCGTACGGCGGGGGCGCGGGCCTGAAAAGGCTTGGCAGGTGGGGGCGGGCGCTGCGCGAACTCGCTCCTGCCGGGGGGAGGGCTGAGCGGTGGCGTGGCTTGCGCCGGAGACGGCCGAGTTCGTGCTCCTGTGCTGGGAGGGGCCGGACCGCTACGCGCTGGCGGGCGGGCTCGGCAGCCGCATCGACGGGCTGAGCCGGACGCTCGCCGCAGCCGGGTTCCGGACGCACCTCTTCTTCATCGGGGCGCCCGACCTGTCCGGGCTGGAGGAGCGCGAGGGCGGGCGGCTGCTGCTGCACCGCTGGTGCCAGTGGATCAGCGCCCACCACCCGGGCGGGGTCTACGACGGCGAGGACGGCAAGTGGCGCGACTACACCCACAGCGTTCCGAGGTACGTCACGGACGAGGTCGCGCCTCCGGCGGCTGCGGCCGGGCGCCACCTCTTCGTGCTGGCGGAGGAGTGGCAGACGGCGTCGGCCCTGTCGGGGCTGAGCGATGCCCTGTACTTGCGGGGGCTGCGCGCGCACGCGACGTGCGTGTGGAACGCCAACAACGTCTTCGGGTTCGATCGCGTCGACTGGGGCCGGCTCGGCATGACCGCGTCGCTGACCACCGTGAGCCGGTATATGAAGCACGTCATGTGGGCGCGCGGGCTGAACCCGCTGGTGGTCCCGAACGGCATCCCCGACGCTTGGCGGGTCGAGCCGCCGGCGGCGGATGTCGCAGCGCTGCGGGCGAGCATGCGCGCGGGCGGGACCGACCCCTGCTTCGTCAAGGTGGGGCGGTGGGATCCCGACAAGCGCTGGCACATGGCGGTCGGGGCCGTCGCGGCCCTCCGGCGCCAGGGGCGACCCGCGCGGCTGCTGTGCAAGGGCGGCATGGAGCCGCACGGTGCGGAGGTGCTCGGCGCGGCGGCGGCGGCCGGGCTGCGCGTCGTTGACGTGCACGTGCCGGAGGGCGCCGGGCCGCGGGCGCTGGCGGGGGCGCTGGCGGCGGGCGGCGATGCGCCGGTCTTCAACCTTAAGGGCTTTCTGGCGCCGCCGACCCTGGCCGCCCTGTACGCCGCGGCGGATGCGGTGCTCGCCAACTCGGGGCTGGAGCCGTTCGGGCTCGTGGGGCTGGAGGCCATGGCGGCCGGCGCGCTGGTCTTCGTCGGCGAGACGGGGGAGGACTACGCCATCTCGCTCGACAACACCATCGTCGTCGAGACGGACGACCCCGGCGAGATCGCGCGCTATTGGATGCAGCTCGACGGCCGGCCCGAGCTGCAGGCGGCGCTGCGGGCGCGTGCGCATGAGACGGCGCAGGCCTTTCGCTGGGACCGCGTCCTGCGGGTGCTGCTCAGCCGGCTCGACTACCTCGCGGCGACCGCGGGCCGGTAACATTTGCACGCGTGCGGGCGCCGCGGGAGCGATAGCGGCCTGCGCGCGCGGGCAGCCTAGCGGCCGAGAGGGAGGCGGCAGCATGGCTGACTACGAGCCAGGGCACTACCGTTCGGGCTTCGAGGACGACGAGCGCCGGGCGCCCTACGCGACGGACTTCGGCGGCCGCGGCGAGAGCCGCTACGCGACGGGCTACGGCTACGCGCCGACCTATGGCGGCACCGCCGGGTCGTACGGCTCCACGTACGGCGGCGGATCCCCGGGCGCCTTCGGCGGCACGACCGGCGGCTACGGCCACGGCGCCACGACCCACACGACGGCCGGCACCTTTGGCCGCACGACGAGCCACACGGAGACCGGCTACGGCACCACGGGACGCCAGGGGGGCTTGGCCTCCGAGGCCGGCTACGGCACCAGCCGCTTTGGGGCGTCGCGCGTCGGGCGCCACGAGGGCACGACCTTCGGCACGCGGAGCTGGCGCGACGAGGGCATCGGCGAGCGCCGGTACCCGACGTACGGCCAAACGACCAGCGGCTGGACCCACCAGGAGGAGTCGCGCTACGGCGAGCCCGGCCGGACCGGCGTCGGCCGGTCGATCACGGGGCTGCAGGAGTTCGGGGCGTATGGCCCCAACACGCCGTTTGAGCGCCGCCGCATCGGCAGCCGGCAGTACGGACCCTACTAAAAGAGGCGCGCGCGGGCGAGAGTCCCGGGGCGCTCCGCGCTGTGGCGGAGGCGGGCGGGGGTGGTGGTGCCCCCGCCCGTTGCGGCGCGGGTCGGCTTCCGGGCCAAGCCCCCACCGAGGGGCAAGGCGGTCCCTGGCTCGGCGGGCCGCTGACGGCTGGCTTCGGGCCCGGGCCCTAACGGCCCAGGCGGAAGCGGCGCACCCCGACGATGGCGACACCGGCGAGGGCGCCTATGTACGGGTGCCCGACGAGGGCTCCGACGACCGTCAGCGCCGCGACCCACATGATCGGCGCCCACGAGCGGCTCGTGACGGACGCGCCAAGGCCGAGCCGCCGGCGATTGCGCTCGCGGGCCAGCTCGCGCCGGCAGTTTGGGCAATACCGCTCGCCCGGCCGGGCGACGAACACCCGACGGCATCGGTAGCATTGAGCTAGGCGCGTCACCTCGGCCATCGCTCTCATTCTACCACCGAGGCGGCGGCAATCCGGGCAGGCCTGCGCCGGCTCGGGGGCGAAGAGGACGAGGCTGGGCGGCCGTGGCAGCGGGTCCGACCGACCCCCTGCGGCCGAGCCCGACGACGGGAGGGGCTGCCTTTGGACGGTCCGGCCCTGCTGGAACGCCTGGTGGCGATCCCGGGCGTGTCCGGCGCCGAGGGTGCGGTCGCCGCGGCCGTGCGCCAGGCATGGGAGCCGCTCTGCGACCACGTGAGCATGGACGCGCTCGGCAACGTGGTGGGCCTGCTGCGTGCCGACCCGCACCCGCCCGTGCCCGCGGCCGAGGTGCCGACGCTCATGCTCGCCGCCCACACCGACGAGATCGGCATGGTCGTGACCAAGATCGAGCCGGGCGGCTTCCTGCGGCTCGCGTCCGTCGGCGGCATCGACCGCCGCTACCTGCCGGCCCTGGAGGTCCTGGTCCATGGCCGCGAGATCCTGCCGGGCCTCGTCGGCACCCTGCCCCCGCACCTCACGACGCCCGAGACGCGCAATAAGCCGCTGCCGCTGGACGAGGCCTACGTCGACCCCGGCCTCCGCGAGGCCCGCGTGCGCGAGCTGGTGTCGGTCGGCGACCGCGTGACGGTGGACCGGCCCCTCGGCCGCCTGATGGGCGAGGTCGCGTTCGCCAAGGCGATGGACGACCGGGCGAGCGTGGCGGCCCTGCACGAGGCCCTGCTGCGCCTGCGCGGCCGCCGCCGCGCCATCCAGGTCGCCTTCGTGGCCACGGTGCAGGAGGAGGTCGGCCTGCGCGGCGCCGCGACATCCGGCTACGGCCTGGCGCCCGACCTGGCCATCGCCGTGGACGTGGGGCACGCCCGCTCGCCCGGCGTGTCCGAGGCCGAGGGAGCCACCGACCTGGGCAAAGGCCCCGTGGTGGCGCAGGGCGCCAACTTCCACCCGCTGATCGTGCGGGCGCTCCTGGACGCCGCCAAGGTCGAGGGCATCCCGCACCAGCGCGAGTACGTCCCGGCCGCCTCAGGCACCGACGCCTGGGCCATCCAGGTGGCGCGCGCCGGCGTCCCGTGCGGCCTGCTCTCCCTGCCCCTCCGCTACATGCACAGCCCGGTGGAGACCCTCGACCTCGCCGACGTGCGCGAGACCGGCCGCCTGCTGGCCGCCTTTGCCGCCGCGGCCGAGCCCGCATGGGTGAGGGGGCTGAGCCGTGTCCTCAAGTGAGGCCAGCATTGAATCCGCTCGCGCGCGGGGAGACCGCGCGCTTCTCGACCTGGTCCAGCGCTTCAGCGACCTGCCCGGCGTGGGCGGGGACGAGGGCGCCGTGCGCGACGCCATCTGGGCGCATATCGCGGACCATGTCGAGGCCGCCCGCATCGACGCCCTGGGGAGCCTGATCGCGCGCCGCGGGCGCGGCGGGCCCCGCGTCCTCATCGACGCCCACATGGACGAGGTCGGCCTGCTGGTCCGCCACCTCGAGAAGGACGGCTGGCTGCGCTTCGTCAACGTGGGCGGCATCGACCCGCGCGTGCTGCCGGGCGCGGTCGTCCTGGTGGGCAAGGACGCCGTCCCCGGCGTCATCGGCTGGCGGCCCATCCACCTGCAGACCGAGGAGGACCGCAAGCGGGTCGTGCCCATCAAGGAACTGGCCATCGACATCGGCGCCGCCTCGCGCGAGCAGGCCGAGCACGCCGTCCACCCCGGCGACTACGCCGTATTCGCCACCCGCGCCGCCTTCTTCGGGGACGGGCTGGTGCGCGGCAAGGCGCTGGATGACCGCGTCGGCTGCGCCATCCTGGCCGAGACCCTGGCCGCGGCGGGCGACTGCGGCCTGGAGGTGCACGGGGTCTTCGCCGTCCAGGAGGAGATCGGGCTGCGCGGCGCCGGTCCCGCCGCGTACGCCGTCGCGCCCGATGTGGCCGTCGCCCTGGAGGGCACGACCTGCGCGGATCTGCCCGGGGTCGAGGACCACGAGCAGGGCACGCGCCTCGGCGCCGGTCCCGTGCTGCGCATCATGGACAACGGGATGATCCACGACCGCCGCGTGAACCAGGTGCTGGCGGCCGCCGCCGAGGAGGCGGGCATCCCCTACCAGTGGAAGGGGACCACCACGGGCGGCACCGACGCCGGCCGCATCCACATGGTGCGGGGCGGCATCCCGAGCGCGACCCTGTCCGTGCCCTGCCGCTACATCCACGGGCCCTGCGCCGTGGCATCGCGCGCCGACATCGGCCACGCGCTCGCCCTGCTGCAGGGCTTCCTCCGCATGCTGGCCACAAGGGGGCTTCCGGCATGAAGGACCTGCTGGCCCGCCTGACCGACACCTTCGGGCCCTCGGGCCGCGAGGACGCCGTGCGCCGCGTGATCGGCGCCGAGCTGGAGGCCATGGGGCAGCGGCCGCTCACCGACCCCCTCGGCAACCTGGTGGCCGTCCTCCCGGGTCGCGGCGGCGGCGCGCGCATCCTGCTCGCCGCGCACATGGACGAGATCGGGCTGATCGTCACCCACGTGGATGAGCACGGCTTCGCCCGCTTCGCCCCCGTGGGCGGCCACTCGGCGCAGACGCTGCTCGGCCAGCGGGTGCGTTTCTTCGACGGCACGACCGGCACGATCGGCGCCGAGCGGCTGGACGATCCGAAGGACCTGAAGATTGAAAGGCTCTTCATCGATTGCGGCGGCCCGCGCCCCGCCGTGCGCGTGGGCGAGATGTGCGCCTTCGCGGCGCCGATGGCCGCGGATGCCGGCGACCGCTGGATCTCCCACGCCATGGACGACCGCGTGGGCTGCCTGGTCCTGCTGGAGGCCGCCCGCGCCCTGCGGGACTCCCCGCACGAGGTCCACCTGGCCTTCACCGTGCAGGAGGAGGTCGGCCTGCGCGGCGCCCGCACGGCGGGCTACACGGCCGACCCGGAGCTGGCCCTGGCCATCGACGTCACGGCCACGGGCGACACGCCCAAGGCCCGCACCATGGACGTCTCGCTCGGCAAGGGCGCTGCCATCAAGGTGCGCGACAACAGCCTGCTGGCCCACCCGTACGTCATCGGCTGGCTGCGCGGCGCCGCCGAGCGCCGCGGCATCCCGCACCAGATGGAGGTCCTGGAGTTCGGCGGCACGGACGCGGGCGCCATCCACACCGTGCGCGCCGGCGTGCGCAGCGGCTGCGTCTCCATCCCGTGCCGGCACGTGCACACCCCCGGCGAGATGGTGGATGCCGGCGATGTGCGAGCCTGCGTCGATCTTTTGGTAGAGGCGCTTTCCGCGCCTCTACCGTGACGGCCGACAGCAGCGCGCTCGACGAGTATGTGGCCCTGTTCCGCGCCGGCCGGTTCTTTGAGGCCCATGAGGCGCTGGAGCGGCTGTGGCTCTTCCGCGACGGCGACCCCTTCCTCCAGGGCCTGATCATCTTCGCCGCCGCGTACGTCAAGGTGCAGCGCGGCGAAGGAGCGGGCGCCCGGACGCACTTCATGCGCGCCCTGCGCTACATGCGTGCGTATGTCCCGGAGCGCGAGGGATTTGACACCGCGGCGATGGCGATCCACGTGGAGCGCTGCCTGGCGGCCCTGGCCGCGGGCCAGCCCGTGCCGCCGTTCGACATGCGGCGCGCGCAGGTGCCGCCGCCCGCGGCGGCGCCACCTGCCTCCGACGAGGAGGTCCTGCGCGTGCTTGGCGAGGTGGCAAAGCGCCGGACGCCTGGGGTGCGGCCCCTGCTGGACGACGTGCCGGAGGCGCTGCTGCGGCTGCGCGGGCGCGCCGGCGCGGGGCGCGTGCACCGCCTGCACCGGTCGGTCCGAGGGCGCTGAGGGGCGACGACGCCTCGGCGCGGGCGACCCGGCCCGACCCACACGCCCCCCGAGCGCGCACGCGAAGCGGCCAGCCCGCGGGGGCTGGCCGCAGCCAGCGCAACCTCAGGAATTCGGTCTGCGGCCTACTTCTTGAAGAAGTTCGCGTTCTTCTCGATGTAGCTGTGCCACTGCTCGGGCACCTCGTCCTCGTCGTAGATCGCCGAGACGGGGCACACCGTGGCGCACGCGCTGCAGCCGATGCACTCGTCGGGGTCGATGCAGTACTGGTCCTCGGCCTCGTGGATGCAGTTGACGGGGCACACCTCGACACAGGAAGCGTCCTTACTGCCGATGCACGGTTCCGTGATGACGTAGATCACGGTTTGGCGACCGTCCCTTCTGTTTATCCACGTGTCCGCACGGTCGAACCCGCGTGGACCATGCCATGCTGGCCGAGTCCGACGCCATCCTAGCAGAGAGCCCAGGGTGCGGCAACCGTTGCGGGCGCGCCGCGCCGCGCCGCTGGCCAGGGGGGCAAGGGCAGGGCGGGCCGGCGGCCGTGGCGAACCGGCGCCACCATGGGCTATCGCGGCTGGCGCGGGCTGATGGTGCGGGGAGGCGGCGACGTCATCCTCGCCCGCACGGACCTCCTTGTCCTGGATATCGACGGCGTGCTGCTCGACTGCTCGTCCTCGTACCCGCGGGCCATCAGCGCCGCGGCGCAGCGCTTTGTGGCCGACCTCGGCTGGCGGATGGACGGCACGCTGCTGGCGGCCGCGGAGACGGGG
This sequence comes from Clostridia bacterium, assembly GCA_027314765.1. GTDB lineage: Bacteria > Bacillota > Sulfobacillia > RBS10-35 > JAJYVM01 > JAJYVM01. The sequence continues at coordinate 1,274 of DAHVAF010000144.1, read as the reverse complement.
CAGTGGAAGCGGGCCGGCGGTTTCAACGACGACTGGGCGCTGACCTGCTCCGCGCTGCACTTCTTCATGAGCAAGGCGGCGGGCGCGGTGGCGGCGGCGCGGGCGGCCCCGCCGTCGCAGGGGGACTTCCTGGCGGAGGTGGCGCGGCTGGGCGGCGGGCCGGGCGCGGTGCGGGCGCTGCTGGGCGAACCGCCGCCGGCCTGGGATCCGGAGCGCATCACCCGCCTCTGCTGCTCCTACTACGCCGGAGACCGCTGCGGCGCGATGTTCGGCTTTCCGGCGGTGGCGGGCGCGGAGGGGCCGGGGCTTTGCGAGCTGGAGCGGCCGTTGGTCGCGGCGGCGCGGCTGCTGCGGTGGCCGGGGGCCCTCGGCCTCTACACGGGGCGGGACGACGGCGAGACTGCCTTTGCCCTGGAGCGGCTGGGGCTGGCGGGCCGCCTGCCGCCCGGGCGGGTGGTGACCAGCGGCAGCGGCATGCGCAAGCCCGACCCCGCGGGCCTCGCGGCCCTGGCGCGGGCTGCGGGCGAGCCGGCGCAGGGCCTCCACGTCGGTGACAACGTCGACGACCTGGAGACGGTGCGGGGGTACGCGGCGCAGCCGCACGGGACGCGGTCCGCCACGGCGTTCGCCTTCGCCGGCGTCCTCGGCGGGACGCTGGGCGACCTGGCGGAGGAGGCGTTCCGGTCCGGCGGCGCCGAGGTCATCGCCCCCGGCGCCGCGCAGCTGGTCGAGGTGCTGCTGGCCATCCGCCGGGCGGGGTGAGCCGGAGCGGCGGTGCGCGCCGCTTTGCGCGCCGGGCCGGCAACGCTGCCTCCGCCGGGTCGGCGGTCATGGGAGCGTGCGCCGGGGCGGGGTGCTGCTGGCCGCGCGGGGCGGGGTGCGTCTCGGCGGCGGGGGCTGCGGTGGCGGCGAGGAGGATTGCGACCGTCAGCAGCGCGGGCAGCAGGCGCTTGGGTAACCGCCAAGCAAGGCCCTCACTTGTCCGGGTCGTGTCGCAAGCCCAGGTTGGGTGGACGTTTGCGATGATAGATGACAGGCTTCGACCTTGCGGTTACCCCTCGGTTACAAAGTGGACAAGGCCGCCTGTGGGGCTTGTGCGCCTACTTTCGGCTCTTTCAGCGGCATGGCGCCGGTCGCGGCGGCGGGGCCCGCGCCCGCGCGTCGCCCGTCCCGCCCACCGCGCCGGTGCCTCGGGCCGCGGCCCGGCTGTGGCCCGTCCACGCGGCCCGGAGCGCCGGTCCGTTGGGCAGCGGGCCGCTTCCCCACCGCGATCC
>DAHVAF010000142.1 GCA_027314765.1 Clostridia bacterium | reverse complement strand
GTCGGCGCGCCCCAGGGCGCGCCTACTCCATCCGCTTCATCTCCCGGCGCAGCTGGCGGATGATGCGCTTCTCCAGGCGCGAGATGTAGGACTGCGAGATCCCGAGGTGGTCGGCGACCTGCTTCTGGGTGCGCTCCAGGCCGTCGCGCAGGCCGAAGCGGAGCTCCACGATGCGGCGCTCGCGCCGCGAGAGCTTCGTCAGGGCCTTGCGCAGCAGGACCCGGTCCACCTCCTCCTCGATGCCCCGGAAGATGATATCGGGCTCGGTGCCGTGCACATCGGCCAGGAGGAGCTCGTTGCCGTCCCAGTCCACCTTGAGCGGTTGGTCGAAGCTGACCTCGGCGCGCGTGCGCTGGCTCCGCCGCAGGTACATGAGGATCTCGTTCTCGATGCACTTGCTCGCGAAGGTGGCCAGCTTGATACGCTTTCGGGGGTCGAAGTTGTTGACGGCCTTGATCAGGCCGATGGCCCCGATCGAGATCAGGTCCTCCACCGGGATGCGCGTGTTGTCGAACTTGCGGGCGATGTAGACGACCAGGCGCAGGTTGCGCTCGATCAGCACCCGCCGCACGTCCTCGGTCTCGGCGCCGGCCTCCAGGCGCACGAGCAACTGCTCCTCCTCCGCCGAGCTGAGGGGCGGGGGCAGGGCCTCGCCGCTGCCGAGGTAGTGCAGGGGGTTGGTGACCAGCCGCAGCCAGGCGGCGCGCAGGCGGGCAAAGAGGCCGGTGGGTCGCCCAGGTCCGGCGCTGGGGGCCGGCTGCGCCATCACGATGCCCGCTCCGCCGTCTGGAGAAGCGCGGCCGGACACAGGGCCTGGTAACGGCCGGAGGGGTCCAGGGGGGTGGCCGAAAGGCCGATCGTGGGGTCGACCAGCTGGCCAGCCACCACGGCGCGGTCCGGCCGGAAGCCCAGCAGCAATCCGCCCTCCGTGCCGAGCGCGCGGTACGGGATCAGGCGCAGCCGTGCGGCCCAGGGTGTTCCGTCCAAGGCACCGGCAACCTCCTCCCACGCCGGGGCGCGCTGGGACGCCGACGCCAGCAGGCTCGGCGGCAGCAGGGCGCGGAGCGCGCGCGCCTCGATCACCACCACGGGACTCTGGCCGAGCGGGTCGCGCAGGCGGTTGCCCGTGTCGACAAGGGCCATGACCGAGACCTCCTGGGCGCCGACACCCACGGCAACCGGCACCATCGCCTCCGGGACGGCGCGCCAGCGCCGCAGCGCCCGGCTGCCGTAATGGCGGGCGGTGAGCACGGCGGCCAGCAGGGGAATCCCCATCAGCCACCAGGGCAGACCGGCGGCCGAGGTGGCCGCATGGGCGAACATGAGGGCAAAGACGGTGCCCGCCAGCGCCACGGCGGTGCCGAGGAACGCCAGCCCGAGGCGCAGGGCCTGGCGCAGGGGCACGGGCGCGTATGCGATGGCGAGGGTGGCGGCCGCCGCGCCCAGGACCCCGAGCGGCGTGTAGGCCCACGGTGCGAGCCCGAACGGCTGGGCGCAGGCGTACAGGCCGCCCCAGACGGCGGCGACCGCCAGCCGCAGGGGGCGGACCCGGGCCCCGGCGATGCGGCCGGCGACATAGAGGAGCACATAGTCCGCCAGGGCGTTGAGTGCGAACAGCAGGTCCAGGTAGATGATCACGCGGCGCCCCCCGCCCCGAGGACGACTCCTCCCGGCGCCCTCTTGCCGGGAGGCTATGTCCGGGGCGCGCCCAGTATAACGGCGGCCTTCCTGGGAAACGTGTCACCTCGCGACCGGGCCCGCCCGCAACCCACGCCAGCGGGCGGACGGCAAACGCGAACGGCCGACCGCGGTGGTCGGCCGTTCGCGTGGCGCTCCGGAAGCCGCATTCCCGGCGTCGCGTACGCGACGCCGGCACGAAATCCCCTAGCGGCCCCGCTCCCGGCGCTCGGTGGGGTGGTCGGCCTGCTGCGCGGCCCGCTCCGGGGCGAATGCGCCCTGGCGGCGGCGCAGGAAGGCGGGGATCTCCAGCTCGTCCGAGGCGAACGGCTTGATGTCGAGGTCCTCGATGGGCTCGACGCGGCCGGGGCGGTTATCGAAGCCGGTGGCGATGACCGTCACGCGGATCTCGCCCTGCAGGCGCTCGTCGATCACGGCCCCGAAGATGATCATCGCCTCGGGATCGGCGGCGGCCGTGATGATCTCGGCGGCCTCGTTCACCTCGAAGAGGCCAAGGTTGGCATCGCCCGTGATGTTGAGCAGGACGCCGCGGGCGCCCTCGATGGAGGTCTCCAGCAGCGGGCTGCTGATGGCGGCGCGGGCGGCCTCGGCGGCGCGGTTCTCGCCCTTGCTCACGCCGATGCCCATCAGGGCCGAACCCGTCTCCGTCATGATGGTCTTCACGTCGGCGAAGTCCAGGTTGATCAGGCCGGGGACGGCGATCAGGTCGCTGATGCCCTGGACGCCCTGGCGCAGCACGTCGTCGGCCATGCGGAACGCGTCCACGATGGAGGTGCGCTTCTCCACGACCTGCAGCAGGCGGTCGTTGGGGATGGTGATCAGGGTGTCCACGCGCGAGCGCAGGTTGCTGATGCCCTTCTCGGCCTGGCCCATGCGGCGGCGGCCCTCGAACGTAAAGGGCTTGGTGACCACGCCCACGGTCAGGGCGCCGCACTCCTTGCTGATCTCGGCGATCACGGGCGAGGCGCCGGTGCCCGTGCCGCCGCCCATGCCCGCCGTGACGAAGACCATGTCGGCGCCCTTCAGGGCCTCCTTGATCTCGTCGCGGCTCTCCTCGGCGGCCTTGCTGCCGATCTCGGGGTTGGCGCCGGCGCCGAGGCCCTTGGTCAGCTGGACGCCGATCTGGATCTTGGCGTTGGCCTCGGACATGGCGAGGGTCTGCGCGTCCGTGTTGATGGTGACGAACTCGACGCCCTTGAGACCGGCCTTGATCATCCGGTCGACAGCGTTGTTGCCGCCCCCGCCCCCCCCGACGACCTTGATCACGGCGAACCGGGTCTCGTCGAGATCGAACTCCAGCACAGCCGCCCCTCCCCCCGGTAGCACGGGCCCGGGCCACCCGAAATCTATCCCGCTGCATTCGGGACCGGCGCGGGTCCACCCTCTATTCCGCTGGGCCGCACGCCGTGCCCCGCCCCGCACGCGGTCTCGCCCGGCGGAAGCGGGAAGCGCCGCCCGGGCCACCCATGGTCAGCGCCGCCGCGGCAGCCAGTCCATCCACCCGCGCCTGCGCCGGGAGGCCGTGGCGGCCACCTGCTGAGGCGCGGGCTGCAGGCCGGCGGCCGCCAGCTGGAGCAGCCCGACGGCGGCGGCGCACGCTGGCGCGCCCAGCAGGTCGTCCACATCGGCACAGCCGCGCGGGCTGGCCACGCGCCCGGGCATCGACAGCACCCGCAGGGCCAGGGCCGGCAGGCCGCGCAGGCGCGAGGCCCCACCCGTCAGCACGACGCCGCCGCCCAGATCCCGGGCGGCGCCCGACCGGCGAAGGGTGTCGGCGACCTGGGACAGCATCTCCTCGGCGCGCGCCGCCACGATCTCCGCCAGCTCCGCCTCGGCCACCGTGCGCGTGCGCCCAGGATCGAGCTCCACCACGCGCCCTGGCTCAGCCAGGCCGGCGGCGCAGCAGCCCTGCTCCACCTTCAGCGCCTCGGCCCGCTCCAGGCTCAGGTGCAGGCCAGCGGCGATATCATTGCGAATCAGGTCTCCGCCCACCGGAACCACCGCGGTGAACACGGGGGCGCCGTCGGTCAGGATCACGACATCCGTGCATCCGGCGCCGACATCGACCACCATGACGCCGCGCTCGCGCTCCTCCGAGGTGGTCACGGCCTCGGCGGCCGCCAGGCCGTTCAGCGTCACCTCGGCCACGGAGAGACCGGCACGCTCGGCGGTGCGCACCGCGTTGCGCAGGACGCCGGATGGGGCCGTCACCACGTGCGTCTCGAGCTCGAGGCGGGCCCCTGCCAGCCCGGCCGGCTGGCGGATGCCGTCCACGCCGTCGAGGATGAAGTGGCGGGGCACCGCATGGACCAGCGCCCGGGCCTCGCCCGGCAGGACCTCGCGCGCGGCGGCGAGCGCCCGCGCCACGTCCTGCTCGGAGACCTCGTCCGGGTCCGCGACATCGATGGCGACGCGCTCGTTGGCGGAGGCGACGGAACCGCCCGACAGGCCGAGAACCACACGGCCGAACGCGCAGCCGGCCATGCGCTGCGCCCGCTCGACGGCCGTGGCCACCCCCTCGGCGGCGGCCCCGAGGTCCACCACGACGCCGCGGCGCACGCCGGTCGAGCCCGCGACGCCCACGCCCGTGACGTGGATCTCCCCGCCGGATCCTAGCTCCGCGGCCGCGGCAACCACCTTGCTGGTTCCAAGGTCGACGGCGAACATTGCCGGACGCTCCGCCATAACCGCACCCCCGCAGACCTTGGAGCCGGACGCCCCTGCCGCGCCCTCGCCGACAGGCGTGCGGCGCGCCCCATGCGGTCACGGGGACCGCGGGCGGGCGTCGCCGCAACGTGGACGCACGGCCGGTGCCGCACCGGGGCGGAGTCCCGGAGACCGACGCGCGGCCCACATGCTCGGGGCTTGGGGATTCCCGACGCCGGCGGCATTCTCCTCCGCATAAACGCACGACACAATGCAGCAACTACCGGCCCATGGCGGCAGAAAACTTCGAGACAGTACTGTAGTGGTTACCACATGCGGCAGCCGCACCAGCGGGCGGCCCTGCGCCGGACCGGCCGCCGGAGCGCCAGCGCGCCGTCCCGCCGAATCGGGTCGACATCAGGGCGCGGGCCCCCCTGGCCACCATGGGCGAGAATTCGCGCGGCCTGGTCCGTTTCCGGCGGTCGGCGCGTGGGTTGGCGGCGGGAATCTCGGGCGCGGACGCCTGGCCCTGCACGGCGGATGTCCACGGCTTGGTCGTGGTGCCTGCGCCCGCCGTGGCCGTACGCTTGGCGTGGACGTGTGGTCCTACGACGGCGGGCGTCTACGGCTTGGTCGCGGTGCCTGCGCCCGCCTTGGCGGTGGGCTTGGGCGTGGACGCCTGGCCCTGCACCGCGGGTGTGGCCGTCCCGCCCCCGCTTGCGGCCGCTGCCTGCAGCACCGTCGTGTGGGGCGGCGGCGCGGTCACCAGGTGCACGCTGGGCGCCGTGGTCGACGTGAGGTTGATCGCGTCGGCGTGCATGTTGCGGGCGGCGATGGTGCGGAGCAGCCCAAGCAGGATCTCGGTCTTCTGGCGCGCGTGGCTCCCATCGCCGAATTGCACCTGGAGGCCGGAGGACAGTTGCGCGGTCACCAGGCCCTGCGGATCGACGGACAGGCTGCCGAGCAGCGACTGGCCCTGCGCCCCGAGCCCCTCGGCCACCTGGAGGGCGTCGCCCAGGGCGGGGTCGGTCAGCACCTGGCCGGGGCGCGCGCCGGCGGCGGCCGTCACGCCATGGACCACGGGCACGTGCGGCGTCGGCAGGAGGTCGCCCGTCGCCGCCTCCCCGGGCGGCGCCGCCAGGGCGATCACCCGCCCGCGCGCGTCCACCTCCAGATCGGCGGACTCGCCGACATCCAGCAGCGCGACCGGCTGGCGCTCGCTCACCGAGATCGCGATGGTGTTCGGCCAGAGCAGCCGCACGTGGGTGGACCGCAGCAGGGCGAGCGACGCCAGGTGCCGCTCCACCGTCCAGGGCCGCACCTGCCAGAGGTAGGTCCCCGGCAGGATGTCGGCCGCGGCGGCCACCTGGGCCTGGCTGAGCTGGACCAGGCCCGTGACGCTCACCCGGCGCACCATGAACGTCGACGTGTGCAGCCCCGCGTAGGCCAGGGCCGCCAGCAGCGCGCCGGCCGCAAGCCAGCCCCGCCCCAGCCGGGCCAGCCCGGGCTCCGGCTCCGGCGGCGCCATCCGCAGCCTGGGCTCGGCGACCGCCTTCAGACGTCCGGGCCGGCGCGCGGCCTTCCCCTCGGTCAACGCTCCAGATCCCCCGCTTCGCCGGGCCAAGGGCCCGCAGCCCGCCACCCCGCACACGCAACCCCCGCGCCCCGCCACGCACAGAAGCCGCCCGCCGGGCCCGACGGTCGCTGACGCCCAGCCCGCCACACACCGCCACACACCGCCACACACCGCCGCTGCCCGCCGCATGGTCCGCGACGCCCGACGTGCCACACCGAATGCCGCCTGGCGCACCCTCGACGCACGGCCCGCCGTGCGCGACGGCACACGCCCTGGGCCACGCCCAAGCGGCCGCCCGCCTGCCACCAGCCTCGCGCCCCGCGCCCCGCGACCGCCGCACGCACGCCCCGCGCGGCGCCCATGCGGGCGGTCCCCTGCTGCCACGCTGCCGCAACGCAAGGTCCGCGCTCACCATCGCACTCGCCTGGCGCAGCGCCGACCCCGGCCGCCGCCGCCACCCCGCCCGCCAGCGGCCGCCGGATCCCGCCGCTCCGGGCGTCCCCAGCCCGCTCCCCCGCCGCCGCGGGCCGCATGAGGGCCGGACCCCACGGCCATGCTAGCCTGCGTCGCGGAGGAGGCTGTCGCACGCATGAAGGCGGAGGTCAGAATCCCGTTCGCCGCGCTGGCATCCGTCCCCTTCGTGATGGTCCTCTCCAACTCGATGATCATCCCCGTGCTGCCCGACATGCAGAGGAGGCTCCACGTCAGCCTGCTCCAGGTCGGACTGCTGATCACCGTCTTCTCTGTGGCCGCCGGCCTGATCATCCCGCTCGGCGGTTACCTGTCGGACAAGATCGGCCGCAAGCCCGTGATCATCCCCTCGCTCGTCGTCTTCGGCGCGGGCGGCCTCCTGGCGGGCCTCGCGCCCGCCTGGCTGCCCACGGCGCCGTACGCCTGGATCCTGGCCGGCCGCGTCGTCCAGGGCATCGGCGCCGGCGGCACCTACCAGGTGGCCATGGCGCTCACGGGCGACCTCTTCCAGAGCAACGAGCGGAGCCGCGCCCTCGGCCTGCTGGAGGCCAGCAACGGCGTCGGCAAGGTCGTCAGCCCCATCCTGGGCGCGGCGCTCGGCATCATCGTCTGGTTCGCGCCGTTCTACCTCTACCCGGTGATCGCGTGGGCCTCCGCCGTCCTGGTCTGGAAACTCGTCCACGAGCCCGACCTGCCCGAGAAGACCCGCCGCCGCAGCCTGCACGACTACCTCGGCGACCTGGGCAAGGTCTTCCACAGCAAGGCGAAGACGCTGATCGCGTCCTTCCTCACGGGTGCCCTGCCGATCTTCTTCCTCTTCGGCGTGCTGAGCTTCTTCGCCGACATCATCGAGGCCCCACCCTACTCCATTCGCGGCGTCAGCAAGGGCCTCGTGATCGCCATCCCCGTGGCCGTGATGGCGGCCACGAGCTACGTCTCGGGCACGGTGCTCGTCAAGCGCCTGGCCCGCCTCGCCAAGCTCACCGTCACTCTGGGCCTCGGCCTGATCGTCGCCGCGTTCATCGTCATGTTCTTTGTGCACAGGAGCATCGTCCCGTTCACCGCGGCCATCGCCGGCATGGGCCTGGGCAACGGTCTGGTCCTGCCCTCGCTGAACACGATGATCACAAGCGCCACCGAGGCATCCGAGCGCGGCATGGTCACCTCCCTCTACGGCACGGCCCGCTTCTTCGGGGCGGCGCTCGGCCCGCCCGTCTTCAGCAAGGCCGTCCCCTTCGGCCCCGGCGCGATGTTCTTCGGCTCGGCGGCGCTGGCCGGCGGCGTCCTCTGCATGGCGGCCCTCCTCATCAACCAGCGCCAGATGCTGCCCAAGCGGATGCTGAAACACGAGCCAAGCCCGGTCAAACCCGGCCCGAAGCTGCACTAGCGCCTGCGCGGATCGGCCTGGCGAGCGCCGGGCTTGGCCCGCCGTCCCCGAACTGGCGAAGTCGTAGTGAGGCGGCGCCGTTCGGGGCCGCCACCAAATCCGCGCCGGCGGGCTCGATAAGGCAGTGGGAGGGTCTCCCCTGCAGACGGGCGTCAGCCAGGCCTCGCGGCGGCGGCACTTTCGCCTGGAGACGGCGCTCACGCCATGCACCCTCGTCATGGGCGACGAGGGCCCCCTGAAGGGTCATGCCGGCGACGTCGGCGGGGGCGGCGTCCTCTTCGTGGGACGCGGCGGCAGCCAGGCCCCGGCCATCGGCGCGACCGGCAGCGTGGAGTTCGAGCTGCTCGGCGAGCACTTCACCTTCCCCGTCACCCTGGTGCGCCGCGTGGAGACGGCGGACCGCTGCGAGCTGGCGCTGTCCTGGCCCGCGGCCCCGCCGCGCGAGGTCGACCGGCTCATGTACTGCCTCTATAAGATGGAGACCACGCAGCGGCGGGCGGTGCCGGCGCGGGCGGCCGCGCGGTCCGACGCGGCCGAGCCACCAGCCTGGCGCCGCGACTGGCTGCTGGTGGGCGCCCTGGGCGTGGCCGGCGGGGCGCTGCTGCCCCCCCACCTCGTCCTGCCCACCATCGTCATCGCCGTCCTCCTCGCCCTGTGGCTTGTCACGGGGCCACGTTGAGCCCTCCGTTCAACACCCCGCCCCCTGACCCGATAACTCCCATGAAGGCCCTGATAAGGAGGAGCCACTCTGGCGCTGATCGTGTACCCGCCGACCTTTGACTGGCACCGCATGGTCCAGCGGCCGCACCACCTCCTCTGGGAGGCGGCGCGGGCCGGCCACGTCGTGATCTTCTGCAACGCGACCAAGCGGACGGATCGCGTGATGGAGACCGTGGCGGAGCGGGTGTACGTCTGCCACAACTTCGAGGTGCTCCTCGGGAGCAAGATGCCGCGGCCGATCGTCTACTTCACCGATCCCAGCCAGCTGCCGCTGCTGGCCCGCATGGAGCGCGAGCGGCTGGTGTTCGACGTCATGGACAAGCCGAGCGACGGCGCCGGGGAGGCGCTGCGCATGGCGGACGAGGTCTGGTGCGCGTCGGAGGCGCTGCTGGCCCGCGTGTCCGGGCAGCGCGCGGACGCCCGCCTCGTGCCGAACGCCTGTGACTTCGCCCACTGGGCGAATCCCGGCACCGAGCCGATCGCGGCGGCCGTCCTCCCCCACCCGCGCGTGGCCTATATCGGCCGCGTGGCGGACTGGGTGGACGTGCCGGCGATCTGCAAGGCGGCGCGCGACATGCCGGAGGTCCACTTCCTGCTGGTCGGGCCGGTGGAGACCAAGGCCTTCGTGGAAGCCGACGGCATCCAGAACATCCACTGCGTCGGCGAGCACTTCTACCCGCAGCTGCCCGCGTTCGCGCACGCCTGCGACGTGGTGATCGCGCCCTACCGGGCGGACAACGAGGTCGCCAGGGCGGCGGATCCCATCAAGCTGTGGAACTACCGCGCCGTGGGCCGGCCGATCGTGACCGACCTCGCGCAGCTCGGCGCCGTGCTGGGCGGGCGGGTCGACGCGTCGGCGATCGCCGCGGCGCGGGACCTGGCCCAGGCACGCCGCTGGTCCGACAGCTGGCGCGCCGCCGCGGCCACCTGGGAGGCGGTATCGGCATGAGCACGCGAATTCTGCTGGCTGCCCCGGTCCGCGACCGCGCCTGGATCCTGCCGGCCTACCTGGAGCGGCTGACCGACCTGGACCTGCCCGAAGGCGTCCAGCTCGACGCCTACTTCCTGGTCAACGGAGATCTCGGCGACGGCAGCGTGGAGATCCTCAAGCGCTTCGCCGAGGCGATGGACGGTCGCATGGGGGTCGTGGTGGAGCGCTACATGGCGCCGCCCCCGGCACCGCCGACGCGTGAGACGCACAACCGGATGAACATCTTCTCGTACCTGGCCGGGCTGCGGAACACGACGATCGACCGCGCCCTGACCAACGGCTACGACTACCTGCTCTCGGTGGACAGCGACATCCTGATGCCGGCCTGGACCCTTCAGCGCCTGCTGGCGCACGGCAGGGACGTGGTGGCGGCCGCCCTGGTGAACGATGAGTTCTGGAACCTGCCGGCGCCGTACCGCGCGTACAACATGCTGCGCAAGGCCGACTTCCCGGGGCCGGACGGCGTCCAGGCCTACCTCCACGTGGCCGACATGCCGGACTCCGGCCTGATCGAGGTCGACGTGACGGGCGCCTGTTTCCTGATCGCCCGGCGCGTGCTGGAGGCGGGCTGCCGCTTCGACAACCACCCGGCGGGTGAGGATGTCCCCTTTTGCCAGGCGGTGCAGGCGGCCGGCTTTCGCCTCTACGGGGACGCGGGGCTCCGGGTGGATCACATGATGGGCCAGCACACCTTCATCGCGCCCAAGCTCCGCGCCGAGATGTCGCCGCCGATGCCGAACGTCGTCCGCCTGCTCTCCGGGGACAGGCCGCGCTTCGACGTCCTCTACGGGCCGCAGGCCACCCAGAACGCGATGTCCCGCATCTGGGCACGGCTGCTGATCGAAGACCTGCGCGGAATGCCGGGGTCGCCGATCCCGGCGGCCTGCGAGGTCGGGGACTTCCATTGGGATCAGGCCGCAGGCATCATCCGCATGCGGCTGGCGGAGGGCAAGGCGCCGGCGCCCAAGCCGGAGACCCAGCCGGCGCCCTCCGATGCGCCGGCTGAACCGGCGGTCCGCAGCCTGCCACGAAGGGGGGTGGCCGCAGGCGCCGGGCGCCGCTCGGCCCGCTGATCCGCTGAATCGCGGGGATCGGTAAGAACCCGCGGCCGCCGCCGGATGCGGCGGCAGTACCAAACGTCAAGGGAGTGACGAGGACTCATGTACGTCAACACCAACGTCGCGGCACTGAATGCGTGGCAGAACCTCGACAACACGCAGGGCCAGCTGACCACCGTCCTCCAGCAGCTGTCCTCGGGCAACCGCATCAACTCGGCCGCGAACGACCCGGCCGGGCTGGCGAT
>DAHVAF010000133.1 GCA_027314765.1 Clostridia bacterium | reverse complement strand
CGGCACAAAAAATAGGCCGAGAAGCACGCGACGCCCACGGCCAGCAGCTGCCGGGGCACATCGCCGAAGGCCCACACCTGCACGGCCGCCGCCGCCCGGCCCGCCAGCGGCCCGATCTCGCCATAGAGGCGCTGCGTCTCGGCCTCCAGGAGCCTGCGCGCCACGGGCGGCAGGCCGGCGCCGATGTCCGCCAGCGTGCGGCCCACCTGCTCGCCCAGGGTCTCCAGGTCGGGCAGGCGCGCGGCCAGGCGCCCGAGCTCGGCCACCAGGGCGGCCATGGCCCACGCCAGCAGCGTCGCGCCGGACAGCGCCGCCGCGGTAAGGGACAGGCCGGCCGCCCAGGGGCGTGGCAGGCCGCGTCGCTCCAGCCAGACCACGGCCGGCTCGATCAGGACCGCGATCACGGCGCCGAGGATGAAGGGGCCAAGGATCGGCAGGCCGCGGACGAGGAGGAAAAGCGCGAGCAGGGCCGCGGCGGCCCAGGCGGCGGGGCGCCAGGCGCTCAATGCCCCGGGCGAGGGCGGGCCGGGCTAGAGGTGCAGGCGCAGCAGCCAGTACGCCATGGGGGCCGCCAGGATGAGGGAGTCGAACCGATCGAGCACACCCCCGTGGCCGGGGAGGATGGTGCCGGAGTCCTTCACCCGCGCGCGGCGCTTCAGCCAGGACTCGAAGAGGTCGCCAATGATCGCCGCGACGGCCACCACGAGCCCGAAGAGGACGCCGGCGGCGCCGAAGCCGATCACCGCCACCACGATGCCCGCCACGACGCCCGCGACGGCGCCCTCGACGGTCTTGCCCGGGCTCAGGCGCGGTGCCAGCTTGCGGCGGCCCAGGTAGCGGCCGGCGAAGAAGGCCGCGAGGTCCGTCGCCCAGACCACCGCCACGGTGACGAGCGCGCGCGCCAGGCCGTCGGGGCCGGCGCGCAGCAGGTAGAGGTGGCCCAGGAGAACGGGTATGTAGAGGAGCGCGGCGGTAAAACCGAGGCCGTAGCCCAGCGGCCGCTCGAAGCCGGGCATGGTGCCGTGGCCGTACAGGTAGAGGATCTCGGCGAAGCCGATGGCCGAGATCAGGGCCAGGGTCCCGAGGAGCCACCAGCCGCCCACATACACGGCCAGCAGGATCAGCGGCCCGCCGACCAGCACCGTGAAGGCGCGGGCGGCGAGCTGGCTGCGGGCGATGGCGGTCCTGGCGGTCCTGGCGGTCCGGCTAAGCTCGAGGATCGCCTGCCCCCCCCAGCGCACCGCCGAGGCCCCCGAACCGGCGCTGGCGGCGCTGGAACTCGGCCACCGCGGCCAGCAGGTCGGCGCGGCCGAAGTCCGGCCAGTGGACCGGCGTGACCAGCAGCTCGCTGTAAGCCGACTCCCAGAGCAGAAAGTTGGACAGGCGCATGTCGCCGCCGCACCGGATCAAAAGGTCGGGCTCGGGCAGGCCGGCCGTGTCCATCGCGGCGGCGAAGCGATCCTCGTCGATGTCCTCCGGCCGCAGGCGGCCCGCCTGGACGTCGGCGGCGAGCCGGCGGGCGGCGTCGACGACCTCCTGGCGGCCCCCGTAGTTCAGGGCCAGCACGAGCTGCAGGCCCTGATTGCGGGCGGTGCGCTGCTCGGCCCGCTTCAGGGCGTCGCGGACGGCGGTGGGCAGGCCGTCGCGGCGGCCGATGCCGCGCACGCGGACGCCCTTGGCGTGCAGCTCCGCGACCTCGCGGTCGAGGACCTCGACGCAAAGGCTCATCAGGAGGTCGACCTCGAGGCGGGGGCGCTTCCAGTTCTCGGTGGAGACCGCGTCCAGCGTCAGCACGGGGATGCCGAGCTCGCCGCACGCCTCCACGACCGCGCGCACGGGGCGAACCCCGGCACGGTGGCCGGCGGAGCGCGGCAGGCCGCGGCGCTGCGCCCAGCGTCCGTTGCCGTCCATGATGATGGCGATGTGGGCGGGCAGGCGGCCATGGTCCAGGTCGGGCGGCGGGGGGGCCGGGGCCGCGGCGACTGGGGGGCCGGAGGCGGGGCCGGAGGCGGGACCGGATACGGGGCCGGATACGGGGCCGGATACGGGGCCGGATACGGGACTGGAGCCGGGACCGGAGGTGGCGCCGGCTGTGGGACCCGAGGCGGGGCCAGAAGCCGGGCCGGAGGCTGGTCCAGGGGCGGGGCGGGAAGTCGGGCCCGGGGTGAGCATGGAAGCGGGCCCGGAAATGGCGCCCATGGCCCCCATGGCGCCGGAGGGGACGCCACGCTTCACGTCATGGGCCGCGGCGCCTTTCGCGGCAGGGGCCGCGGTGGCGGGCGCGCGCCGGATCCCGCCGCTTCCGGAGCGGCCCGTGCCACGCTGGTCGAGGTCGCCGGGCATGCGCCGGCTCACGTCCTCACCTCCGGATCGCGGCGGCCGTCGCCGCCCGGACCCTGCAGAAAGCCCGCGCACACGACATCCACAAGCTTGTCCGGCGTGACGCGCGCCCGCACGACCCGCGGCTCCGTTCCGGGACGCACGGGCCCCGCGGTGCGGAAGAAGACATGCAACTGTTGCGCACCGGCCAGCCCCTCGGCCTCGGCTCGGGTCAGCCCGACCAGGGCCTCCTCCAGGCCCTGGTCGTGTCCCAATGCCGCGCCGCCGGCCGCCCGCCGCATCCCATCCACCCCGCCGACCGCCGCGCCGTCCGCCGCGCCGCCAACCCCGCCGTCCGCCGCGCCCTCCGCCGTGGCCTAGACCTCCATGATCTCCTTCTCTTTGGCGTCCAGGATCTGGCCAATCTGCTCGATCATGCGGTCCGTAAGCTTTTGCAGGTCATCCTGGCCGCGCCGGGCCTCGTCCTCGGAGACCTCGCCCTCCTTGGCCGCCTCCTCCATCATCTCGCGAATCTCGCGCCGGATGTTGCGAATCGCGACGCGCTCCTCCTCGCCCATGCGGCGCGCCGTGCGGACGAGCTCCTGGCGCCGCTGCTCGGTGAGCTGCGGGATCGGCAGCCGCACCACGGTGCCGTCGCTGGCCGGCGTAAGGCCGATGTCGGACTTGAGGATCGCCTTCTCGACCGCGCCGATCACGGATTTGTCCCAGGGCTGGATGACCAGCAGGCGAGGCTCCGGCACGGAGATCGTGGCGAGCTGGTTGATCGGCGTCGGCGTGCCATAGTAGTCCACGCGCACCTTCTCCAGGATTCCAGGGCTCGCGCGCCCTGCCCGCAGACCCTGGAGATTATGCCGCAGCGAACCAACGGCCTTGCCCATCCGCTCGTCCGCGTCGGCCAGCAGCTCCTTGATCACGGCGCTCCCCCTCCCCCGGTCCGGAGATTCGCGTTCGGCCCACCAGCACCCGCGCTGCGGCCGTGCGTCGCCTCCAACTCCGCGCTCGGCGACCGCGGTGGTCTCAGAGCCTGAGCGGCCTTCCAGCCCCGGCCCAGCCTCACCCCGGCCGCCGCCTTGCCGCCTCACCGCCGCCCGGCCCAGCCTCACCCTACCCGCCGCCTCGGGCCGGGACCCTTGCCGCCCCAGCCGCTCGCAACGGTCCGCCGCGGCGAGCCTCATCCGAGGGCCGGGCCGCCCGTTCCGCCGCCCGCCGGCCGGCCCAGCCTCACCTCGGCGCTGCGTCCGCGCCCCCGCCCGCATCCCGAGCCCCGCCCGCCGCCTCCCCCACCCCAGTCCCCCCGACCTCGCCGCGCGCGGCCCGCCCGATGTTCCCAGGCACGAACAGGTCGAAGACGATGATCGGGATTCTGTTCTCCATGCAGAGCGCGACGGCCGCCGCGTCCATCAGGCCGAGGTGCTGGCGGAGGAAGTCGTCGTAGGTGATGCGAAGCAGAAGCCGCGCCGCCGGGTCCTGGCGCGGGTCGCGGTCGTAGATCCCGGTCTCCTTGGTCGCCTTGAGCATCACGTCGGCGTCGATCTCCGCCGCCCGCAGCGCGCCCGCCGTGTCGGTCGAGAAAAACGGATTGCCCGTCCCCGCCGCGAAGATGACGACGCGGCCCTTCTCGAGGTGGCGGATGGCCCGTCGCCGGATGTAGGGCTCCGCGACGGCCCGCATCTCGATGGCAGTCTGCACCCGCGTCTCGACGCCCTGCGACTCGAGCACGTCCTGAAAGGCCAGCGCGTTGATGCACGTGCCAAGCATGCCGATGTAGTCGGCCGTCGCGCGGTCCATGCCGCCCTGGCTGGCGGGCGCGCCGCGCCAGAAGTTGCCGCCGCCCACAACCACGGCCACCTGGACGCCCGACGCGGCGACCTCGCGCACCTCGCCGGCGATGCGCGCGACCACGGCCTGGTCGATGCCAAAGCCCTGCTTGCCGGCCAGCACCTCGCCCGACAGCTTCAGCACGATGCGCCGGTACGGCGGTCCCGCCCGCAGCGACCCCGCGGCCCCGGACACCGCCAGCGCCCCAACCGCGCTCGCCGCCTCGCGCCCCGCCACGCCACTCAGTCCGGTGGTGCCCACGCCAGAAGACCGGCCAGGGCCGTGCTCCCCGCCGTCAGCCCCCCGGCTCACTCCGGCTGTGGACCCCGCCATGGCCGTCCCTCCACTAGGCGTTCGCGCCGGCGCGGCCGGCTGGGTTGGATGCGCCCTGGTACGCTGTGCGCCGCCTACTCGCTCCCCTCGCCGAGGGCGAAGCGGCTGAACCGCCGCACCACGATGTTCTCGCCGAGGCGCGCGATGGCCTCCTGCACCACCTGGACGATGGTCTGGTCGGCGTTCTTGACGAAGCGCTGCTCCAACAGGCAGTTCTCCTCGTAGAACTTGCCCATGCGCCCCTGCACGATCTGCTGCGCGATCTTCTCCGGCTTGCCCTCGTTGACGGCCTGCGCCGCCAGCAGCTCACGCTCGCGCGCCAGGTCAGCCTCCGGCACGTCCTCGCGCCGCACCCAGCGCGGCTGCGCCGCGGCGACCTGCATGGCGAGATCCCGGCAGAGGCCCTGGAAGTCCTCGGTGCGCGCCACGAAGTCGGTCTCGCAGTTAACCTCGATCAGCACGCCCACCCGCCCGCCGGGGTGGATGTACGCGTGCACGAGGCCCTCGCCCGTCGCGCGCCCCGACTTCTTGGCCGCGGCCAGCAGCCCGTGTGTGCGCAGCCAAGCGGACGCCTCGTCGAAATCGCCGTTGGTCTCCACAAGGGCGCGCTTGCAATCCATCATGCCGGCGCCCGTCTGCTGGCGCAGGCGTTTGACAAGGTCCTCCGAGATCTCGGCCACGGTGGGCCTCCCCTTTTACATTTGGGACCGCGCGTGCCTACGCACGCGCGGGCCGTGTCACTTCCCGGGCTCGATTCAGGCCTCGGTCGGCCGGGCTCCGGACCGCTCCATGCCGCTAGGCCGTGACCTGGACGCCCTGCTTGCCCTCCAGCACCGCGTCCGCCATGCGCCCCGTGATCAGCTTCACCGCGCGGATGGCGTCGTCGTTGCCGGGGATGATGTAGTCGATCTCGTCCGGGTCGCAGTTCGTATCGACGATGCCGACGATCGGGATGCCCAGGCGCCGCGCCTCGGTGATCGCGATGTGCTCCTTGCGCGGATCAACCACGTAGAGCGCGGCGGGCAGGTTCTTCATCGTGCGGATGCCGCCGACGAACTTCTCCAGCTTCTCGCGCTCGTGCTCAAGGTGCGCGACCTCTTTCTTGGGCAGGCGCTCGTAGGTGCCGTCCTCGGCCATCTGCGTGAGCTCCTGCAGCCGGCCGATGCGGCTCCGGATCGTCGAGAAGTTCGTGAGCATGCCGCCCAGCCAGCGCTGGTTCACGTACGGCATCTCGCAGCGCTGGGCCTCCTCGGCGATCGTGTCCTGGGCCTGCTTTTTGGTGCCGACGAAGAGCACCGTGCCGCCGGCCAGGGACGTGTCGCGCACGAAGCGGTAGCAGTCATCGACCAGGCGCAGCGTCTTCTGCAGGTCGATGATGTAGATGCCGTTGCGCTCGGTGAAGATGTAAGGGCGCATCTTGGGGTTCCAGCGGCGGGTCTGGTGGCCGAAGTGGACACCGGCCTCGAGCAGCTGCTTCATGGTCACTACGGACATCGCGACACTCCTCCCGGTTTTGGCTCCGCCGCGCCATCATCCGGCGGTGCAGGCCCGCTTTTCGGCAAGGCCACCGGCCGCCGTCCGCACGCGTGTGTGTTCTGGGTCAATGGGCCGGCCATCAATATACCACAGTGGCGTCAAGGCACGCCAAGGGGGCCGAGGCGGTGCCCGCTGCCGCGATCGGCGCGCCGCGGTAGGTGCGCGGGAGGTGCGCGGGGAAACCCGCGGCCGTGGACGTGAACGGGCAGAGCGCGGCTGGGGCGGGGTCGCACCGCTTGGCGATCGTGCTGCTGGCGACGCTGCCGCTGCTGGGCGGCGCCTGCGTCTTCATCGTGGCCGGACGCAGGCGGCCGCCATGGCCGCGGAGCTCCGGAAGGCCGGCATCGCGGCCATCTTCGCCTCGGACCTGCTCCGGGCCGCGCAGACCGCCGCGGTCGCCGCGCGGGTGCTCGGCCTGCCGCCAGCTGTGCTGGACCCGTGCCTCCGCGAGCGCGGTATGGGCCCCTCTCAGTGCGTAACGTACGGTGAAGCTACCGCCCGCACGGGCAGGTCGCTCGACGCCGCCGGGTGGGTGGAGCTTGCGGGGCTGCCGGGGGTCGAGGACGATGACACGGTGCCGGCGCGCCTGTTGGCCGCCTTCGCGGACATCGCGGCGGGGATTCCAGGCGGCCGGGCCCTCGCCGCCAGCCACGGCTCGGCCATGGCAGCCCTGGTCCGGGGCCTGCCCGGCGCCTGGGCGCCGGTCCTGGGGAACGGTGCTGTACTGCGGCTGCGGGGAGCCGCGACGGATTGGAGGATGGCCTGATGCGTATCGGCGTGCTGACCAGCGGTGGCGACGCACCGGGGATGAACGCCGCGATCCGCGCCGTCGTGCGGCGCGCGATCTACGCAGGCGCCGAGGTGGTGGGCGTGCGCCGCGGCTACGCCGGCCTGATCAGCGGGGAACTGATACCGCTCGACGTGAGCTCGGTGGCGGACATCGTCCACCGCGGCGGCACGATGCTGCTGACCGCGCGCAGCCCGGCCTTCATGCAGCCGGAGGGCGTGGCCGCCGCGGCGGCGCAGGCATCCGGGCTGACGGCCCTCGTCGTCATCGGCGGCGACGGCACCATCCGTGGCGCGCAGGCCCTTGAGCAGGCCGGAGTGGCCACCGTGGCCGTGCCCGCCACGATCGACAACGACATCGCCCGTACGATCCGGACCATCGGCTTCGACACGGCCGTCAACAGCGTCGTGCAGGCCGTGGACCGCATCCGCGACACGGCGACCGCCCACGAGCGCACCTTCGTGGTCGAGGTGATGGGCCGCCGGCGCGGCTTCATCGCCCTGCACGCCGGCCTGGCGGTGGGCGCGGAGTCCATCCTCATCCCCGAGGAGCCGGTGGATCTGGACGCCGTGTGCGACCGGCTCACGCGCGGCTATGCGCGAGGCAAGCGCCACAGCATCATCCTGGTCGCCGAGGGCGCCAGTTCCGGGTTCGAGGTGGCGGAGGCGATTCAGCGGCGCACCGGCCATGAGACGCGCACCACGGTGCTGGGGCACGTCCAGCGCGGCGGCTCCCCCACAGCCTACGACCGGGTGCTGGCGGCGCGCCTCGGCGAGGGTGCCGTCGCCCACGTCCTGGCGGGCGGCCGTGGCGCCATGATGGCCTTCCGCGGCGGCGACGTCGCCCCGGTCCCGTATGGGGACGTGCTGAGCGGCGAGCCGTCGCTGGACCGCCGCCTCTTCGAGCTGGCGGCCGTGCTGGCGATCTGATGGCGCCCGGGTTGGCTCAGATCTGCGGCGCGTCCCCCGCGCTCAGTCGCGCCCGGATGGCCGTCCACAGCGACACGTCGAGGGAGACGTCACGGGGCAGCCGAACCGCCGCCGTGGCGGATGACGCGGCGCGCACCCCTGGCTGCCGCCGTCTGGCGAGGTCGTAGGCACTCTTGCGCTCCGTCGCCACGTGCAGCGTTTGGACGGTGATCCGGGTGCTGTGGCGGATCACGGTCGCAAGGTCGGGGGCCACGATGTCGACATAGTCCTGACTTGTGAAGCAGTCCACGAAGGCGACTGGGTGCGGCCAGGCTCGCGGACGGAAGCTCGTGCGGATGACGAGGTGGCGCGGGACGGTGCGTGCGGCCGCCTCCGCGGCGGCCTTCGTCAGCGCGTAGTAATTGACGACCGGTCCAGGTGCCTCATCCTCGCGATACATGCCCCGATCCCCGGAGAACACGTAATCGGTAGATTGGGGGTATCCATTTAACCGGACTTAGGCGCTTGGACAGCGCGCCAAGGTCGGTGCGCTGGGGCGCGCTCCAAGCTGGCTGGGTGCCGCCGGGTGACCACTATCGGAAGGGGCGGGTAACCGCTCGGTTGACGAGTGGCGACAAGGTCGCGGTAACGGACGGGGTCGTGAGCGACAGCGAGTTCGAGGACCCTGTAAAAGAGCAGGCCGCGGTTGCGAGAGCGGCGGCGATTGAAGCGAAACACGAACTCGTTGAGGTAGCTGGGCAAGTGCGCCTGATCGGTCGAACCCTGGTGGGTGCCGAGCAACCACCGCTTGGCCAGTGATGCGACCCGATGTACCGCAGGAAGGAGCTTGTTGGCATCCTCTCCGCGCGCACGAGCGGCGCGCTGGCTGCGCCGTTCGTGGTTGTAACCCAACTCCCAGATGCCGTGATAACCCTGCCAGCCGTCGGTGATCACGGTGGCACCCGGCTCGACGTGATCGACCAGAAACGCGCGGAGCGAAACAGCGGTCGCGTCAGGGATTGGCGTCATCCGGCAGCGGCCGAAGCCTCTTGGCTCCTTGACCTCAACTGCCACGTTGACCAGCCACTTCTTCCCCTTCGCGCGCCCTCCTCGGAGTCCAGGCTCTTCGCCCCCGATGAAGGTCTCATCCACCTCGACCGCCCCCGTCAACCGCTCCCGTCCCGGCCGTACCAACACGGAGCGTATGCGGTGCAGCATGGCCCAGGCCGTCTGGTACGAGCCCATCTCCAGTGTTCGTTGAAGGGTCAACGCTGACACGCCGTTCTTCTGAATGGCGAACTGCCAGCAGATGGCGAACCATACCGTCAGCGGTGTGCGCGTCCGGTCGAAGATGGTTCCGGCGGTCGTGGAGGTGCGGCCGAGACAGCCGGCGCACCGAAAGCGACCGTCACCCAGCCTCCAGCCACCTACGTGCCCACAGTCCGGGCACACGAAGCCGCCGGGCCACCGGAGCCACTCAAGGTAGTCCAGGCAGTCAGCGTCCGTGCGGAACCAGGCCGCGAACTCGCCTGTGGATGCGGGGTAGTGCACGCCAGCGGAAGGGTTCTCCATGACGGCGGTACCGACGGCCACCTGTGGGAGCCGACGCACAATCCTTGGAAGCACGGCTATACCGCAGGCGGCTCGAGCGGTGGAGCGGCTGCGGGAGTCGCATCCGGTCTCGGATCTATTGGGCAGGGTACGGACGGGGCGGGATCGACTCGAATCCCTGCGGCCTTATGCGGAGTGTTCGGTTTCAAGCCGTCGCTTGGCCGGATTAGCGAGCACGGGCCCTCGGCAAGCTCCGCGCGACGCTCTGGCCCGACCATCGCACCCACCCTGATCACGCTCGGGTCGCCTGCCCGGGCGCTTGCCATTCCGACTTCAGCGCAGCGAACCACATCAGGTCACAGCGCTCGCCCTCCCAGATGCTGTGTGAGCGCATCGTCCCCTCATACTCAAACCCCGCTCGACGGGCTACCGCGACGGAGTTCTCGTTCCCCGCCACGATTGTCATGAAGACACGAGCTGCGCCAAGCTCGAACAACCAGCGCGTGAGCACGATCGCCGATCGAGTCGCGTACCCGTGCCCTCTCCCGTTTGGTGCGATCCAATAGCCGAACTGCGCCACCTCGTCTTTGGTCCAGTCATCGACTCCACAGCAGCCGACCAGCTCACCAGAACGAGCGTCTGTGATGGCGAAGGCAACGCCGGTAGGTATGCCGGTCTCGGCAAATCTCTGGCGGTTCAGCGCGAATTCGTCCATGATCGCCTCAGCGTCGCTGGTCGACGGCGGGCGAGCCGGGCGGCCTTCCCGGTCGTGGGCCCCGTTATAGCGTCGGATAGCCGGGTCGGCGCTGGCTTCGGCGAAGAACCGGGCGTCGTCTCGGGTCCAAGGCCGCAGGGTGACCACGCCGTCGGAGAGGGTCACATCCGGATCTCCCGTATCCGTCTTAGGCATGGGTAGCCAGGGTCCTCATCGGCTCTTCCTGCTGGTCTTGGACATCAGCTGCCCGAAGCGGGCAAGCGACGATCCTTGGCGGGCCGAGGGGCGGCGAAATCGACGCAGCCGCACTACCTCCACGGCCCCGATGATACGTCAGTCGGCGTCGGTCGGAAACCAGGCCTGGCACTCGCCAAGCGAGCGCGCGTAGTGCTTTCCGGCCTGTAGAGCAGCGATATTCGGATTCCAGTCCGGTCATATGGATACCCCCATCGGTAGAAACGTGGACCAGCATGGCGTGCGCGCGAACCGCGGCTCTCGCCACGTGGGCGGTGCCGACCGCGTTGACGAGCCAGCACCGGTCACGGTCCCGCTCGGCGGCGGCTAGGTCGGTGAACGCGGCGGCGTGCACGATCACCGTGGGGCGGTGCTGATCCACGGCACGATCGACCCGGCCCGCGTCCGTCACGTCCAGCTGAGCGTGCGGCGGCGCGACGGCGTGCGGCAGCAACCGCCGCAGCTCGCGCCCAAGGCATCCCGAACCGCCCGTCAGAAGGAGCGCGGCCACCCCTCCTCCGGGCGCCATCGTATGAAGACCAGCGTCGGCACGCCCACGGCGTCGCCCTCCCATCAACCGGTGGTCCATTGGCACGGGCCTGCCCTGCCCCACACCCGTGCCGGCCTGGTCATCATGGCTTCACCCCGACGCAGCATGCGGGCCGGGTTCCGACACCCAAGGGGGGAAGGTCGGACCTGCATGGCAGGGGCGCGCCAAGCGCTGCCCCAGTGGCGGCCGACGAGCCTCACGCAGGTGGCTGCCCGGCCAGTGCGCCACCCGCGGCCATCCCCCAGCGCTCCCAGATCTGCCGACCCTCACGACGAGTGGTTTCGTCCCGGCAGCACCAAACAGGCCTCCCCTGCGCCGAAGTGCCGGACCCTCAGGTGTCGTGCGCGGTCTCCACGGGCGTCGGGAGCTGCGGAATGCCCTGGTGTCGCGCACCCACGCCGCGGGATGGCATCGGATGCTGGGGGTCTTCCATCCGGTGCTGGCACCGAACGCCGCCATGACACCAGAGTTGAAAGCCTTTCGCCTGCACCTGCTCGCAGAAGCTGGCGTCCTCTCCGGACCGCGTGCCCCGATACCTGACACCTGTGGCGATGACGTCGCGCCGGATGAGGATGGCCGCGCCGGTCAGGTCGACTTCGAACAGCCCGTCGGGAACCTTGGCCTCGTGCCTGTAATACTCGCCTGCCCTGAAGAGGAAGTTGTGAATCGGCGATGCCTCGGGCGGCAGGCCTGGCAGGTTGGAGATGACCCCGGCCACCACAGCCCTGTTCGCGGCGATGAGCTCGCGCAGTCCGTGCGCCGGGACGATCACATCGGAATCGACGCTGAAGAGGTACGCCGCATCGCTGCCCAGGAAGCGGTCGAGAAGGTGGTTTCGCAGCAGGGCCAGGTTCACGTAGCTGTAGCGCGGCCAGGCATACCGATTCCAGCCCTGGACGTGCGTGTCCAGCTCTTCCACGGTCGCCCGCGACCGCGATGCAGTCCAGTTCCGCAGGACCTCGGCCGTCGCGTCGATGCAGTCGTTGACGAGAAAGTGATACGAGATGCAGTCCGGCGGATAATTCAAGCCGTCCAGTGCCGCCAGAAAGTCGGGCAGGACCCACGCACGGTTGCGAACCGGTGACACGATCATGACCGTCGGCTCCACACGCACGCCTCCATTCAAACCGCCACACCGTATTCGCCCCGACAGCCTTGGGGCACGCGTGGCGATGATGCGCGCCGCAAGCGCCGTTCGTGCGGTGACCGCATAGGCTGTCCGCGGACAATCCCCCGCAGGGGGTGCAGCCGTGGTCGACATTGTGGTGGTCAGCTTCAACACGCGCCGGCTGCTGGAGCGATGCCTCGCCACCCTGAGGGCTCACACGCCCGCGGGCTCGTACACCCTCCATGTGGTGGACAACGCCAGCAGCGACGGCACTGGAGAATGGCTGGCCGCGCAGCCCGGCCTCGACATCATCCAAAACGGCAGCAATCTCGGCTACGGCTCCGCGTGCAACCAGGGCGCGCGCCGGGGCAGCGGCGATCACATCATGTTCTTGAACGCCGACGTCGCCGCCCTGCCCGGCTGGCTTCCGCCGCTCGTCCAAACGATGGAGTCCGACGAGCAGATCGCCGTGGTCGGACCTCGCCTCGTCGACGAGTGGGGAAGGATCGTCGGGGCCGGCGTCACCGGGACCAACGCCGTTCCCCAGTTCCGGCTGTGGATGCATCTGGAGGACCGGGTGCGGGACGAGCGCGCCCTGGATTGCCTGTCCGTTTGCGGCGCCGCCTACATGATCAAGCGCAGGTTGATCTCAACACTGCGCCTGTTCGACGAGCGGTATTTCTTCTATTTCGAGGAGACGGACTATAGCTACAACGCCCGTGATAAGGGCTTTCGAGTCGTCTACTGCCCCACGTCGCGCATGATCCATACCTGGGGCGGAAGCGGGCGAGCGGACCCCCGGCTCGCCGGGTACTTCCACGCCGGCCAAGCTCTCTTCAATGCGAAGTGGGCGCACATGATGTCCGATCTCCGCCGCTACGGGTGAGCGCTCACACGCGCTCACGACCAGGGGCCCCATAACGCGCCTTGATTTCAAGGAGGTCTGTCGCCGTGCGCCCCGGCCTGGTCGCCGGACTCATCGTCCGCAACGAAGCGGATCGTTACCTGCCGGCGGTTTTGAAGGACCTGGATGCCTACTGCGATCGCATCTGCGTGCTGGACGACGGCTCCACGGATGCGACTCCCGATGTGTGCCTTGCATACCCCCATGTGCACTTCGTGCGCAACCCGTCGAGCTGCTTCTGGCAGAACGAAGCCATGCTCCGCGAGCAGCTCTGGGCCATCGTCACGAACCTGGAGCCATATTGGATTCTGGCGATCGACGCGGACGAGATCCTGGAGGAACGGTTCAA
The DNA here is from genome assembly GCA_027314765.1 of Clostridia bacterium. GTDB lineage: Bacteria > Bacillota > Sulfobacillia > RBS10-35 > JAJYVM01 > JAJYVM01. The sequence goes on along the minus strand of DAHVAF010000133.1, from coordinate 2,403 downwards.
GCGCGACCGGGACCGGTACCTCAGTCAGATGGCCCACCCCATCATTGGTGCGCAGTTGTTTCATTTCTGGGCCAATACGGCTGAGTATAGGGTCGATAAATACTGGAGCCCTTCCAGCACCCATCAGGCGATGCTGGTCCGATTCCTGCCGCGCTTTCCATACCGGTGGGACAAGCGCGCCCTTCACTGCGGACGCATTCCCGTCAACACGCCCGGCGCCATGCTGCAAGATGGCTTGCGCTGTAAGCACTTCGGGTATGCCAACCCTGCCGATCTGCGGCGCAAGCATGACCTGTACGTCGCGCATGATCCAGAAGGCCACTACTGCCTGAGGGCCCACTATGACAGCATTCTGGATCCGCCCGGCGTCGTGCGGTTGCACCGGTGGGAGGAGTGAAGTCGCGCCCGAGATCCTGTGGCCGGTCACCGCCCTGTGACGACAGCACGCGTGGGTGCCTGGGCTCTTGACCGCGAATCGAAGCAGCCCCTTGCTCCGCCTGCACCGCCGAAGCTCGGACGCATAGGCTGGTCCAGACAGGAGGCAGGCCATGCGTATTTTGGTGTCCGATCAGCTGGCCCTGGAAGTCGGGGAGTGTCTGGCGCCCCACGACGTATTGAGATTGGTGAGGCGCCTGGGCCACAATGTCGCGGTCGATCGGTCGGCTGACGCTGTGCATGTCGACTCGGCCCTCGCCGGCTACCGCATCGCCCTGGATTCCGGCAGCCCCGAGCAGAATCGCCGCCACGACAGGTGGATCCTGCGGCTGACCCGACTCCTTGGGGAGTGTGTTGCGGAGCGCGGCGGGATTGTGGGTCTCACCCGCGAGGACGACCAAGCGGTGGAGCCCGCCGTCCGGGCACTGCGGACGCGCCTCGCCCGACCGCGCCTGACCATCAGCCTCCAGGCCGGAGTCACGCACGGTGACGGCCTGCATGTGGGCTACAGCCTCTGGCGGTCCCCGTCGGGCCGCCGTGCCGCGCGGCACATGGTCCGGGAGATGGCGTACGCCGGCGCCCCATCGGCCAGCATGGGGCTCGGACTCCAGTGGGATGGCTGCCGCGGGATCTTTGGCGGCGTGCGGAGCGTTTCGCTGGTCATCGTATTCGGACGGCAGCTTGTGGGCACCTCGGATCCGCGCGGGTGGGCAGCTGCCCTGGCGCAGGGCATCATCGCCTACTCCCACGACCTTCAGGCCAAGCCGCTGCTGCTGTCCACGACCGTTGACGAAACGGCCCCGCCATCGGCTGCCCCGTCCGGCCACGCTTCAAGCGCGAGTCTCCCGATCCAGCCTGTCCCTGATGTCACCGCGCGGGCGCGGGCTGTGGAACCGCAGCCGGAGGCGGCGCGGGGGATCGGGTTGGCGTCATCGCTGGAGGCAGGCCAGGCACCGATGGAGACTGCGGCCCAAGCGGTCGCGCGCATCATGCGGGCCAGGGGGCTGCCGGAGGGGTATCGGCCGCTGCTGACCGCCACGCCCCGCGATCCATACCCACAGACCCTGTCACCGCAACACGCCGGAAACCCACCGGCACCGGCTCCGGGCCATCCCGCCCAGCTGGCGAACGCCGCTCCAAGAGTCGTGCGTGGAACCCTGGCCCGAGGACTGCCCGATTGGTACCGGCCGCTGACCTCTGGCACCGCCGCCGTGGCGTACGCGAGGGGTGGCTCAGCGGACATTGGATTGGTGCCCGCACTCACTGGATCGAATCCATCGAACGGAGGCGCACCCCGGCCGACACGCGTGGTCCGCAGCCGTTGAGGGGGGTGAATCGGGGCGGTCGGCGACCGCCCACCAGACCCCTCAGCCCGTGCGCGATCTGGCGGACGAGTGAGGTGGCGGGCCGGACTTCCGGCCCGCATCAAGCATCCAAGCGCCTGGACCTCAGGTCTCCTGGCAGGGCCGCGTCGACGGAGAAACCCGCGCTGGGCGGGCGGGCGCGGCCGGTGAAGATGGGGGCGCGCAATCGGTGCGCCCACCGTCCGCCAGCGGCTGGATCCGGCTCGCACCGCTCCCCACGTCCGTCCGATCCTGAAATCGCCTTCGGACGTCTGCCTGTGTCGCCGGCCGCCTCACCGTGGCATTCACGGGGCTGGCCAGCACCGTCGCACGGACTTGCACATAGCATGGACGAGCCGCGGCGAGTGGCGGCGCACCCGCCCCGTGCACGCCGGGGCCACTCGCCCCTGGCAGCGGCTTTGGACAAGCGGCCCCCGGAAAGGGACCGCCCCAGGCGGCACCCGCGAGAGGCAGGGCTTGATCGTCGCCCCGCAAAGCGGGGCACAGGGAGGATGGATGCCGTGTCGACCTCGACTCCGGTCATCGAGTGTATCGAGGCCCTGAAGGTCTTCGACAACTGCGCCGACGTCGTCAAGATCTCCGGCGAGTGCGACCCCCTGCCTGC
>DAHVAF010000132.1 GCA_027314765.1 Clostridia bacterium | reverse complement strand
GCAGCCCTAATCCACAACCCTAATCCCGCAGCCCTACCCCCGCAGCCCTACCCCCGCTCCGCGATCAGGTCGCCCCGCTCCCCCACGGTGGCGGTCCACTCGGGCGGCAGGTAGGTCGTGGCGTCGTCCTCGTGGATGAGGGCGGGCCCCGCCACCCGGTCGCCGGCGCCGAGGGCCCCGCGGACGTAAGCGGGGACGGTCTGGGTCCCGCCGCCGGCGGCCTCGATGACGACGGCGCGGGTGCCGGCAGGCTTGGGGTGGCCGGAGCCCGGCGCCACGGGCGCGGGCGGGGTCCGGGCGACCCGCCCGAAGGCCAGGACCCGCGCGCCGACCAGCTCGACGGGCTCCTCCGGCACGCTGAAGCCGTAGCGGCGCTCGTGCAGCGCGTGGAAGCGCTCGGCCAGGGCCGGCGCCCCCTCACCGGCCGCCCACGGCACGGCCAGCTCGAAGGACTGGCCGAGGTAGCGGAGGTCGCTGAGCCGCTGGGTCTCGATCCGCGCAGGATCGCCGATCCCCTGCGCCGCGAGCTCGCGGCGCAAATCCGCCTCCAGGCCGGCGATGCGGCCTTCGATGTCCCCGAGGGGCGCCGCGCTCAGCCGTGCTGGCCAGGAGAGCACCGACTCCAGCTTCAGGTCCGTCACGAGGAGCCCCTGGGCCGAGCCCAGGCCCGGCCGCGGCGGGATCACCACCCGGCCGATGCCGGCGTCGGCGGCGATGGCGCACGCGTGCAGGGGGCCGGCGCCGCCCAGCACCACCAGGCTGAACTCGCGCGGGTCGTAACCCTTGTCGACGGTGGTCAGACGCTGGGCCCCGGCCATGGCGTCCACTGCCACGGCCACGGCGCCCGCGGCCATCGCCACGGGCCCGGAGCCGCCCAGCCGCGCGAAGGCGGCCCGCGCCGCGTCCTCGCGCAGGCGCATGCGGCCGCCCAGGAACCGGTCCGGGTCGAGGCGGCCGAGCACCAGGTTGGCGTCCGTCAGCGTCGGCTGCTCCCCGCCCCCGGGGTAGCAGGCGGGTCCCGGCACGGCGCCCGCGCTGCGCGGCCCCACGCGGAGCGCGCCGCCGCTATCCAGCCAGGCGATGCTGCCGCCGCCCGCGCCGATCTCCACCAGATCCACGCAGGGCGTGCGCAGGGGGTAGCCGCCGGCCCGGCCCAGGCGGGAGGGGGCGCCATGCACCCCGCCGACCTCCAGCTCCGGCGCCTCCGCCGCCTCGCCGTCGATGACCAGGGCCACCTTGGCCGTGGTGCCGCCGATGTCCAGGGCGACGGCGCGCGGGATGCCCAGCAGGCGTGACCTGTGCGCCGCGGCCATGACCGCCGCCGCCGGCCCCGACTCCACCATGAAGGCGGGGCGCCGCCGCGCCGCCGCCGCCGCCACCATGCCCCCGTTGGACTGCATCACGTACACGTCGCCGACCCGGTCGAGGTAGCGGCCGACGACGGGGCTCACCGCCGCGTTGATCACGGCGGTGCTGGCCCGCGGGTACTCGCGGAACTCGCGGCAGACGTCGGCGGAGGCCACGATCACCGCGGGCACCCGGCGCGCGAGGACGGCGGCCACGGCCTGCTCGTGGGCATCGTTGCGGTAGGCGTGCAGCAGGCAGATGGCCACGGCCTGCAGGTCGAGCGCCGCCAGCCGCTCGGCCAGCGCCTCCAGCTCCGCGGCATCCAGCGGCTCCTCCTCGGAGCCGTCCGGCCCCAGGCGCCCGGCGATCTCGAAGCACAGCTCGCGGGGCACCAGGGGCGGCGCGCGGTGGACGCGGATGTCGTACAGGTCGGGGCGGCTCTGAAAGCCAATCTCCAGGATGTCGCGGAAGCCGCGGTTGGTCACCAGGGCGGTCCGGGCCGCCTGTCCCTGGAGCAGGGCATTGGTCGCCACCGTCGTGCCGTGGGCCACGAACTCCGGCTGGCTGGCGCCGAGGGCCGCCAGGGCGGCGAAGAAGCCGTCCTCGGGCTGGGGCGTCGACGGGACCTTGGCCGTCCACACCCTGCCCTGCTCGTCCATCGCCACGCCGTCCGTGAACGTGCCCCCGATGTCGATCCCGACGCGCATAAGACGCCTCCACCCCATCGACGACGCGCTCCGCGTGGGCGCTGGAATCCGCGGCGGGGCCGCCCCTTGGCCGCACGTGGACCTGGCGGCCGACGCGCCCTGCTGATCGGCTGATCGGCTGACCGCCGCCCTCCACCGTGGCGCGAGCGCCCCCGCAGCGCCGCGCTTCGGACAGGACGGGCGTCTACGGCGCCCCGTACACCGCTCGCGCGCGTTCCGCCGAGACCTTGCCGGCCCGCACGTCCGCCGCCACCGCCGCCGCGTCGCGCGCCCGCGGGTCGCCGTACCCGCCGCCGCCGGGAGTCTCCACCGTGATGACGTCGCCCTGCTCGAGGGCGACCTGGCCCTTCGACGGCACCGGCTGCCCATTGTGCAAGAAGCGGGCCGGCCGCGCCGGCAGGCCGCCCGCCAGTCCCCACGGCGGGATCTTCACGCGGTCGGTCATGAAGGAGAAGGTGGCGCCCGGCCGCAGGAACCGGTACTCGCGCACCACGCCCAGGCCTCCGCGCCAGCGCCCCGCGCCCTCCGAGTCGGGGATCAGGCCGTAGCGCGTGACCCGCACCGGGTGGTAGAGCTCGATCTCCTCCACGGGCGCGTTCTCGGTGTTGGTCATGTCAGCCTGAACGCCATCCTGGCCGTCGATGCCCACGGCGCCGCCGGCGCCGCCCGCAACCGTCTCGTAATACGCGTAGCCGGCGCCGCCGAAGCCCAGGTTGCCGATGATGCCCTTGCTGCCCGCGGGCACCCGCTCCGGCAGGGCCTGGGCAAACGCGCGGAACAAGGCGCCGACGACGCGCTGCGCCACCTCCCAGCCGCCGACCACGCCGGCGGGCGACACGGCGTTCACGACGCTGCCCTCCGGCGCCCGGATGTCGACCATGCGGTAGAACCCGTCGTTCGGGTCGATGTCGCGCGGCAGCAGGCACTTCAGCACAAACGCCACGGCGGAGAAGGTGAAGGCCAGCGTCGCGTTGACCGGCGAGGCCCGCTGCGCATCCGTCCCCGCGAAGTCGGCCGTCACCCTCCCATCCGCGACCGTGACGGCCACGCGGATGCGCACCGGCGGGCCGCCCCACCCGTCGTCGTCGAGGCTGTCCTCGCCCTCCCACCGCCCCGCCGGCAGCTCGCCGAGCGCCGCGGCCGTCCGCCGCTCCGTGTAGTCCAGCAGCGCCTGGGCGTACGCCTCCAGGTCCCCCCGCCCGTACCGCGCCGCCAGCTCCGCCAGCTTGCGCTGCCCAGCCGAGTTGGCGGCCAGCTGCGCCCGCAGGTCGCCCGCCACTTCGTGCGGCGCCCGCACGTTGGCCAGCAGCAGGCCGAGGACGTTGTCGTCGCGGCGCCCGCCGCGCTGCACGAAGGTCGGCGGGATGATCACGCCCTCCTGGTGGATCTCGCGCGACAGCGGCAGGCTGGCCGGGGCCGCGCCGCCGATGTCCACCCAGTGGGCGATGTTGGCCACGTACCCGAACGGCGCGCCATCCAGCGCCACCGGGCTGATGGCGCAGACGTCGTTCAGGTGGACGGCGCCATGGTAGGGGTCGTTCACGAGGATGGCGTCGCCGGGCGACATCCGCACCCGTGACATCACGCGCGGCACCAGGCGCACCAGCGACCCGAGGTGCGCCGGCTGCGCGAACGACTGCGCCAGGATGCGCCCGTCCCGATCGCACAGGGCACACGAAAAGTCCTTGCGGGTCTTGATGTTGGTGGAGTAGGCGCTGCGGGCCAGGGCCACGGCCATCTCCTCGCAGAGGGAGCGCAGGCCGTTTTTGACGATCTCCAGCCGGGCCGGGTCGATGGCGGGCCCCTCCCTTCCCGTCCGGTATCTTCCGCGCCCGCGCGGGGGAACCTGCGACCATGCTGCGTTGGTTCGGCGTCCCGCTGGTTGTCCTCTCGCTCACCGCCTGCGGCTGGGGCGCCGCGCGGCAGTCGCCGGGCGCCGTACAATTTCCGCCCGCGCCGCGCGGCGCCAGCGGTCCGAACCCAAGCAGCGGCATGAGCGTCTACGAGGCCGACTGCGCCTCATGCCACGGCGCGGGGGCCCAGGGCGGCATCCAGGTCGCGGATGGCGTGATCTCCCCCGACATCCGCTGGGGCAAGCTGCGCCAGCTCCACCCGCCCTACACCGATGCGCTGCTGCGGCGCGCGATCCTCGACGGGCTCGCGCAGAACGGCCAGCCGCTGGACCCGAACATGCCGCGGTGGCAGGGCAGGCTGAGCGCGAGCCAGGTCACGGCCGTCATCGACTACCTGCACACGCTGCATTGAGACGGCGCGCATATGCGCGCCGTCCCTGAGACTGCTTCGGGGGGCGCCCCCGATTCAAGCTCGCGGGTGTCCGATCCGGCACATTGGCGCATCATGCACACGCTGCACTGAGAGCGCGCGAGGCTGTCGCGGCTCCGGTCCGGCAGGGGACACAGTACGGCCACCCGCTGCGGCAGGCTGAGCGCCAGCCAGACCGGCGCGGTCGTCAGCTACCTGCACAGCCTGCATTGAGAGCGCGCGCGACCGCGCGCGCTCACCGAGGCCGCTTCGGGAGCCGCCGCTGCACCAGGCTGTCGCGCGTCCGGTCCGGCAGGTGGCGCATCACGCGGACGGCGGCGCCCCCCGGCGCGACCACGTACCGCGTCCGCGGCCGCTCGGCCGTCAGGGCCTCCAGCACCGCCGCGGCCACCCGCTCGGGCGGCAGGCCCCGCTTGCCGGCGGCGACCACGCTCTCCCGCAGCTGGTCGAACACCGCGCCGTAGAGCGCGCGCGCCTGCGCGGGATAGCCGGCCGCCAGCGCGTCCGCCGCCGCGCCCGACTTGTCCCAGATGGGCGTGGCGATCGTGCCCGGCTCGACGATGACCACCTCGACGCCCCACGGGGCCAGCTCCAGGCGCATGGCGTCCGTCACGGCCTCCAGAGCGAACTTCGAGGCCGAGTACGGGCCCATGAACGGTATGGAGACCAGGCCCGAGACCGAGCCCATGTTGACGATGCGCCCGCGCGCCTGCCGCAGCAGCGGGATGAAGGGCTGCGTGACGGCCACCTGGCCGACCACGTTGACGGCCAACTGGCGCAGCAGCTCGCTCGGGGGCACGAACTCCAGCGGGCCCGCCACGGCGATGCCGGCGTTGTTGACGAGCCCGTCGAGGCCCGACTCGCCGACGGCGGCCGCCACGCGCTCGGCCGCGGCGCGGATCTGCTCCGGCGCGGTGACATCCAGCAGCAGCGGGTGCAGGCGCTCGGAGGCGGCCTCGCGCAGGGCGGCGGCGTCCTCCTCGCGGCGCACCCCGGCGAAGACCATCCAGCCCTTGCTGTGCAGCAGCAGCGCGCAGGCGCGTCCGATGTCCGTGGAAGCCCCGGTCACCACAGCGCTCCGCATCGGGTGACCCGCCTCCCTTCGGTATGATGATGGTAAGCGCGGGTCGGCCCGCGCGCACACGGGTCAACGGTCGGCGCGGGTCGGCCCGCGCGCACACGGCTCAGACGGGGGGGTCGGGGGCCGGCATGGGCAGGGGTGGGATCGCGGTCGCCGGCGCCGTCGTCCTCGTCCTGTGGGGCCTTCTATACCGCTTCGCGGACGGCGTCACCTTTAGCGCCGCGCACACGCTCTGGGCGGCCGCGGCCGCGGTGCGCGCCGGCACGAGCACCGACCCCATGCGCGACTTCGACACGATGTCGAACTACCCGTGGCTGATCGGCGCGAGCGCCACGTTCCAGGTCGCGGTCTGGCTGTCGGGCGCCGTGGTGGTGTGGCGCAAGTGGACGGAGGTCGCCGACCGGCCGGCGCCGTGGGCTGCCCTGGCCTCGCTGGTCTGGGGCCTGTGGGTGGCCGCGGATACGGCGACCCGGCCGTGGGGTGGGCTCGGCCCGTGGCTCCCGGCCGCGGCGTGGACGGTGGCTGTGGCGGCGGCGACCCTGGGGGCCGTGGGCGCCTACCGCCTGGTCCGCCTGGACCGGACTTCGTTTCAATCGTGACGACGCGGCGTACGCCGCGTCGACCCACATGCGTCAGGAAGGCGGGGGTTGGATGAGAGTCCTGGTCGCGGGGGGCACCAAGTTCGTGGGGCGCCACCTGGTGGAGTTCCTGCTGGCGGACGGGCACGAGGTCACCCTGTTCCACCGCGGGCAGACGAACCGCGACATCTTTCCGGAGGCGGCGCGGGTGCTGGGCGACCGCGACGACCCGCCGGCGGCGCTCGGCGGCCGCGACTGGGATTGGGTCTTCGACATCTCCTGTTACACCCCACAGGCTGCGGCGCGGCTGGTGCGCCTCGTCGGGCCGCGCACGGGGCGCTACGTCTTCTGCTCGACGGGCTCGGTCTACCGGCGGGCGGCCGTCGCGGCGGACGAGGACTTCGAGCGGTGGCCGACCACGCCGGACAACCTCGACTCGGCCGACTACGGGGTGGCCTACGGCGCGCGCAAGGCCGCGGCGGAGGATGCGGTGACGGGGATCGGGCCGCAGGTGGGCATGGAGTGGGCCATCGTGCGGCCGATGCTGGTCTACGGGCCCTGGGACGCCTCGGACCGGTACCACTGGTGGCTGCACCGGGTCCAGGCGGGGGCCGTCGTCGTGCCGGAGGGTCCGCAGGGGATGCTGCACCAGGTGTACGTCAGGGACCTGGCGCGGATCTTCATCGCGG
>DAHVAF010000128.1 GCA_027314765.1 Clostridia bacterium | reverse complement strand
TCAGGCCGCCCCACAACCGACCCCGCGATGTACGCGCCGCGAAACCACGGCTGCCCGGCCACTTGTCGCTCCACCCACTGCCGTGCGGCTATCCGCGCCCGTCCGACTGTCACATGCATTACGATAGACCCAGCGGACGGGGGATGGCGGCAGCGCTCTACAAGACCGAGGCCATCGTCCTGCGCGGCTACCCCTTCGGCGAGGCCGACCGCGTGATCGTGCTGCAGACGGCCGAGCACGGCAAGGTGCGCGACGTGGCCAAGGGCGTCAGCCGCGGCAAGAGCCGGCTGGCGGCGGCCGCGCAGCTGTTCACGCACGGCAGCTACCTCCTCTGGCAGGGCCGCGAGCTCGACGGGATCAGCCAGGCGGACATCGTGCGGCAGAGCCACCTGCTGACGGCCGATCTCGGCGCGCTGGCCGCGGCATCCTACGCGGTCGAGCTGGTCGACTCGTTCTGGGAGGACCGCCAGGAGGCGCCCGAGGCGTTCGCCCTCCTGCGCGAGAACCTGGACTGGCTGAGCGCCGGTGGCCCGCCGGGCGCCCCCTTCCTTCGGCGGCTGGAGCTGCAGGTGCTGGCCGCGGCGGGGTTCGCGCCCGAGCTGGAGGCCTGCGTGCAGTGCGGGCGGGCCCTGGCGGCGGAGGCGCGCTACGTGCCCAGCCGCGGCGGGCTCTGCTGCCCCGCCTGCGGGGGCGAGGGCCGGCCCGTCGGCCCGGCCGGTGCGGCCTGGCTGCGGGCCCTGGCGGGCGCCGACCTCGACCGCCTGCCCCCGCCGCCCGGGCAGGGGGCGGCGGACGTGGCTGCCGCTCTCTACAGCCACGTGACGTATATCCTCGGCCACCCGCTCCGCTCGCGCGGCATGCTGGAAATACTGTAGTAGGGGCGATTGGGCATGGGCATCACGCTGGAGGCCATCGACGCCGTCCGCGAGCGCACGGGGGTCAGCTACCGCCGCGCATATGAGGCCCTCACCGAGTCCGGCGGCGACGTCGTGAAGGCGATCCTCGCTCTGGAGGCCGAGCACGGGCCGTGGCTGCGCGACCGCGGCCAGGGCCTGAAGACCGGCATCCGCCGCCTGGTGGCGGAGGGCAACGCGACGAAGGTGGTCGTGCGCGCGCGCGACGGCCACACGCTGGTGGCGGTGCCGGCGACGCTGGCCGCGGCCGGCTCGCTGATCTTCCCGCTGGCGGCGGTGGCCGGGGTGGCCGCTGCGCTCGCGGGCGCGGCCAGCCTCAGCATCGAGCGTTGACGGTCCCGGCCCGGCTCTGCTAGGATTGGCGCCACACGGGGAAGGAGTACCCGGGCCCCGCGGAGCATAGCGAGTCGCCGCGTGGTGCAAGGGCGACCTCGGCGGATCCGGGGAAGGGCGTCCCCAAGGCCTAACGACACACAGGAGCGGGTCCTGGCGCGACGCGAACGTCGCGTCGCGACCAAACAGGGTGGAACCGCGGGAGCATGCCTCCCGTCCCTGAGTGGGGCGGGAGGCGTTTTCGTCTGCATGGGGGTGGTCCGGTGAACTTCCAGGACATGATCCTCACCCTGCACCGGTTCTGGGCCGACCGCGGCTGCATGCTCGCGCAGCCGTACGACGTGGAGAAGGGCGCGGGGACCATGAACCCGGCCACCTTCTTCCGCTGCCTCGGGCCGGAGCCCTGGCGGGTGGCGTACGTGGAGCCGTCGCGGCGTCCGGCCGATGCGCGTTACGGCGAGAACCCCAACCGCCTCTACCAGCACTGGCAGTACCAGGTGATGCTGAAGCCTTCGCCGCCGGACGTCCTGGACATGTACCTGGACTCGCTGGCGGCCATCGGCATCTCGCGCCGCGAGCACGACATCCGCTTCGTCGAGGACAACTGGGAGTGGCCGGCCGGCGGGGCCTGGGGCCTCGGCTGGGAGGTCTGGTGCGACGGCATGGAGATCACCCAGTTCACGTACTTCCAGCAGGTCGGGGGGCTGGAGGTGCGGCCGGTGGCGGCGGAGATCACCATCGGGCTGGAGCGGCTGGCGTCCTTCATCCAGGGCGTGCCCGACGTCTTCGCCGTGGAGTGGCTGCCCGGCCTCACGTACGGCGACGTCTACCGGCGGACCGAGTACGAGCAGAGCGTGTACGCGCTGGAGTTGGCCGACGCCGACCTGCTGCGGCGCCACTTCGACGAGTCGGAGGCCGAGGCCGTGCGGGCGCTCGGGCGCGGCCTGGTGGCGCCGGCCTACGACTTCGTGCTGCGCTGCTCGCACCTCTTCAACGTGCTGGACGCGCGCGGGGCCGTGGCGCCCGCCCAGCGGGCGGCGTACATGGACCGCATGCGGGCGCTGACGCGGCAGGCGGCCGCGGCCTACCTGAAGGTGCGCGAAGAGCTGGGCTTCCCGCTGCTGAAGGGGGTGGCGGCGCGTGCCTGACCTGCTGCTGGAGATCGGCACGGAGGAACTGCCGGCGTGCGCCGCGCCCGCGGCGCTCGCCCAGCTGGCCGAGCGGCTGCCTGCCCTGCTCGGGGAGCTGAGGCTGGAGCACGGCGCGGCAACGCCCTTCGGCACGCCGCGGCGGCTGGCGCTGCGGGTGGCTGGGGTGGCCGGCAGCCAGCCGGACCTCGAGGAGTGGGTGCGGGGCCCCTCGCGGGCGGCGGGCTTCGACGGCGACGGCGAGCCCACGCGTGCGGCCCTCGGCTTCTCGCGCGGCCATGGCGTCGAGGTCTCGGCCCTCGTCGAGCGGGAGGGCTACCTCTACGCGCTGAAGCGCACCCCCGGCCGGGCGGCCGCGGATGTCCTCGCCGTCGAGCTGCCCAAGTTGATCGCCGCCATCGACTTCCCCCGCAGCATGCGCTGGGGGAGCGGCGACCTCCGCTTCGCGCGGCCCATCCGCTGGATCGTGGCGTTGCTGGGCAGCGCCACGATCCCGTTCGTGCTCGGGGATGTGACGAGCGGGCGGGCCACCTATGGGCACCGGACCCTGGCCCCCGGCGCCGTGGAGGTGGCCTCCCCGTCGGTTTATGAGGCGGTCATGCATGAGGCTGGCGTCATGGCCGATCCCGCGGCCCGCGCCGAGCACATCCGAACCGCAGTCCAGGCGGTCGCCTCCCCGGCGACCGCCCGCATCGACGAGGGCCTGCTGGCGGAGGTCAACTGGCTGGTGGAGCACCCGACGCCATTCCGCGGCGAGTTCCCCAAGGAGGCGCTGGCCGTTCCCGAGGCCGTCCTGGTCGAGGTCATGCGGGTCCAGCAGCGGTACTTCCCCGTCCAGGACCCGAAGGGCCTTCTGCTGCCTCAATTCTGCGGCGTGCGCGACGGCGACGCCGAGCACCTCGACACCGTGATCGCCGGCAACGAACGCGTGCTGCGCGCCCGCTTCGCCGACGCCCGCTTCTTTTACGACGAGGACCGCAAGCGCACGTTGGCCTCGCGGGTCCCGGAGCTCGGGCGCGTCACCTTCGCCGAGGGCCTTGGCGACGTGGGTGCCAAGGTCGCGCGCCTGGCACGCCTGGTCTCGGGGCCGACCGCCCAGCGGGCGGCCCACCTGTGCAAGGCCGACCGCCTGACCCACCTGGTGGACGAGTTCCCCGAGCTTGAGGGGACCATGGGCGCCCACTACGCGCAGCTGGACGGCGAGCCTGCGGACGTGTGCCAGGCCATCGCCGAGCACGTGCTCCCCAGGGCGGCGGGCGGCGATCTCCCGCAGTCGCAGGCCGGGCGGGACCTGGCGATCGGGGATCGCCTCGACAACCTGGCCGGCCACTTCCTGCTGGGGCGCGCGCCGACCGGCTCCGCCGACCCCTTCGGCCTGCGCCGGCAGGCCATCGCCGTGCTGCGGATCCTGCGCGAGCGCATCGAGCCCGATCTTGGGCAGGCCATGTCCGCGGCCATCGACGGCTACACGGGCGTCGGCGACCCCGCCGCCGCCAGCCTGGAGGTGCGCCGCTTCCTGCGCGAGCGCCTGCGGGGACTGATGATCGAGGCCGGCCACCGCTACGACCTGGTGGATGCCATCCTCGCCACGGACGAGTGGCGGGTGGGGGAGCTCTGGGCGCGCCTCGCCACCCTGGAGGCGATCCTGGCCGACCCGGCGCTGGCCCCCGACTTCCTCACGGTATACCGGCGCTGCGCCAACCTGGCCACAAAGGCCGATCGCGACGCGAAGTTCCGTGTGGAGGCGGCGACCGCGCCCGAGGAGGCGGCCCTGGGCCAGGCCCTGCTGGCGGCGCCGCGGCGGGAGGGCCTCGACCACGTCCGGGCCGTCGCTTCGCTCCGGCCGGCGGTGGACGCGCTGCTGGACAGGGTGCTGATCATGGCCCCGGAGCCGGAGGTGCGCGCCAACCGGCTGGCCCTGCTGCGCGACGTGGCGGCGTTCGCGGCCCGGTTCGCGGACCTGGGGCGCATCGCGGGGTGAGCCGCGCGCGGGACCCGGGTGG
>DAHVAF010000126.1 GCA_027314765.1 Clostridia bacterium | reverse complement strand
TGTCTGCCGATGCGCTTGCGGCGAGTGCTGGGTCGGGCGGGTTCGTCGCGATCTGGCGGCTACCGGGGTCCGCAGCCGGCGTCAGATTCGTGCGTCCCCTTCGCGCAGGGGCCAGTATCGATCGCGGGTGTCGCCGAAGCGCATCGGCGGCGCTCGGCGGGTAAAGGTAGACCCGGTCGCTGCAACGGACAGCGGGCAGAAGCCCGCATCGCCGCCATCGCTTGACGGTCTCCAGCGAGACGCCAAGCTGCGAGGCGATCTCCTGGCGCGTCAGCAGTCCCTTGGCGCGAAGGCGGCTGAAGAGGTCGGCGACATGGTAGGCCTCGCGGATGTAGCGGATGCTGGTCGAGGTAAAGGGCTTGTCCCCGTACGCACGCAGTCCGCGTGCGTTCAAGGTGGCGGCCGCCTCTGCGTCGGTTTGGGTGTTGAGGAGGTGGTCCACCAAGCGCACCACCTCAGCGTCGGTCTTACGTAGCTGCCACGCGGGCAAGGGCTGCGGCACGGTGAGGCTGCGCGTGGCCCCGCCCCGGAAGCGGACGTGGACCTCGATCTGCTCGGCGCGGACGAGGGTGACGTCCTCCAGGATCAGGCGGAGGATGCGCTTACGATCCTGATGGCCGGTGCGCGGGTCGCGCCAGAGCCGGGGGAAGTCGGTGGCCAGGCTGGGGATGTCAGTCCGCTGCTGCTCGTCGAGGACGAGGCGATCCTGCTGCCGCTGGCGCTCATAGGTCAACTGCGCGTCGGCCAGCTCGCGCAGCCTGGCATTCCAATCGGCCTCCAGCGCGTCGGCCACCAGGCGGTTGTCGGGATCGACCTGCATGTAGCGGCGCTGTACGAGGTTGGCTTCATAGCGTGCCCGCTCGACCTGCTGCCGGCGCAGGCGGTCGGCCTGCTCCGCGCGTTCGGTCGGTTCCCGCTGCACCGTGAGTGCGACCTCCAGCGCCATGGGCGTCACGGCCTGGATGAGCAGCCGGCCGATGGCATCGTCGACGCTGGCGCCGGGGATGGTCCGGCAGACGGGGCCGCCGTTCTCGATGGCGTCACGGACGCAGACGTAGTCGGGGACGATCGCGCCGTTGCCGCGCTGGTGGTAGCGCACCGTCATCCGCAAGCCGCAGCGCCGGCAGACGGCCAGTCCCTGCAGGAGGGCGACTCCTTCGCGCGGCGGGCTCTTGCGGCGCTCATCACCGTGGGCCTGGGCGTTGGCGGCCAGTTGCCGCAGGTTGTCCTCGTGCTCGGACCAGCTGACATAGCCGGGGTGGGCATCGGGCACCAGAGACAGCCATTCATCCCGGGGCACGTGTTCGATCTTGGCGCCTCCGGCAACGGTTCGGCGGTAGCGCGCGCGCCCGAAGAAGAAGGCACCGGCGTAGCGGGGGTTGTACAGCACCTGCAGGACGGCGTGGTGCGTCAACGGCGCCCAGACGACCGTGCCCTTGTTGGGTCCGCACCGCAGGCGGCTGGGGAACAGCAGCCCCTGGGTGCGGAACTCGCGGACGGTGCGCCCGGCCGAGTGTGTGCGGCGGAAGGACTCGAACAGCAGTCGGATCGCCTGCTGCACCTGCTGGTCTGGATCCAGGAGCACGCGATCGTCTGGACCGTACACGAAGCCGACGGGGAGGGGCGTCCGAAGCTCGCCGCGGCGCGCCTTGCTGACCAGACCCCGCCATACATCCGCGCCCGCAGCACGTGCAGCTCAGCCTCGCTCATGGTGCCCTTGAGCCCAAGCAGGAGTCGGTCGTTGAAGTGCCCGGGATCGTAGATGCGGTCCTCGTCGAGGATGAGGGTGTCGGTGAGGGCGCAGATCTCCAAGAGGCGGTGCCAGTCGGTCGACGAGCGGGCCAGCCGCGAGACCTCCAGGCCCAGAACGATGCCGACGTGGCCCAGGCCAACCTCGGCCACCAGTCGCTGAAAGCCGTCCCGGCCCTCTGTCGAGGAACCCGATTGACCCAGGTCACTGTCCACGATCACGATCCGTTCCAGGGGCCAGCCCAGAGCCACCGCGCGCTCACGCAGGGCGTACTGGCGCTGGGTGCTCTCGGTGTTCTCCAGAACCTGCCGCATGGTGCTCTGCCGCACGTAGAGATAGGCGACGCGCTTGAGGTGACCGGGCCGGACTTTGTGGTGGGCTTCGCTTTGCAACTCGCTCACCCCCGCACCGCCTGAAGGGCCATATCGGCCAGTGCGCACGCCACTTCCAGCATCAGCGGGGCGGCCGAAGCCGGCGACGGCACCGTGACGGCTACCGGGGCCGCGCGTGGTGCCGCACCTTCAGCCAAGCGGCGCCAGAGATCCAGCCAGTCGGGCATTCCCCGCTGCAGCAACAAGATGAGCCCTTGAGGCAGACGACCGGGTCCATGACCCTGAAGCGCGTACGCGCGCATGTCTTCGTAGCGCTGCGTCAGGAAGGAGTCGGCCCCTCGGGCTCCCGCGCCGGCCGCCCCTTTTTTCGGCGCCGTGCCAGTGCGCGCTCGATACTGCGCGGGTGGACCGTGATGCCGAAGCACGCTTTCAGACGTTCGGCCAGGTCCGTGGCGCCGGCGGGGCGTTCGCCGGCCCGGGTCTCATCGAGAAAGTTGAGGATCTCTTCGGTCAGCTTGTGGGCGCGGCGGGGTCCGGGCTTTTGGGGTACGAGGCCCGGCAGGCCGCCCGTATCGAAGGCCGCCTGTGCTTGGTAGAAGGCGGGCCGGGAAAAGCCGAAAGCGGCAGCAGTGCGGTTGACCGGCTCGCCGTCGCGCTGGACGCGACGCAGCATCTCGTACTTGACCTGGACCAGATCGCGAGGGTCGAAGAACGGGGCACCGGCGCGGAAAACCGGATCGCTGACGGCTTCCGGCCGGCGATTGAGGGCGTGCTGTACTCGGAGCGCCGCCCGCTTGTCGTCTTGCTGACTCTGAGGCTGCGGCAAGTCCCATCACCCCGCCCGCAAGTGATAATCTACTTATGCCGCGCTCTTCTCGGATGTCAATCCGCACATCAGCCAAGACCTCAGTGATTCTTGCCTTACAAAGGCCAAACAGGGCCCTCATGGCTTCGATGCCACAACCGTGCCGCGGCATAATCTCCTTAGCACTCACGGCATAATCACCGTTACACACGCCGGTCTGCCGCAGCAGGGCGGGAGGGCTCCTGGCTGTTGGCTCATAAGGTCTGCGACCAAGGGGACCAGCAGCCGGAGATCGTCCACCCGGAACAACAGCGACCGTCCGGCCGCCACGACCACGAAGGGGTCCGGGGCCGCAATGCTCGTCCACTCTGCGGGAAGCGACCGTAGCCGCCCACCCCCATCGTGGAAATAGACCCTGTCTTCACTCCAGGTGTGCTTACGGTTGACGAGCGCGAACGTCTGGCCGCTCAGTGGGTGGAACGGGTGCGTGACCCGGAAGACGTCAACCGCAAGGCGGGCATCGGGTGCACTTGACGAAGCTCGCTTTCGCCGGCTTGGAGCGTGGCATCCTGCGTGAGCGGGTACGGGCCGGACTGGAGCGCGCCCGCCGGCAGGGTAAGCATATCGGCCGACCCGGCGGGACTACCGACAGGGGCTTCGAGGGCCGCGCCGCCAAGGTGCTTCCGCTGGTCCGAAGCGGCTCCGTGACCGTATCGGCCGCGGCTGCCATTCTCGGCGTCAGCCGGTCGACGGTGTGGCGGCGACTCGCTGCGGCGCAGAGAGGTCCCGCCGAGGGTGTTGGCGTCGCCGGAGCCGCTGGCGGCGGGTGGCCAAAACGGGGTGCCGGAGACGGAAACCCGAGTGGTGACAGGTCCCCGATTCGCCACAACCGGGGTGGCCAAAGCAGGTGATTTGGGCCAGGTCGTGATGCAGTCACTAAGATCTCGAACACCGAGGCACCACCAGCGGGTCATGTGGTCTGACACTGCGCTTTCGCTGCTCCGTCTATTCCTCGGGTCTCCGCCAGCGCCATAGGAACGGTGCGGGCTTGTCGGGTATGGCCTTGCCGGTGGCAAGTTCTCGCACATCGAATTCGAAATAGCTGCGCGTCTTAGACCAATTGGCCCAAAGGAGCAGAGCAATCCCAGCACCGAGGAGCAGCAACACAGCGGCCACCGCAAACTGAGCCCGTCGCACGAACCAAATGACGATGGCAACTGATGCCAAGCGCGGAATTACCGTCAAATTCCACGTAGTAGTAATACTCGTCGTAAACATGGCGGAAGGGTTGCGCCAACTGCACATTGGGATGACGCACCTCTACGGCGTGACGAATGTCGTCGAGGAAGAGTCCCAGGATGAGCGGAATGACAACGATGGCCGCGAGAGCAAGTGGCGACCCAGACGCGCCGAACCCACGGATGCTCAGCCCCACGTCCTGCGCGGGTACATTGGTGAGCAGCATATATGCTATCCAAAGCACCGGCGTGGCCAGGATGCCGGGCAGGTAATGAGCGAGCACGATGCGCCAAGCCAGCGACAAACCAGGCATACGCAATTCTTCGGCGGCTCGGCGTCGTTCCCCTGGGCTTTGATCCCTGGCAGACATTTTGGACCACTGACACTTCTTCTCCGCCAGGCGGTTGATCCGGCGATCAGCGACCATTCTACTCCGCAAGCTGGCATGTGCATACAATGTTGGGTCGACCGCCTAGGCGTGGGGCGCCCGTCCGAACCGCAGCGGACGCGACCTGCGTCCGCCCAGTGCCTGTACCCACGAGCCGACCCACTGGGATTGACGAGCGCAGTGCAGTCATGGTGCGTGGCACCGCCTGGGAATCGGAGTTCGTGTTTCGGGCACCGGCCGCCGCGCAAGCACCGCTCGCGGAGAGCCCGATTTGGACGTGATCACAGAGGGTGACGCGTGCCATGCCGCCACACACGCCCCTCTGGCGTAGCCGCGACTACTGGCTGCTGTTGCTGGGGACGGGCGTTTCCGGTCTCGGCGATCAGATCTACGCATTCGTGCTGTTGGCCGAGGGTGCCATCGCACCCCTACGCGGAATGCTGCCGAGGCCGGAATGAAAACCGCTCCACGTTGGCGGGACGTTGGTCCGTTGGCGTGCCGTTGGCAGAGGGTTCCCCCTCTGCCATTTCGCTTCCAGGCCCCATATCGTGAATCCCTTGTGGGAGTAGGATCTGCTTTGGTAGCGGCGGGAGGATTTGAACCTCCGACACTGCGGGTATGAACCGCATGCTCTAACCGGGCTGAGCTACGCCGCCACGTCGTGCTCCCAGATTATATTCGCGGCTGGCGCGGGCATCAACCGGTCGGTCAGCCGTCCAGGTGCACCAGCACGTGATCCCGGTCCAGCGGCACGGCGTCGCACAGATCCTGCGCCAGCCGCGGGCCGTAGCGCAGCAGGTAGGGGACGGCGCTCTGCGTCGTCTCCTGCAGGTGGCCCTCCGGGAAGAGGCGGTGGGCGGCGCCCTCCACCGCGCGCAGCAGGCCGCGCTCGCGCCGGCGCTCGTGCTGCACGGCCTTTGCCTCCAGGTAGTCGAGCTGCCACATCACCTGGGCGCCGTTGCGCTCGGCGATCTGGCGCAGGGCGGGGGCGACGCCGGTGGCCAGCTCGTGGGCCAGGGTCTCATAGCGCTGGCGCACGGCGGTGCGCTCCAGCTCGAAGCGCTCGGCCACGTCGAGGCGGCTGCGCGATTCGACGACGTTTTCCACGGCGCGGCGCCAGCGGCCGTCGCGGAGGTCGCCGAGCCCGAGGTCGACGGAGGCGGCGGCCTCCAGGTCGGCCGGCAGGGCCAGGGTGGCGCCCAGGCGCGGGTAGATCACGGGCATCGTGCGGCCGAAGAGCGGGAACACGTGCTTCATCTGCGCCAGGTAGGCGGCCTCGCCGGGGCCGGAGATCTGGCAGAAGGTCGGCAGGATGGCGTCCTGGACGACGGGGCGCAGCACGACGCCGGGGCTGAAGGCGCCGGGGCGGTCGGCGACGGCCCGCGCGTACGCCTCGGGCGTGAAGGCGACCTCGCCATGGCGGGCGCGCACGCCGTCGGCGCCGTGGTCGAAGAGCGCGACGCGCTCGTGTTCGTCGTGATAGAAGACGTGGACATGGTCGGGCTCCAGCGCGAGGCCCGGGGTCAGGCCGGCATCGCGCAGGCGGGCGGCGGCCTCGGCCAGGGCGCTGTTGACGGCCGGGGCCTGCGCCACGGCGCGGGCGATGGTCGGGGCGGCCAGCTCGCGCAGGGCCGGGAGCATGGGGTCGAGCAGCACCAGGCCCTTGTCCGGGAAGAGCGCGGCCAGCAGGCGCGCAAACCACGTCGCCAGCGACTCGCGGGCTTTGAGCGAGGCGTCCAGGGTGCCGCGCAGCCACTGCGCGGCATCGGCGTCGACCTCGTCGGACGGCAGCAGGCTGATGGCGGCGCCGACCAGGTGGCGGGCGGCGGCCGGCACCGGGATGTCCCCCACGGAGCGGCGGTTGGGCAGCGGCGGCAGGCGCAACCGTACGGGGCGCTGGGTCGCGTCCACGGCGCGGACCTGGTTGATCTCCGCGAAGTCGTGGTCCTCGCTGGCGATCCAAAAGATGGGGATCACGGGCCGCTGCAGGCGGGCCTCGATGTCGGCCGCCACGCGCAGGGCCGTGATCGCCTTATAGAGCGTGAGGAGGGGGCCGGTCAGCAGGCCGGCCTGCTGGCCGGTGACGACGACGAGGGCGCGGGGGTCGGCGAGCCGCTCGGCTGCGGCCAGCTGGGCTGGGCTGCCGCCGATGCCGCGCACATACTGCGTCAGGGCATCGGCGAGCTTCTTGCGGCGGGCGGCCGCGTCCGGGCCGGACCAGGCGAGATCACACTCCTCGGCGCGGACGGCGCACGAGCCCGGGTCGGAGGGGTCGGAGGCGAAGAACGGGGCGACGCGGGCGAAGTCGCCGCGCAGGGCCGCGAACGCGCCGGAATAGGTGGCTTCTGGGAAGCTTCGACAGCGCAGGCTCGCCAAGCGGGCCGCACCTTCCCTCATTCGAGAGTCTCGGAGTGCAGAATCTCGGGACGGGTGGGTTCGGCGGGCCGGGCGCGCAGGTGCGCCACCTCGGCCAGCATCGCGTCCTGGGCATCCAGCAGGCGCTCGGCGTGCCAGAGCAGGCGCTCGCCAGCGGCGGTCAGCTCCACGCGGTGGGCCGAGCGGTCCAGCAGGCGCACACCGAGCTGGGCCTCCAGGCAGCGCATCTGCTGGCTGACGGCACCCTGGCTGACGCCCAGACGCCGGGCGGCGGCCGTGAAGCCGCGCTCCCGGACGACCGTGCGAAAGGTGCGCAGCGCGCAGAGCCAGCGGCTGGCGCCGCAGGGCTCGGGTGCCGTGCTCGCCGGGGAGCAGCCGTCTCCGGCGGGATCGCCGGCGCACCCTGACGTGTTCGCACCGGCGCGGGCGGGCGCGCTGCCGTTCATTAGCACAGACTCATGATAGGGGGCCGGCTGGGCGGTGTCCACGGGTGGGCTGGCGCGTGGTGCGCCAGCCGTGCCATGTGGCGATTACGACAGCGCACGGCCACTCCCCGCGGGCGCATCGCGAAACCCTCTCTTCGGAAGGGAGCGAGGACGTTGAGCATTCGCACGCCGCAGGGCGAGTCCGGCGACGGCAGGGGCCAGGGCACCACCATGCCCCGCCCGGCGGATGGCGCCCCCCGCAGCCCGGACGGAACCTCCCGCGAGACCCTGGAGCACGGCGACCTGGGCCGCGTGGTGCGCATTCAGATCGAGCAGCCCACACAACCCCAGCAGCGCCAGCAGTCCGGGCCGCCCGGCTGGCTCTGGGTGGTCATTGCCATCATCGCCCTGATCGTGGCCATCGTGGCCGTGGCGTTCGTCGTCGGCGCCATTCAGGGCGTGACGGGCGCCATCCACCAGCAGACGGGTCAGCTGGCCCAGCAGACCCAGGTCCTCGGACAGATCTCACGCGGCCTGAACACGCTGATTCAGGTGATCCAGCAGGCCGTGCAGGCGCTGCTCGGCCGGCTGCCCGCCAAGTGATGCGCGATGCGGCGCCCGGGCTCGGCCCGGGCGCCGCTCCGTTACCGGACCAGGGGGAGCGCCGCCTCGATCTCCTTGCGCCGCCCCTCCAGCCAGGGCGGCAGCTTCAACGCGCCGCCCAGTGCCGCCGGGGCCTCGTCCACGGCGAACCCGGGACCGTCGGTGGCGATCTCGAACAACACCCCGCCTGGCTCGCGAAAGTAGATGGAGCGGAAGTATTGGCGGTCCAGGACCTGCGTGACGTGGAAGCCGAGGTCCACCAGCCGCGCGCGCCACTCCGCCTGCTCCTCGTCGCCGCGCGCCCGGAACGCCACATGGTGGACGGTGCCCACGGCCGTGCGGCCGCGTGTGCCGGCCGGCACCTCCAGCAGGTCGACCGCGCCGCCCAACGGGCCAGGGGCCGCAAACCGCGTGCGGTTGCCCGACTGGCCCGCTACCTCCATCCCAAAGGTCTCGGTGAGGAAGCGTCCCGTCGCGTCGATCCGCTGCTCCGCCAGGGTCACCCCGTGGAAGCCCTCGATGGCGGTGGCGCCCCGTGCGCCGGCCGCCACCAGCTCCAGCCGCAGGCCGTCGGGGTCCTGAAAGCCCTGGACCTCTTCGCCGAAGCGCTCCGTCACCTCGGACGGCACCACGTCGAAGCCGCGCAGCCGCTCGGCCCAGTACCCGAGGGAGCCGGCCGGGACGCGGAACGCCGTGGCCGCCGGCTGGCCCACGCCGCCCTGGCCGCGCCGGCCATCCGGCCAGGCGAAGAAGGTCATCACCGTGCCGGGTGAGCCGGCCGCATCGCCGAAGTAGAGGTGGTATGATCCGGGGTCGTCGAAGTTCACGGTGCGCTTGACCAGGCGCAGCCCGAGCGCCTGCCGGTAGAAATCGAGGTTGACCTGCGGGCTGCCCGCGATCGCCGTCACGTGGTGGATCCCCGGGACGCGCACGGCGCCCCACCCCCGGAAACCACGCTACCATTGACGTGGCTCGCGCGCGGGGACACCGCGTGCCTCATGTGACGTCGCCCGCGCGCGGGGAGACCGCGCGCCTCACGGCCGGCAGGGCGGGCAGGACTGCCGCCGCGGCCCACGGAAACGCTGAGCGCGAGGAGGCCCGATCCCCATGGCCGACGCGGTCTGGCGGCCCGATCCTGCGCGC
>DAHVAF010000124.1 GCA_027314765.1 Clostridia bacterium | reverse complement strand
CGGACCATCCAGGCCCTCCGCGCAGGCGAAGATGGTCGGAACGGACTGCCCGAGGGCGTATGTGCCGCCGCTCGCCGGCGAGGTGATGGTCGCCGTCGGCGGCCCGGCCACCGTGTAGTTGATGCTGGCCGTTCCCGTCTGGCCGTCTCCGCTGCCGGCCGCCACGCTGTAGGTGTGCGTGCCCAAGCTGGACGTGTCCAGCGTGTCGCTGCCGGTGGCATTCCCCCTGCTGTCCGTGCAGGACGTCAGGCCGGGCCCGTACTGGCTCTCGGCGCAGGTGAAGCTGGTGTTCACGCTCTGCCCGAGGGCATACGTCCCGCCGCCTGCGGGCGAAGTGATGGTCGCCGTCGGCGGGCCGGCCACCGTGTAGTTGATGCTGGCCGTTCCCGTCTGCCCGTCCTGGCTCAGAACGGTCTCAGTGTACGTGTAATGGCCCGCGGTGGACGTGTTCAGCGTGCCGTGGCCGGTGGCGTTGCCATTGCTGTCCGTGCAGGAGACGAGCCCCGGCCCCCCTGCGCCCTCCGCGCAGCTGAACGTGGTCGCGACGCTCTGGCCGACCGTGTAAGTACCGCCTGCCGCCGGCGCGGAGATTGTAGCCGTCGGAGGGTCCGCGAGTTAGAAAAGCGCCGCGATGCTGCCATCGCCAGAGCTGGTCTGCAACGCGAACGAGGTGCCACCGACAATGGCCGCGCCGTTGACCCAGCTGGAGCCGCCGCCGCCGCCGCCGCCGCCGCCGCAGGCGTGAGCGCCGGCCGCCCCGCCACCACCGCCGGCGAAACCACCGCCGCCCGCGCCGCTTCCCGAGCTGGACAGGTAGCCCCCCGTGCCATCGCCACCGTCGGAGCCCGCGGTATATGGGCCTACACCCAGGCTGGGGTTGTAGTTGTTCGGGGTGCCATTGCCCGGGGCGCTGGCGCCGATGCCGCCCCCTCCGATGCCGTCTTGGCCAGTCGGTCCAGCGCCGA
The DNA here is from genome assembly GCA_027314765.1 of Clostridia bacterium. GTDB lineage: Bacteria > Bacillota > Sulfobacillia > RBS10-35 > JAJYVM01 > JAJYVM01. The sequence goes on along the minus strand of DAHVAF010000124.1, from coordinate 30,483 downwards.
GGCCCGTCAAGTCGGGGGCTGTGACGGTGCCGGAGCCCCCGTTGCCGCCGTCACCGCCATAGGTGCCGCCGCAGACGGACATCCCGCCGCCGCCACCGCCGCCGGCCACGGCCAGCAGGGTCGATGGGGGGTTGAGGCTTTCCACCGTCTGCGACCCGCACGTCGTGCCAAGGCAAACGGCGGTCGAGCCGCCGCCGCCACCACCGGAACCCCAAAGCATAGGGCCTTGTTCGCCGATGATGGCGTAACCACCGCTGCCGCCCGCGCTCCAGCCGCCGCCGCCGACGGCGGAAAAGACACTGCTGCTGCTGACGCTGCCCTGGCCGGCGCAGCCGACGACGGCCGTGAAGGTCTGCCCGCCCTTGATCTGGAAGGTCGCCTGGACCGCGCTGCCCAGTCCGCCAGTCCCTCCATAGATTGGCGAAACGAGATTGGGAGTGTACACGCCGCCCACCCCGCCCGAGCCACCGTACAGCGTGAGCTCGAGGTAGGCTGCGTTCGGCGGCGCCGTCTCCTGGACGGCCTGTCCGCACTGGCTGGCGTACACGAACCACTCTTGCGGCGCCGGCTGGGCCGCGGCCGTTCCCGGCAGGACAAGGCCGACGGTGGCCAGCGCGAGCGCTGTCGCCATCGAGATGCTCAGGAGTCCGCGCATCCATCGTGTCGTCATGGTCCAGATCCTTCTCCCCGCAGCAGGCCGTGATCGTCCGGTCCACTTTCTGGCTCTTCACCCTCCGAACCGTCATGGCGCTGGTGCAGGCCGCACCGGCGCGGGCCCTGCCGCCCCTCGCGACCATCGCCGTGCGGCAGCCCTCCAGGCCGGTCGTGGAGCTGTCCGAACCGCGCGAGGCTCGCCCGAGGGCGCGGCCGAGATCACCTCATCGCCGCCGCCGACCGCACGCCATGCCCTGTACGTCGCCTTGGCACCAAGCTGTTCGCGGGCATGCGGATCGCGATCGCAAGGCGAACCGCGCCCCGGAGGAACCCAAGCGCGGGGTTAGGCCGCCTGTGCGGTGCGGTTGCAAACCAAACCCCTTCCTGGTCCACGTGGCGCACGGCATAACCGCTCGACCGGCGGCTGTGCAACAGGCGGAGTGCGCCCGCCGCCAGCCGAGTCCACCTTCAGTGCCCCGTGGCCACCCGGAGGCGGGCGCCGCCCGACGCAGGCGGCAGGCCGCCCAACAAGTCCCTGGGGGAACCGGCCACACGCCACCGCGGGGAGCGCCCTTTGTGCCGTTCAGGTCCGCGTGGTCAGGTAAATGGGGAATTACTACAGAGAGTTTCAGAGTCCTTCCGAATCAGGAAAGCTTTGGCAGTCCGCTGTCGCGTAGGTCACACCTGGCTTCACCCGCGCCCAGCCGCCGGCGGCGCCGTCAACGTCCCGCGCCTACCACGCCCCCACCCCGACCCGCCGCACACCCGCCGGCGTCACTGGCCCGGTGGCCTGCCCAAGCCCCCTGCGCACCGTTTGAGCAGCAGTGCCTACCACGCGCCGTCCAAGGGTTGGCCGCCCCCGCGGCGAAGCCATCCGCACAGGGAGGCCACCACCCCACGCGCCGCGATCTTCGTCGGCTCCGCGAGGACTGGGACGCGCTGGCGGCCGAGGACCCGATGTGGGCCATCCTCACTGCGCCCGACAAGCGTGGCGGCCGCTGGCGGCCCGCCGACTTCTTCGCGACCGGTGCGGAGGACGTCGCGCGCCTCTGGCCCGAGGTGGAGCGCCGCCTCGCGGCCTGGAGCCTGCCCCCGCCGCGGACCGCCCTGGACTATGGCTGCGGCGCGGGCCGCATCGCGCAGGCGCTGGCGGCCCGCGGGCTGCAGGTGCTGGGCCGTGACGTCTCGCCCAGGATGGTCGAGCTGGCGCGCAGCCACAACCGCCATCCCGACCACTGCCGCTACGAAGTCGTGGGCTCGGGCGGCGGCCCCTTCGACCTCCTATACAGCGGCCTGGTCCTGCAGCACGTGCCGCCCACGGTGGCCGAACACACGCTCGCCGCGCTCCTCCCTGAGCTCGCTCCGCGCGGGCTGGCCGTGGTCCAAGTGGTGACGGGCAGCGCGGCTGCCGGTCGACTGCGTCTCCGCCTCTGGCACAGCCTGCCGCGGGGTATCTGGCGGCTGGCCTACCGCCTCCGCGGGGATCCCCAGCTGGCGCGCGTGCCGGTCTGGCCGCTCACCCTCCGCCGCGCCCGCCGCGCCATCGACGGCGCCGGCTGCGTGCTGCGCGAGGTGCAGCCCAACGGGCTGGCCGGGCCGGAGTGGCGGAGCGTGTGGCTTTGGATTACGCGCCCCGCTGCCGGGCGGGAGGGAACGGCCGGCTGACGCCGAAAGGCGACCCGTGGGCGAGCTCAGCCTGTTCGACGCGCCGGAACCGAAGCGGACACCCCTTCCGCGCGACCCCCTGGCGGAGGCGGGAGACCTCGACGCCCTGCGGCCCCTGATCAAGGCCTGCACACGCTGCGGCCTGCGCGCCGGCTGCCAGAACGTCGTGGTCGGCGAGGGCAACCCCCACGCGACCGTGATGCTGATCGGCGAGGGCCCCGGCGCCGACGAGGACCAGCTGGACCGCCCGTTCGTCGGCCGCGCCGGCCAGCTGCTCGACCGGATCCTCGCCGCCTGCAGCTTCGAGCGCTTCCGCCACGTCTACATCGCGAACATCGTGAAGTGACGCCCGCCGGGCAACCGCGCCCCCACGCCCGAGGAGCGCGCCGCCTGCCTGCCCAACCTGCGCGCACAGATGCTGCTGATCCGGCCGAAGATCGTGGTGCTGATGGGCGCGACGGCGCTGCAGGCCCTGCTCGACCCCCGCGCCGGCATCACGCGCGTCCGCGGCACGTGGCAGCAGCGCGACGGGATCTGGTACATGCCGACCTTCCACCCGGCCGCCCTGCTGCGCAACCCCGAGCTGAAGCGGCCCGCCTGGGACGACTTCCGCGAGGTGGTCGCCAAGTACAGGGAGCTCGTCGACCCCACCCACCCCGGACCTGCGGCGTGATGTGACGGCGCGCCGTACGGCGCGCCGCCCGAATGCGCCAGCAGCGGCGCGTGGGGGTTGTGGATCGTTTTCCCACGATCGCACACTTGTTCGCAGAGCAGGCCCCAATCCTCTTCGGCCTGAGCTCCCTCCCGCCGCGGGGCGCGCGGTCCGGTCCTTCGGGATCCGGGACGGGAGGGGGTGAGGCGATGGACCTCAGGCTCCACGTCAGCCAGGCGATCCCGCTTGCGCTCGCGGGGTCTGGATGACGCGAGCGGAGGCCGCAGAGCGGCCGGAGCGAAGCTGGGTCGAAGCCGCGCCAGGATGGAGGAAGCGGCGAGACGATGGCGCGGTGGCGATTCCCCCGCACCCAAAGGTGAGAGCCGACCGCTGGCACCGGCCGGCTCCCAAGCACCAGGGTCCTGACCCGATAGCGGAGGGGCCGCGCGCCCGCATAAGGGACCCGCACCCGTATGATGGTTCCCGCCCTGCAATGGCGTCAATCGTTCAAGCCGAGCGACGCTGCTGGCGCTGGTACCCATGCTGGGCGCGGTGGCTGCTCAGCCGCGCCAAGAGGCGAGAACCGGCCGCAAGCACCGGCCGGTTCCCTGGCAGAAGGGTCCTGACCCAAGAGCGGAAGGGTCGCGCGCCCGTCAGGACTCCAGGATCTCCACGTTGGCGCGCGGGACCGTCAGCACCCTGCCGTCGCCGCGCAGCTTCGCGCGCAGCACCCGGACGTGGGCCTCCGTTTCGATCTCCGTCAGCTCGGGCGGCAGCTCGACCACCTCGGCCAGGTGGCCGAAGAAGGGCTCCCGGATGAGGCGGATGACAGTGCCGATGTCCAGCGTGGCGCCGGCCTCCTCGCCGGTCGCTCCGGCGGCAGTGGCACCTGCTTCCGCCACGATGACCTCGGGCCGCATCACGCCGGCGCGGATCTGCGTGGCGCCGTTGACCGAGGCCATGCGGCCCTGCAGGCGGCCCAGGAGCCGCCACGTGCGGTCGGCCATCGGGATGGCGCCGAAGCCCTCCGTGAGGATCAGGCTGAAGGGCACGGGCTCCTGGCCCGTGATGGCCACGCCCAGGTCCTTGCCGATGTAGGCGATGAGGTCGGTGTCGACCACGCCGCCCACGACGATCGCGGCGACGCCCACCTCGGCGGCGCGGCGCAGCGCGGCGCCGGTGACGAGCGCGCCGCCGACCACGACCTTGCCGGCCAGGGCGGGGGTGAGGGCCGGGGGCTCCAGGACCTCGTCCGGTGCCGAGGCGGCGATGGCGATTTCGCCACGGCGCTCGCCGCCCACGCCGAAGATGCCCTGGATCATGGCGCCGACGGTCTCGATCACGGCGCCCTCGTTGGCCAGCACCTCGTCCACGCGGCCGGAGATGTAGGCGGAGACCTCGATGGGGATCGGCGGCTCGCGCAGGGTGACCTGCCCCGTCACGGTGGAGATCAGCTCGATCGTGCCGGCGACGGGCGACTTGAGCTCTCGCTTGCCAAAACCGAACATTCCGCGGGTGAAGGCGAGGAGATCGCCGGCGGCCACGGTGTCGCCGACCTTTTTCTGCATGACCGCGGGGACGCTGCCGGGGTCGACGCCGATGGCGTGCGCCACGTTCAGGGTCTGGGGGTTTCCGGGCAGGTTGGCCCGCGCGACCACGCCGTCCGGGCTCACCGTCTGGCCCTGGTGGACGAGGACGTCCCCGGGAATGGGCAGGCGACGCACCTTGCGCACCTGCGTGCGCTCGGCGACCTTCAGCCCCGGGACATAGGCGGAGGCCATCAGGCGCGCACCTCCACGCGCTGGCGCGTATCCAGCGCAGACATGGCTGCCGCGGGGTAGCAGTCCATCGCCGTGTTCCACTCCATGAGCTTCTTCACCCGGTCGGCCGGGTTCTCCGGCAGGCCGAGGGGCCGCCGGCCGCGGCCGTCCAGGATCAGGCCGACGACGCCGCCCTTCACCTCCGCGGACACGGGGACCCCGGGTCCCTTGCCCACGTCGACCCCGCGCGGCGGGGCGATCTCCACGCGCGCCGTCGTGCCGTCGGCCAGGGGGACCTTGCGGATCGCCCCCACGGCCAGCGTCTCCTCGCGCCCGTCCACGCGGATCGTGCAGAGGGGCTGGCCCGCCGGCACCCGCCCGACCGGAGCGATGGCGGTACCGAGCCGGATCAGGCAGTCCTTGTCGAAGACCTCGGCCGCGGCCCGCGGGTGGATCGTCGACAGGACGCCCAGCTGCGGCATCATGAAGATCGAGTCCACGGTCAGCTCGGTGATGCCCTCGGGCTGGAACGCGTCCAGCATCATGAGGGCCGCCTGCGAGCGGCGGGGCGCGTGCGAGAGGACACCGCCGGATCCGACGATCATACCCAGCGCCATCAGGTCGATCAGCGTCTGGCCGGTGCTGACCTGGTTGAAGAGGGCGCCGATGTCCTTCTCCTCGTGCGTGCCCTTCAGGCCCACCGCCAGGGTCTTGTGGTGCTCGAAGGCCAGCCGCAGGGCCTCGCGGGCCAGGGCCTGCTCGATGATCAGGTCCTCCAGCAGGGCGGGCACCGAGGTCGGGCGGATCATCTTGTTGCTGATGCGGTTGCGCAGGTCCGCCTGGGGCACCGCGAACGGGATCCAGCGTGTGATGTTGGCCACGCCGGCCTCCAGGAGCACGTTGCGCATGCTGTAGCTCATGCCGAGGTTGGCGCTCACCGTGCGGTTGAAGACGCCCTGGAAGACGGAGAAGACATCGGTGGTGGCGCCGCCGATGTCGACGCCCACCACCGTCGTGCCGTACTGCTTGGCGACGTTCTCGATGCCGAGGCCCACGGCGCCAGGCGTGGGCATGATCGGCGCGCCGGCCCAGCGCATCAGGCGGTCATAGCCGGGGGCCTGCGCCATGACGTGCTCCATGAAGAGGTTGTGGATCTCATGGCGCGCCGGGCCCAGGTTCTCCCGCTCCAGCACCGGCCGCAGGTTGTCGACGATGCGCAGGTCGGCCTTGGCCCCGAGAATCTCCTGGACGTGGTCGCGGGCGGCTATGTTGCCGGCGAAGATGATGGGCAGCCGGAAGCCGAGCCCGAGGCGGGGCTTGGGCTCGGCGGCCGCGATCAGTTCCGCGATCTGGGCCACGTGCGTGATGGTGCCGCCGTCGATCCCGCCCGAAAGCAGGATCATGTCGGGGCGCAGGCTGCGCACGCGCTCGATCCGCTCGTACGGCTTCCTGCCGTCGTCGATGGCGATCACGTCCATGACGATGGCGCCCGCGCCCAGGGCGGCCCGCTGCGCGCTCTCGGCCGTCATGGACTTGACCACGCCGGCGACCATCATCTGCAGGCCGCCGCCGGCGCTGCTGGTGGAGAGGTAGATGTCGGTGCCCTGGTCCCCGTTGCGCGGGGTCATGAGGCCCTCGTCGCCAAGGAAGCGGCGCCCGGTCAGCTCCTCGATCTCGCGCACGGCGTTCCGGACGCCGGCCGTCACGTCTTCATAGGGCGCCTCCACCGTCGTGGGGGCTTCGCCGCGGCAGATCAGGCGGTAGGCGCCGTCCTGCTCCTCGATGAGGATCGCCTTCGTCGTCGTGCTGCCGCAGTCGGTCGCGATGATGGACCGGGGCTCGCTCAACACGCCGCCTCCCATCGGTCTGCCATCGCCGGAGCCCGCGAGATCACTCGTCGCGCGGACCCGGGTCGTCTCGCTTGGCCTTGTGGCTGGGGGATCGGCCCTTGGACCGGGCGGCGCGGGCGGCCTGGTCGACCGCGTCCTCCTCCTTGCCGAGCTCCTCAAGCCGCGCCAGGAACCGATCAAGATTCTCCGGGTCCTGCAGGAGGTAGCCAACCTCCTGCGCCTTGCCGCCGAGGAAGGGGTCGGCGAAGGGCGAGAAAAAGTGGACGAACTGGCTCGCGACGAACATCACCGGCCGGTTCATCTCGGCGAACAGGTATGCGGGCGTGATCATACCGAAACGCCTGGCCTGCTGGGCCGTCCACTCGATCAGCGCGTCGCGGCGGTCCGGCGCAAGGTCCGGCTCATGGGACTCGGGCTGGTGCCACCATTCCTTCAGACGCTGCCAGAGGGTCAAGGCGACCCACGCCTCCCTGCTCCGGAAGCTCTATCCGGAAGCTCTACAGGATCTCCACGTTCTTGCGCGGGATGAGCACCCGCTCGCCGTCCGCGAGCGCCACCTCGGCGACTGGCACGACCGCGCCGGTCGGGATCGCGGTGGACTCGCGCGGCAGGCCCACGACCTCGCCGAGGCTGCCGAAATAGGGGTCGTTGATGACGCGCACGCGCTGGCCGATGGCGAGGTCCTCATCGATCTGCGGCTGCTGGCCCACGACATCCACCTCGGGGATCGGCGCGATGATCTCCGGGCGGATGGCGCCGGCACGGATCTGGGTGGCGCCGTTGATCGACACCTCGCGGCCGTCCAGCTTCTGGAGGGCGGCGAAGGCCTGCTCGCGCATGGCCAGCATTCCGAAGCCCTCCATCAGGATCACGGTCATGTTGATGTCCTCCTGGCCGGTGATGCCCACGCCCAGGCGGACGTTCAGCGACTTGATCAGGTTGAGGTAGTGGGCCGTGCCCGTGATGACCCCGGCCACGCCCACGGCCAGCGCCTTGGCCATCGCCTCGTTCGTGGCCTGCGCGCCGCCGACCACGATCTGGCCCGCGCAGGAGTCGTCGATCATGTCCTCGCTGAGGACGTCCGAGGGCGACGAGGCCAGGACGCGCAGCGGGCCGAAGGTCTCCCGCCCGAGGCCGAAGGCGCCCGTCAGCCGCACCGCGGCTGCCTCCACCACGCATCCGCGCTCCGGAAGGACTTCGGTGACGGTGCCCGCCAGGTAGCCGCGCACAACGACCTCCTTGAACGGCCGGGCGACCGTCACGTACCCGGTCTGGTCGTTGATGGCGGCGATCACGCCGGAGATGGGCGAGCGCGCCGTCTTGGTGAAGAACGCGGCCGTCTCGCCCTTCTTGGCGACGATGGCCCCGCGCTTCACCTCCTGGCCGACCCGCACCATCATCATCTTCGGCAGCTCGCGGGGGCGGACGCCGAGCTCGAAGGCGGCGTCGAACGAGATCGGCGGCTCCTCCTTGCCGAACTCCTCGCGGATGATGATGCGGCCCGACTTCTCGGAGATCTCCTCGATCACGCCGTCGGTCGGCGCCTCGTACTCCTTCTGCCCGTAAAGTCCCTTGACCGCGCGGGCGATCACTTCCCTGTTGCGGACGCGGTCGCCCACCTTGCGCTGCATGGACTGAGGCAGATCGGCCACGTCGATGCCGAGGAGGCGCGCGACGGGGATGACCCACGGGATCCCCGGGCGCAGGCTGATCTTGGCCACGGGCGTGTCCGGCCGGACGCTCGTGCCGGCGGCGACCAGGACCTCGCCCGGCAGGGGCAGCTTGCGGAGCTTCCGCACCCGGATCACCGGGTAGTTATCGTCCGCGTAGGCGGGCAAAGAGGCCACCCTTCTTGACCTCCTTCTCGGCCGCCGCGGCCACCGCCGCCGCGCCGCTGTCGTCGCTGACCTGCAGCTGGTCCAGGTCGTAGGCGTCCATGGCGCGCATCCAGCTCAGCAGCTTCGCGATCCGGGCGGACCCGGCGGGCACCACCAGCGGCCGGCCGCGGCAGTCGAAGACGACGCCGACGAGGCCGCCGCCGACGGTCTTGCGGACGGGACGGTTCGGCCCGGCGCCGACATCCAGCCCGCCCTGCGGCGTGACCTCCACCTCCGTGCGGTCGCCGGCGGCCAGAGGCACGCGGTGGATGGTGCCGTAAGCGACTTCGAAGGTCTGCCCGTTCATGCTGACCTTGAGCGCGGGCCGACCCTCGCGGCCGCCCTTGCCGAAGGGCGCGACGCATGTGCCCAGACGCACCAGGCAGTCCTTGTCAAAGACCTCGGCCGCGATGTCCGGGTAAAGCGAGGCGAGGACCCCGAGATGTGGGGTCATGAACACGCTGTCGACGGCCAGCTCGGTGAAGCCCGTGGGCTCGAACGAGTCCATCAGCATCAGCGCCGCCTGCTCGCGGCGGGGCGCATGGGAGAGCACGCCCCCGGAGCCCATCAGGATGTCCAGGCGCTGCATGTCGATGATCTCGGAGCCCGCGGAGCTGAACAGCTCCTGCTGCGCGCTCATCGCGCCCATCTTCTTCTCCTGCTTCTCCACGCGCCGCGCGAGCGACTTGTGATGGAGAAACGAGAGGCGGAGCGCCTCGCGGGCCAGCGCCTGCTCGAGCGCGAGCTGGCGCAGCGTCTGCGGAATCGTGGTGGGCCGCACCATCTTGTTGCTGACCCAGTCGGCGAAGACCTCCTCGTCGACGGGGAACGGCACCCAGCGCACCAGGTTGTCGAACGTGGCCTCCTCGTAGACGTTGGTGATGGAGTAGCTCATGCCGAGGTTGGCGCTCACGGTGCGCGTGAAGGTCCCGTCGAAGTCGGAGAACACGTCCGTCGTGGCGCCGCCGATGTCGACGCCGATGATGTTCACCTTGTAGTTCTGCGACATCACCTGGATGATGCTGCCGACCGCGCCCGGGGTGGGCATGATCGTCGTGTCCACCCACTCCATGAGCTCGGAGTATCCGGGGGCCTGCGCCATCACGTGGTTCATGAAGAGGTCGTGGATCGTCTCGCGCGCCGGGCCGAGGTTCTCCAGGTCGTGGCGCGGGCGCAGGTTGTCCACGGCGTGAACCGCGAGATCGGGCTCCAGGATGCCGCGCACGAGGTCCTGGGCGTCCTTGTTGCCGGCGTAGACCACAGGCAGCTTGAACGTGCTGCCGAAGCGCGGCTGCGGGTTGGCCTGCTTGATGGTTTCCGCGATCGCCGCCAGATAGGCGACGGAGCCTCCGTCGACGCCGCCCGACATCAGGATGATGTCCGGACGCAGCTCCGTGATGCGCGTGATCTGCTCGGAGGTCGAGCGCCCGTCGTCGACGGCGATGACGTCCAGGACGACCGCGCCGGCGCCCAGGGCCGCGCGGTGGGCGCTGGCGGCGCTGATGGTGGTGACAAGCCCGGCCACCATCATCTGGAGCCCGCCGCCCGCCGAGGAGGTCGACACGTACAGGTCGACCCCGCGGTCCCCAGCCTTGGGCCGAATCAGATGGTTGCCCTCCAGCAGGGGGCGGCCGATGACCTCCTCCACGCGGCGAACCGCCTTGCGCACCCCGATCATCACGTTCTCCCAGGGAGGCTCGACGGTCGTCTGCATCTCGTCGCGGGCGACCAGGCGATAGCCGCCGTCCGCCTGCCGCTCGATGAGGATCGCCTTGGTGGTGGTGCTGCCGACGTCCGTCGCCAGGATCGACTCGGGCCGCCGCGCACGATCGGCCATCGCTCGTCCCCTCCAGACAGTGGTTCGGGAAGGCGAAGCATTGCCCCTGCCGGGCGGACACGCGTGGACTACAGAGGACATCGGGGATTCGGGGCAGCGGGGGCCGTCCCTCCGGACGGCCCCCGCGCCACGCACGCGATCAGACGATGTGCAGCCAGGTATGGAAGATGAAGTAGACGCGGCCGAACAGCAGCGAGTACCGGTAGAGCACCGTCGCCCCGAACGTGAAGCCCAGGGCCGCCATGATGGCGTACCGGCCGATGAGCGTGCCGCCCTTCATCAGCGCGCCATCGCGCTTGACCGTGAAGAAGAAGTAGAGCAGCGCGCAGATCAGGATCAGGAAGATGATCCAGTTCGCCGCCGTCACGGCGCCCGGCTGATTGCCCCACAGGCGGAAGAAGCTCGCACTCACCTGGCCCAGGAACACGGCCGGCGTGAACGCCAGCACGTACCCGGCGCCATAGCCCACGAAGTAGGCGATGGCCCAGCGCGACAGATAGTCGACGGACCGGAAGAACTTGGCGTAGATCAGCAGCCCGATGATCATCGGGACGATCAGCGCCCACTCCCCGGTGCCGACCTTCTTCAGGGCCGGCAGGAGGTAGTCCGAGTACTGCAGCGCGATCGTGTAGCAGAGCGCCAGGCCGATGAACAGGTACTGCACCATGTCGAAGACCGGGCTCTCACGGTCGATCAGCCACGACCAGAGCCCGATGGTGGTCAGGGCCGCGACCCAATCCTGCGCAACGCTCATGGGCTATCCTCCCTCCCTAAGCCGACTTCTTGTTCTTGGTCTGGAAGTACGCCACGTTGCCCAGCACGACGAGGACCAGGATCAGGATGGAGGCGAGCGTCGCGGTCTCCTGCCCAGCCAGGCCGAGGCCGTGGTCGCCCGTGATCTCCTCCATCTCGCCGGCGCCGCGCGAGCCGCCCAGGAACGCCTTGTACTGGCCGGAGGCGACGAACGGCGCGAAGTTCGGGATCTCCATCGTGATGGCGCCACAGCCCTCGGGCAGGTTGCCGGGGATGGAGACGTTGGCCAGCCAGTCGGGGCAGCCGGGGGTGCCGGTGTCCTCGACCCACAGGCCGGAGAAGTACTTGCTGTTGACGCCCTGGATGTTCTTGGTCAGCGGGTAGCTGGAGAGCGGCTTGCTGAAGTAGTCCACGCCCTCGGCGCCCTTCTGGAAGTTCTGCTCCAGCTCGTTCTCGCTGATGGCGTTGCCCGGCTTGTAGCCGATGTCCACCCAGTTGACGCCGTACTTGATGTTGCCGCACGCGACCTGGGCGGTGCCGGGGTTGGTACAGGCCTTGCCGCTGACAAACGCGGCCGCGTTCTGTATGGCCTGGTTCGCCAGCTCCGGGCCGAGGGGGTTGCCGCTGGTGCCGAGCACGATGTTCAGGCCATGCTTGAAGGCCACGATCGCCACCTGCTGCACCTGCGGGTTGAGCTCGATGTCAGGTCCCGGACCGTACTCGGGCGCGATGAACAGGTTGCTGCCCTTGGGCAGGCTGTCGAGCCAGGCGACAGTCTTGCGCGTGGTGCTGGTGATCGGGACCGGCAGCGAGATCGGGGCAAGGACCGATGCGAAGACGATCGCCAGCACCAACCACCAGATGTACTTGGGCTGGACCTTCTGAAGCCGCTCAGCGAAGCTCATCTGTCCTCACCCCCCTACTTCGAGAAGCCGCCGATGTGGGCGCGCTCGATACCCAGAATGATGCGGATGGCCGTCGCGAAGCCGCCGAGGTACGCGCCGAGGATGATGGCCCGGAAGGCGGCCGTGCCCGGCACGTTCTCAAGCCACGTGCCCAAGTGGCCCCACCGGCTGAAGATGGCGTCGCCGAGCGGCGCCTGGGCGAACAGGATGATCAGGGCCCCGACGATGAGGATCGTGGCCTCGCGGCTGCGGAAGCGGAAGACGCGGAACGTGCACGACGTGATGATGAACGCGATCATCCCGTACAGCGTCGCGGAGGCCGGCGAGATGAAGCCCTGATAGACCCAGTCCATGGCCGTCCCGTGGGCCGGCCCCGTGATCAGCGACACGACCAGGTACACAGCGGTCGCGACCAGCAGCACCACGCTGAAGACCCACTGCTGCCGATGCCGCCGGATGTTGTTGAGATGCACCTGGATCAGGGAGATCAGACCGACGGGAAAGGCCACGGTGATCGCGATCTGGTACCACTGGTTCATGTCGGCCAGCCAGTGGAGGTTCTGGGCGAATTGGAAGTACTGGCTGACGATGACGAAAAGGCCCGCGAGGGCGGTGATCAGCATCGGCACCTCTTTGCGCACGCCCGTTCACCTCCTCAGAGCTTGAAGAATGACGCGAAGCCGGTCGGCCCGCCGGCGGCCGACGCCCAGACGGCGCCGATGATGATGACCGCCAGCATGATGAACTTGTAGAGGTCCTCGCCGACGATGGTGCCGGTGAGGACCGGCTCCTTGCTGATGTAGGCGCTGGCCGCGTACATCTCCTCGGCGATCAGAAAGTAGTCGCACGCGGCGGCGAAGAACGGGATCTGCGTCACGTTGGCCGTGGCGCCGATCGAGACGGAGTCGATGATGCCGGCCATCTCGACGATCATCATGGACTCGGCGAAGAAGTCGCCGTACAGCACGCAGGCGGCCGGGCGCTCATGCTCCATGATCTGCCAGACGCCGCCGGCGAACGCGAACTGGAAGCTGGTGAGGAAGCGGACGTCCTCCGGGTTGTAGGCGTCGGGACGGCCGGCCTCCAGGTAGGATTCCCGCACGATGGCGTCGTTGACGGAGTACACGATCGGATCGATGTTCGGCTGGATGAGCCGCGTGTCGTACCGGGCGCACTCCCGGGCCACGTGGGCCAGGACAGGGTACGAGGTGATCGTCATCGGGTCGGTGGTGTCGCCGATGCCCATCACGAACAGCGTCGGCTTGCCCATCTCCGTGGACCGCCCGATGGCCTCATCCAGGGCGTCCAGTCCGGGCAGCGGGTGGATGGGCCGCATCTGGGCGCCGCCGCGGGCCCGCGTGATCATTACGTAAACAAGAGCGCCGAACAGGATGATGGCGACAAACGAGCCGGCGTAGCCCGGGTGCAGAAACCCCCAGATGGCTGAACTCGCCGCCGCAAGCCAAGACCCGAGCAACATGGTTTCACCTCCTTGGTCCAATCGGGACCGGCGAACAGGAAAAGTGCACCCCCCTTCCTCGCAGATTCGTATTCCACCGGATACGCCAGGTTTCCTGCCGCCGGGAATCGAGGTCACGGAAGGCCCACATCGCTGCGGGCCTTCCGTGACGGGTCGCGGCGGTTCGCTGTGTGGCGCGGGCCGCACTGCCCTCACTCGGTCGGCAGGTAGTGTTCGACCAGCGCCCGCAGGCTGGCGGCGTCGCAATTGGCGGTGGGCAGAAGCAGGCCCTTCTGGACGCGCGCCCGCAGGGAGGCGGAGTCCAGGACGAGCTGGATCGCGTCCGGATAGACGTCGTAGCCCCCCAGCTCGTCCCAGGTGACGTGCCGGGTCTGCCACAGGGTCCGGGCGCTTGCGCCGGAGGAATCGACACGATAAAAGCTCGGGAAGAGGTACGGACCCAGGGCGCTCAGGGTGAGCACCACGGCCAGCCCGAAGCCGAACCAGCCCACCAGGTGCCAGCCCAGCCACCACGACCCCACCACCGCGAGCGTGACGATCGCGGAGGTCGTCGGGCGCTCGCGGTAGGGGTGGTTGGTCCACGTCATCGCCGGCCCTTCGCCGTCCGCCGGCTGCTCGAGCTCGCTGGCCACCGACTCGCCAGCCCTAGCGGGCCGCCCTCCGCGCGGGGCTCGCGGCCGCGACCAGCGCGGTGAAGAGCTCCAACATCACGGGGTGGCGCTGCCACATGCCCTCAGGGTGCCACTGGACGCCCACGGCGAACGGAAGGTCGGGGTTCTCGATCGCCTCGATGATGCCGTCGGGGGCGGCGGCCGTCGCCACAAAGCCCGGGGCCACCTTTTTGACGGCCTGGTGATGGAAGGAGTTCACCGCCGCCTGTTCGCCGCCGAGGATGCTGGCCAGCCGGCTTTCGCCGGCGACCGTCACCGTGTGGCTGGCGTGCCAGCGCGGGGCGGCCTGCCGGTGCTGAATGGCACCGGGGGCCTGGGCGGCCAGGTCCTGGTACAGCGTGCCGCCGGCGGCCACGTTCAGGGCCTGGATGCCGCGGCAGATTGCCAGCAGGGGCATCTCGCGCCGCAGGGCGGCCTGGATGAGCGGCACCTCCAGCGCGTCGAGGTCGGGGTTGACGCGACCGAGGGCCGGGTGCGGCGCCTCGCCGTAAATGCCCGCGGCGACGTCGACGCCGCCGGGGATGAGGAGCCCGGCGATCCGGTCCAGGGCCTGGACGGCCTCCTCGGGGTCTGCCTCATCGCGCGGGGGCGCAAGCAGCACGGGCAGGCCCCCCGCGCGGTACACGGACCGGGTGTAGCTTGCCGGCAGGCTCAGGGCCTCGGTCGCCGGGTCCATGCCGTCGCCGCAGGTGATCCCAATGACTGGCCGCACGCCGGAGCGCCCCCTTCGTCGGGCTTATACGACCCCCATTATGCAACACGCGCATGTTCAGGGGTGACCCTGCGCGCCGCGGTCGTCGCCGAGCAAGCGCAGCCCCACGCTGGTGAGAATGGCGGCGTCGACGCGCCGCATGACGGTGCCGGCCAGGTGGGCCAGGCGCTGGCCCAGGCGCCGCTTGTCGATGGTGCGGATCTGCTCGAGCAGGATCACCGACGTGCGCTGCAGCCCGAAGTCCTGGCCCGGCAGGGCCACGTGGGTCGGCAGGCGCGCCTTCTCACGCCGCGAGGTGATGGCGGCCACGATGACGGTCGGGCTGTGGCGGTTGCCGACATCGTTCTGAATCACCAGCACCGGCCGCAGGCCGCCCTGCTCGGAGCCGACGACCGGGTCCAGGTCCGCGATGAACACGTCGCCCCGCCGGACCTCCACGGCCACGCCCCCTGAGGAGCGCGCGGCGCTCCCGCATCGGGGTATGCGGCGCGCGGCCGCCGTGTTCGGGACTCAAGCTCGAAGGTATATTCGGGGCACCCGGGGTCCTATGCGGCACAGGATCTCGTAGGGAATCGTCGCCGCCGTGGCGGCCACCTCGTCGGCCCACTGGCCGTCGCCGATGATCACGACAGGGTCGCCCGGCTTCGCGTCAGGCGATCCGGCAAGAGACGCCACGGTCTGATCCATGCATACCCGGCCGCGGATTGGGGCAATGCAGCCAGCGACGCGCACGGCGCCCCGGTTGCTGAGCGACCGTGGCAGTCCGTCGGCATATCCAACCGGAAGGGTGGCGAGCCTTTCCGACGTTTCCGTGACGTAAGTCGAGTTATAGCTCACACCTGTGCCGGCCGGCACGTCGCGCACCTGCGCGATGCGGGTCAGCCAGCGCAGCGCCGGCCGCAGGCCCGGGCCGCCATAGCCGTACAGGCCGATTCCGGCGCGGCAGAGGTCGAAGTGCGCCTCCGGCAGGCGGAAGACGGCGGCGGTGTTGGCGGCGTGCACGAACGGCGGTCTGAACGGCAATGCGCCGAGCACGCTCTGAACTGTCGCCAGCTGCCGGCGGGCACCGCTGAGGTCGTCCTCGTCCGAGCCGGCGAAGTGGGTGAAGATGCCGCGGACCTCGACGCCCGGCAGGGCGGCGAGGTCCGCCACGGCCCCAGGAGCCTCAGCAGCGGAAAAGCCGAGGCGGGTCATTCCGGTATCCACCTTCACGTGGAGGCGGCCGCCGCGGTATGCAGCCGCATCGGCGAGGGAGAAGACCGTGAGGTCGATCCCCGCCGCGATCGCTTCGCCCGCCTGCTCGGGCGGCGTCCAGCCCAGGACAAGAATCGGTGCCTCAATCCCGGCCGCACGCAGGGCAATCGCCTCTTCGGCAATCGCCACGCCCAGCCAGGTCGCCCCCGCGCCCAGGGCGGCCTGGGCCGCGGGAACGGCGCCGTGACCATAGCCATCCGCCTTGACGACGGCCATCAGCCGGGCGCCAGGTGCGAGCCGAGCACACAGGGCCCTGGTGTTCGCAGCGACGGCGCTGAGGTCGATCTCCGCCCAGGTGGGCCTATGCACGGAAGGCGTCCGGAAAGGCGTTGATCAAGTCGCCCGCCGCCATGGCCCTGTGCCCCAGCCGGGCCGTGGCGCGGTCCCCGGCGAGGCCATGCAGATACACGCCGGCGCACGCGGCCTGCTCGGCCGGTGCGCCCTGGGCCAGGAGACCGCCAATCAGCCCGGTCAGCACATCGCCTGTGCCGCCCGTGCCCATTCCATCGTTGCCCGTCGGATTGACCCACACCTGGCCGGATGCCCCAATCAGCGTGCGAAAGCCCTTCAGGACCGCGACGTTGCGCGCCGCCAACCGCTGTACCGCGGCGATGCGGTCGGCCTCCACGTCCTTCGCCGACGAGCCGAGCAGGCGGCCAGCCTCGCCCGGATGCGGGGTGATGACCGCCCCCTCGGGCAGCGTGTCGAGCTTGCTCAGGTTCAGGGCGTCCGCGTCGATGACCAGCGGGCCGCGCCACGCGCCCAGCACGGCCGCCACCAGGGAGCGGGCATCGGCGCTCTGCCCCAGCCCGGGTCCGATCGCCACGGCATCGGCCCCGCGCAGCAGGTCCTCACTGTACGGCCGGACGATCACCTCGGGGATGCGGCCGGACAGGCCGGGGGCGGAGGTCGCCAAAAAGGTCAGGCCCACGCCGGACCGGAGAGCGGCCTGCGCCGCCAGCAACCCGGCACCGGCGAACTCGGCTGAGCCGGCGATGACGACGACCGTGCCGAAAGTGCCTTTGTGGCCGCGGAGCGGCCGTTCCGGCAGCCGGATGTCACCCGGCTCCAGCAGATTGAGCCTCGGGGTCAAGCCAGCCCACGCTGCGGGCGGAATTCCGAGCGGGTCGCAGGCCACCTCGCCCGCCTCGTCCGGGCTGACGACGCAGTCGTATTTGGTCCCGCCCAGGCAGAGGGTGCGGGCGGCGCGTATGCCGCCCGCACCCAGGCCGGACGGCACATCGGCGGACAGCACGGACACCCCCGAAGCGTTGACGGCCTCGACGATCGCCGGAAGAGGGTCGCGCAACGGTCCGCGGATCCCGACGCCCACGAGGGCGTCGATCACGAGATCAGCGTCGTGGAGGAGGGCTGGGGCGAACGCAACCGGCGTCACGCCCGCGCGCCGGAGTGCGGCGAGGTGCCACGCGGCCGCCTCGGGCAGGCGGGACAGGTTGGCGGCCGTCGCGACGACGACGTAGCGGCCGGCCGCCACCAGGTGCCGCGCCGCTGCGAACCCGTCGCCCCCGTTGTTCCCACCGCCACACAGGACCAGGGCGCAGGCGGCGCCCTGCGCCGCCCGCGCGAGCGCATGGCCCGCAGCCTCCATGAGCTGCACGGCCGGCAGGCCGAAGTCCTCGGTGGCCCTCCGGTCCAGCTCGCGCATCGACTCGGCCGTCACCAGCGGAATCATGACTCCGCCACCACCTGGGCCATGGCCAGCCCGGCAGTGTGAGAGATGGAGAGGTGCAGCGTCCGGATGCCCCGCGCGGCGGCCGCGTCCGCGAAGTGGCCGTGCAGGCGGACCAACGGGCGGCCAAGGTCATCGTGCGTGACCTCGACCTCCGTCCAGGCGCCACCTCGCAGCCCGGTGCCCAGGGCCTTCAGGGCCGCTTCCTTGGCGGCGAAGAGGCCCGCCAGCCGCTCGGGGCGGCCGTGGGCCGCCTCGCGCTCCCCCTCGGTAAACAGGCGGTCCGCCAGCCGCGGCGTGCGCGCCAGGGCCAGGGACAGGCGCGCGCACTCCACAAGGTCGCAGCCCACGCCCGCGATCACGCCGGCATCCTCCCCGTCCTTTGTATATCGTGTTCGAAGGAGGTGGCGCTGCCCTGCCGCACGAGGCCTGGCGCGACGCGCTGGCGCGGGCGCGGCGCGGCGAGCTGGCCTTCCTCGACCACCCGTGGCCCGGCGGCGGCCGCATCCTGAAGCTGCTCTGCGCCGACGAGCCCCGGCTGCTGGCCTGGGCCGCCGCCCGCGGCATCCCGGCCGACGCCATCGACCACCGCGGCGGCATCCCCCACCTCGATTTCCGCGGGCCGCGCCGCGACGCGCTGCTGGCCGAGGGCTGGCCCACCGCGCGCGTGCGTGCCGCCCAGCCGGCCGACCTGCCCGCCATCGAGGCGGTCGCCCGCCGCACGTGGGCCGCCACCTACGCGGGCCTCATCCCCGAGGACGAGCAGCGCGCCTTCCTCGATCGCGCCTACAGCCAGGCGAATCTGGCGCTGCGCCTGCAGCGTGCCGAGCGCCTGCTGGTGGCCGAGGACCCGGACGGAGCCATCCGCGCCTTCGCCGAGTACTGGCGGCGCAACGACGGCCAGATGCAGCTGTCGGCCATCTACGTGCTGCCGGAGGCGCAGCGCCGCGGAATCGGCGACCTGCTCCTGCGGCGCGGGCCGGCCGGCCCGCTGCTGGTCGAGGTCGAGCCCGGCAACGAGCGGGCCATCCACTTCTATGAGGCCCACGGCTTCAGGCGGGAAACCGACTCGACGCTGCGGCGCGCCTAGCCCAACCTAAAGCGGCACCACCTTCGCCAGCGCCGCGATCTCCGCCGCGACCTCCGGCACGTCCCCGCCCGGCAAGGTCGCCGGCCACCGCAGGCCCGTGCCGGTGCCGACGAGCACGGCCGTCCCCGCCGCGGGCACCTTCCGGTAGGCCGCCAGGGTCGCGGCCGACGACGGCTCCAGGCAGAGCCCAAAGCGGCCAAGCTCCGCGCCCGCCGCCAGGATCTCGGCGTCGGTCACGGCGACCGCGGCGCCACCCGACTCGTGGACGGCCCGCAGGGCGTGGTCGCCGCTGAGCCGGTCCACGATGGACAGGGCCACCGTGGGTCCGGACGGCACCGGGGCCTGCGCCCGCGCCCCCCTCGCCCACGCCTCCACCAGCGGCGCGCCCGCGGCGGACTGGCAGGCCACCATCCGCGGCACCCGCTCCGCCAGCCCCACCGCCCGGATCTCCACGAAGCCCTTCCACACCCCGTACAGCCCATCGCCGCCGCCCACCGGCACAAACACGGCGTCGGGCACCTGCCCGCCCAGCTGGCGGAAGATCTCGAAGGCGACGGCCTTGTAGCCCTCGACGCCGAAGGGGTTGCCGAACGGCCGCCCCGGCACGCCCGGCGTGTTGCGCTGCGAGATGTACCAGCCGTGGTCGCGCCAGAGGCGCGTCATCAGGCCCAGAACGTCCCCGCCCGCCACGCGCACCGCGTGCGCCCCATAATGGCGGAGCTCGGCCGCCACCCCGGCTGGCGCCTCCCCCGGCAGCAGCACGAGGCAGCGCATCCCGGCGCGCGCCGCGTAGGCCGCCAGGGCCACGCCGTGGTTGCCGGTCGAGGTGCAGACCACCTTCTCCATCCCGAACTGGCGGGCCATGCTCACCGCCACCGCGTTGTTGCGCGCCTTGAAGGAATGGGTGGGGTTGCGGGACTCGTCCTTCACATGAAGTCCGGCGGCCAGCTCGAGCAGCGGTGTGCCGCCCTCCCCCAGGCTCACGAGCTCGCCCGACACGGGCAGGTGGCGCCGCAGATCCTGGAGGCGGTCGTCCGGATCGAACGCGTAGGTGACATCCAGCGCGCCGCCGCAATCGGGACAGCCCCCCAGCAGGCAGCCGAGGGGATGGCGATGGCCGCAGGCCATGCAGACGAAGCCCGTCACCACTGCGCCGACGTCAGCCGCTCATAGCCATGCGCGCGCACGACGAGCGTCTCCTCCAGCTGCAGGCCGCCAAGGCCCAGCACGTAGTACGGCAGCTCGACGTTGACGACCATGCCGGGGGCGAGCCGGACCTGCGAGGTGGGGGTCAGGCGCGGCGCCTCATACATCTCGCGCCCGATGCCGTGCCCGACGTGATGGCGCGCGTAGCGCGCCACCCCATGCCGCCTGACAGCGCCGACGCCGGCCTCGAACAGCTCGGCTCCCGTCACGCCGGGCCCCACGCGCGCCAGGATGGCCTCCATCCCCCGCCGGATGGCGTCGTAGCCGATCGGCGGCACCGCCGCCCCGAGGGCCCGCGTCCGCCCCGAGTCGGCCCAGTAGCCCGCCAGCCGGCAGCCGCAGTCGCAGCGCACCACATCACCCGCACGCAGCCGGTATTCCGAGGCGGGAAACGAGGCGCCCGCCCGCGTCCCGGCCGTGCACTCCCAGTGGCCCGGCATGGCCCCCGTCCGAGCCACCGCGGCGCGAAACGCCGCCTCCAGCTCGCGCTCGGTGACGCCGGGCGCCATCACCGCGAACGCGGCCGCCATCCCCGTCTCCAGGCAGGCGGCCGCGCTCCGCAGGGCGTCGATCTCCGCCTCGGTCTTCACCAGCCGGATCTCGCGGAAGAGGTCGCTCGCCGGAGCGGCCTTCAGCAGGCCGGAGAGCGCCGCCCAGCGGTCCTGGCGCATGCCGAGGTCGTCGAGACCCGGGCGGGAGACGCCGAGGTCGCTCAGGGCCGACCGCAGCGCCTGCGTGGCCTCCGCGAAGTGCGGCGAGCCCTCGCGCAGGGTCCAGAGCCGCTCCTCGGCACCCGCCAGCTCCCCGTCGCGGCCGATGTGGTAGCTGCCGTGCGTATAGATCGCGCTCGCATCGACCCCGGCCTCGGCCACCCAGTCGAGGCCGTCGATCGGGACGATGAGGGCCGTCCTGCCGCTCCGGGCCAGCACCGCGTACGCCTCGAGGTCGCGGTACGTGTAGAGCGTCCAGCTGTTGAAGCCCGAGACGTAGGGCACGTTCTCGGCCGAGGCCGCGATCAGCCCGTCCAGGCCGTGCCGGTCCATCACCTCGGCCGCCCGCGCCGCGTTGAGGTACACGCCCTATGCCCCCCGCCGCAGAACCTCGCCCGCCATCGCGCCCGTGTGCTCGCCGTCCTCGACGGTGAGCGCGCCGTTGACCCAGACGTGGGAGACGCCCTCCGGATACGCGATCGGCTGCTCGAAGGTCGCGCGGTCGGCCACCGTGTCCGGGCTGAAGAGCACCACGTCGGCCCGGGCGCCCGGGGCGAGCACCCCGCGGTCCCGCAGCCCGATGCGCCGCGCCGGCAGGGCCGAGATCCGCCGCACGGCGTCCTCCAGGGACAGCACGCCCCGCTCGCGCACGTAGTGCCGCAGGATGCGCGTGGCCCAGCCGTAGGCGTAGATGTGGCGGACGCCGCAGTAGGGCCCGTATGGCGCCACCGCCGAGCCGTCGGACATGATCAGCCCGCGCGGGTGGCGGAAGCTGGCGTCGATGTCGTCCTGCACATGGAGCGGCGCCGACCAGAGCAGGGCGCCGGGATTCGGGCACTCATCCAGCAGCAGGTCGCAGACCACATCCCAGGGGTCGCGGCCGCCGGACTCGGCGACCTCCTGGATGGACCGCCCCTGAAGATCGCGGTGGTGCGGCGCGTCGAAGATGGTGAGCAGGTCCCAGCGGCCCTCCCGCCAGTGCTTCCACTGCGGGTTCGGGTACTCGCGCATCGCGCGGCGCTGCATCGGGTCGGCCAGGCGCTCGCGCAGGCGACCGACCCCGCCCTCAAAGGCCGCCGGGGGCAGGGCCGACATCACGAGGCCGCGGCCGAAGGCGTACGGGTGGTTGTCGATCCAGACGTCGGTCCCGGCGCGCCAGGCCTGCTCGATGGCCTCGTACGCGCGCCCGTTGCTCCCCGGCGTCGCGCCCCAGCGCGGAGCCACATGCGAGATCTGCAGCGAGACGCCGGCCGCCGCCGCCGTGCCGAGCGCCTCCTCGACCCCGCCCATGTACCCGTAGTCGCGGTCGCGGATGTGGGTGGCATAGAGTCCGCCATACCGGCCCGCCACCGCCGCGAGGGCCGCGAGCTCCTCCGGGGCGGCGGACTTGCCGGGCGTGTACTCCAGGCCGCTGGAGAAGCCGAAGGCGCCCTCGGACAGGCTCTGCTCGGTGAGCGCGACCATGCGGGCGAGCTCCTCCGGCTTCGCCGGGCGCCCGGCCGTGCCCATCCCGGCCAGGCGCACGGCGCCATGGCCCACCATGGCCGCGACGTTGATGGACAGCCCACCCTGGCCGAGGACCTCCAACCACTCCCCGAAGGAGCGCCACGCCCCCGTGTCGGTGCCCTCGAGGTACTCGAGCACGACGAGGGGCAGGTGGCGCGGGTCCTGCAGCGGCGCGCAG
The DNA here is from genome assembly GCA_027314765.1 of Clostridia bacterium. Classification (GTDB taxonomy): domain Bacteria; phylum Bacillota; class Sulfobacillia; order RBS10-35; family JAJYVM01; genus JAJYVM01. The sequence goes on along the minus strand of DAHVAF010000124.1, from coordinate 8,033 downwards.
CCCATGCCGCAGTTGCCGACGACCTCGGTGGTGACGCCCTGGCGGACCGAGCTCTCTGCCCGGCGGTTGATCATCAGGCTGAAGTCGGAGTGGGAGTGGATGTCGATAAAGCCGGGCGCCACCACGCGCCCGCCGGCATCCAGCGTGCGGGCCGCCGCCGCCTCCGACGCGATCTCGCCCACACCGGCGATCCGGCCGCCGGCGATGGCGACGTCGGCCAAGCGGCCGGGCGCGCCCGTGCCGTCGACCACGGTGGCCCCGCGGATGATCCAGTCCAGCATGCGCGGCGGTTCGACGCGGGGCGCTACATCGCCTGCGCCTGGGCGTGCCGCCCCAGCCCCAGCACGAAGACGCTCGCGCCTGCCACCACCACGAGTGCGCCGCCCCAGATGGCGACGGCCACCCCCAACCCATTCGCGGCGGCGGTCGCCGCCTGGAGGCCGGCCACCAGGGCCGTGAACCCGAGGGTGTGGGATGCCCAGTGCCACCAGCCGGCCGCCGGCGCGGACAGCAGGTAAACGGCCGCGAGTGCCACCGAGCTGAGGCTCGCGGCGACGGCGAGGGCGTTCAGCAGCGTGCCGAGGGCGGGCGCCAGCGCCGCGGCGGCGGTGGCCAGCAGCGCGAACTCGAGGAAGATGGCGGCGCGCCCGTCCGTCCGCAGCCGCACCCGGGTCGCGACCCATACGCTGGCGGCGATCACGCATCCGGCGGCCGCGAGCGGCACCAGCCCGCCGAGCCACGTGGCACCGACCCAGGCCAGGCCGGCCACGCCCCAGGCCCAGCCGTCGCGGCGGCCCAGCAGGGCCCAGGCGGAAATCGCCACCGCCGCCGCCGCCCCCGTCTCGAAGGCCTGCAGGGACGGCAGCGCGGCCGAGCCGCCGCCGGCGTGGCCCGCGGGCGCGAAGGCCGCCGCCAGCATAATGACCACGATGGTGGCTACGGCAGGTGACCAGGCCGGCAGGCGCAGCCGAACGCCGGACGCCGCCATGGCCACGAGGACCCAGGCCCAGCCGTAGGCCACATCCCAGGCGAAGCTCCAGCGCGGGCCGGCGTGCGCAAGGTAGATGGCGATGCCGGCGGCGCCCCACGCCATCCAGAGCCACGAGGCGGCGGAGGCGGCGCCTCGACCGAGCGGCGTGCTGCGCCGCTTGCCGATGCGCAGGATCGCGCCCGCCAGCAGCATGCCGAGCCAGCCGAGGACCAGCCAGCTCACGTGCAGGCTGCGGACGGTGGCGAAGGAGGCGACGCCGACGGCGAACGAGGGCAGAAAGGGCCGGTTGTGGAGCAGCGGGTAAAGCCCCAGCATCCAGAGGCCCGTGAACAGCCCGCCCAGAAACCATATCCCCGACCAGCGAAAGAAGCGCGCTTCCACGGACCTTATTATAAGGGACACCTCCCCGAAACGATGTTGGGCGGCGGAGCGCATGCGACGCCGCTCGCAAACGCGCTGGATCGGAAGCGGCAATCCGGCCGTCTGCCACAGGAGCCCCAGATTCAGGAACACGATCACCACCGTGCCCGCGATCGCGGCGGCGTGCCGGGCGGGGGGGCTCGTCAGCGGGCCCGTCAGGTCGCGGCGGCCCGTGAAGCGCACCCGGCTGATCGGCGGGATCGGCAGCACCAGGCTCAGCACGACCTGGCTCATCACCAGGGTCGCCGTCGGGTCGACGCCCGGGGCGATCACCACCACCGTCGGGACCATCGGTGGGCCGGAAGCCGGAGCGGTCCAGCATGAGCATGGCGTAGGTGGCAAGGCCCGTGATCACGGCGCCGGCCAGCATCGGGACGTGGAGCAGGAGGTCGAGGGCAAGGGTCGCGCCCAGGAACTCGGCCAGGTCGGTGGCCATGGCGGCCACCTCGGACACGACCCAGAAGCCGAACGAGGTGTGGCGGCCGCGGTACTGGCGGCCGAGCTCGGGGCGGTTTCGGCCGGTGGCGATGCCGAGCTTGGCGGAGAGGTTCTGAAAGAGCATGGCCATCACGTTCGCCAGCAGCACGACCCAGAGCAGGTTGTGGCCGCAGAGGGCGCCGGACTGGATGTTGGTGGCGAAGTGACCGGGGTCCATGTGGGCGACGGAGGGGATGACGGCGGGGTCAGCGCTTGGAGTAACCACGAAGGGCGTTACTCGATGGACTACTCCGGGATGGGCACCAGCAGGATGGGCGCCTGCGTCCGCTTCAGCAGGCGGGCGGCGACACTGTGGTTCCAGATGGCCTGCAGTCCGGTGCGGCCGTGGGTCGCGATCACGACCAGCCCGTCGGCGTGCTCGCCCGTGTCGGTCGCCAGCTCCGATACCGCCTCGCCGCGCCGCACCTCACCTCGCGCAGCCACGTCAAGGGCCTGCGCCGCTGCGGTCAGGCGCTCGAGGTAGGCGGCCGCCTGGGTCTCCTGCACGTCGAGCAGCACCCGGCTCGCGCCAGGCAGGAAGGTCGCCGTCGCGCGCTCCTCGGCCGCCACGGTCTCCAGGGTCGGGACCACGAGGACCAGGCGCAGCACGGCGTGCAGGCCGCGGGCCAGGGACGCGGCGTGGGGGAGGGCGGCCTCCGCCGCTGCGGTGCCGTCCAGAGACAGCATGATGGTCTGCGGGGTGAAGGGCGCCGAATCGGTCTCGTCCTCGCTCCGGGCCAGCAGGACGGGGCGCGTCGTGTGCTCGACGACCTGCTGGGCGATGGAGCCCCAGAGTACGTCGCGCAGGCCGCCTTCGCCGTGCGTGCTGAGCACGATCAGGTCGATGGCGTGCTCGTCGGCGTGCGCGGCGATGCTCTTCGCGACGTCCCCGACGGGCACCGCGTGGGTGTGGCGCTCGACCCGGCGGCCCGCCGCCTCCAGGCCCGAGGCGACCTGCGCGAGGTAGGCCTCCGCCTCGTCGCGGCGGGTGAGGTGGTGCTCGCCGTGGCGGCGCGGTGAAGCCCGGCGCTCAATGACGTGCAGCAGCACAATCGTGGCGCCGTAGGCCTCGGCGATGGGCGCGGCCACCGACAGCGCGCCCTCGGCCATGCGCGAGCCGTCGAGCGGCACGAGGAGCCGGCTGAAGGTCGGCGCGCCGGCCGGATCGAGGGGCGGGGCCGCGCCGGGGTCGATGGGGGGCGCCGGCGGGGACACGGCTTCCCTCCGTCCGCTCCATCCGTCCTGCCCATGATGCGGGGTGGGCGCGACTTCGGCAAGGCGGCCCGGCCGGGGCCACCTGGCTCCATGCCTACTCCGCGATCGGCACCAGGAGAATCGGGGCCTGCGTACGCCGCAGCAGGCGGGTGGCGGTCGCCGGGCTCCAGATGGCCTGCAGGCCGGCGCGCCCGTGGGTCGCGATCACAATCAGCCCGTCGGAGTGCTCGCCGGTGTCGGTGGCCAGCTCCGTCACCGCGTTGCCGCGCCGGACCTCCGTGCGCGCGGAGACGTCGAGCCTGGCGGCGACGCCCTCCAGATAGGCGGTCGCCTGGCGCTCCTGCACGTCGGCCAGGATGCGCGAGGCCGTCGCCGAGAAGGTGGCGCGCGGGACGCTGTCGAGCCTCGGCACCACGAACACCAGCCGCAGCTGAGCGGACAGGTCCCGCGCCAGCGAGGCGGCGGGGTCGACGGCGGCCTCCGCCGCCGCCGTGCCATCCAGCGGCACCATGATGGTTCCTGGCTGGAATGACGCCTCCGGACGGGGCGCGCGCACCAGCAGGACAGGACAGGTGCTGTGCTGCACGATCTGCTGGGCGATGGACCCCCACAGCGCGTCGCGGATGCCGCTCGCGCCATGGGTGCAGAGCACCGTCAGGTCGATGGCGTGGGCATCGGCGTGGACGGCGATGCTGGCGGCCACGTCGCCCACGGGATCGGCGTGGGCGTGGCACTCGACCGCGAGGCCGTCGGCCGAGAGCCCCTGCGCCACCTGCTCCAGGTAGGCGGTGGCCTCGGACGGCCCGGTGAGGTGGCGCTCGCCATGGATCTGGGGCGCGGCGTTGCGCTCCAGCACGTGGAGCAGGAAGAGCGTGGCGTCTGCGGAGGCGGCGAGGCGGCGGCCGGCCGGAAGTGCCGCCTCCGCGAGCCGCGAGCCGTCGAGCGGGATGAGAATGCGCTTCATGGCCATCACAGCGTGGGGAGCGGCCCGCCCAACGTTTGGTACAGCAGGACCACGTTCAGGAAGAGGATGATGACCGCGCAGGCCGTCAGCGCAAGCGTCGTCAGGCGGCCGTTGACGAGCTTGCCCATGATGGCCGGATTCCTGCTGAACATCACCAGGGTGATGACCGGGATCGGCAGCGTGAAGCTCAGAATCACCTGGCTGACCACCAGCGTCATGGTCGGGTTAAGGCCCAGCAGAATCACGACCACGGCCGGGATCATGGTCAGGAGCCGCCGGACCCAGATCGGGATGCTGAAGCCGACGAAGCCCTGCATGACGACCTGGCCGGCCATCGTGCCGACGTACGAGCTGGAGACGCCCGAGAAGAAGAGGGAGATGGCGAAGACGGCGGCCGCCAAGCCGCCCAGCAGCGGGGTCAGCGTCTGATAGGCGGTCGTGATGTCGGCGACGCCGGCATGCCCCGTGAAGTGGAAGACCTTGGCCGCCATGAAGAGCATCGCCATGTTGACGAGTCCGGCGATCCCCATCGCGATGGCGGTGTCGATCTTCTCGAAGTGGAAGATGCGCCGCTTCTCCGCGTCGCTCGGCATCACCACGCGGTTCTGCATCAGGCCGGAGTGCAGGTAGATCACATGCGGCATGACCGTGGCGCCGACGATGCCCACGGCCAGCAGCAGCGCGTCGTTGCCGGGCAGGCTCGGCACGAAGCTGTGCAGCGCCACCTGGCTCCAGTCCGGCTTGGACAGGATCGTCTCCACCACGTAGCTCGCCGCGACGATGCCGACCATGGCGCCGATGAAGATCTCCAGGCCGCGGAACCCCTCGCCCTGCATGGCCAGAATCACGAAGACGGCCACGCCCGTGATCATGGCCGCGACCAGCATGGGGACGTGGAAGAGCAGGTTCATCCCGATCGCGGCGCCCAAAAACTCGGCGAGGTCGGTGGCCATGGCCGTCACTTCCTGGGTGACCCACAGGACGTAGCAGGTCGCCGGCCGGAACCGCTCGCGGCACACCTCCGCAAGGTTCCGGCCGGTCGCGATGCCGAGCTTGGCCGTGGTGGCCTGAATGAGCATGGCCATCAGGTTGGCGAGGAGGATCACCCAGAGGAGCGCATACCCGTACGAGGCGCCGCTCTGCACGTTGGTGGCGAAGTTGCCGGGGTCGATGTAGGCGACGCAGGCGATGAAGGCGGGGCCGAGGAAGGGCAGGAGCGCCATGAGCCCGCGGCGCTTGCCGGCCACGGCCTCGCGGGCGGCCTGCTGGAGCTTCGGGTGGGCCAGGTGCTCGACCCCGGCATACACGCCGGGATCCCCCATGGATGCCTCCCCCTGGGACATCTCCTCCGTCATGCCGTCAGTCCAGCGGCGCGCGCGCAGCCTCCCGGCTCACGCGCACGGCCTTGGCCGTGGCTGGAGCCAGGGCGGTCGCGCCCGCTCCCCCGACCTCGACGACGACGGTGCCGTCGATCGGGTTGACCTGGCTGACGCGCAGCAGGGCGCCGGGCACGAGGCCGCGCTGGCGCAGGAAGTCCAGCAGGGCCGGATCGAACTCGTCGACCTCGCGGACGCGGGCCACGTCCCCGCTGCCAAGCGCGCCGATCGTGGTCTGCGGCTCAGCCGCGACATGGCCCTCCTTGTCGGGGATGGGGTGGCCATGCGGGCACGTCTCGGGATCGCCCAGCAGGCGCTCAATGGCGTCCACGACCACGTCGGGCAGGGCATGCTCCATCTCGCGGGCCAGGGCGTCGACCTGCTCCCAGCCGAAGTGCAGCACGTCCGTGAGGAAACGCTCCAGCACGCGGTGGCGGCGCACGACGCCCAGGGCGGCCCGCTCGCCGTCGGCCGTCAGGAGGGCGCCGCCGTATTCGCGGTAGTTGACGAGGCCCTCGCGCGAGAGGTGCTTCAGCATGCCGCTGACCGAGGCCGGCGTGACGCCGAGACGCTGGGCGATCTCGCCCGTGCGGACGGGACCCTGGATCCCCAGGCGGTAGAGGTCGGAGAGATAGTCCTCCTCGGAGCGCGAGAGGGCGCCACTGTCGGGGGCGATGGCGGTTCACCATCCTTCCGGCGGCGCATCGTATGCCGCCCGCAAATCAAATGTTAGGCAGGGCTAACTTCAACCGACGGCATCATAACATCCGCCCTTGTCATCGTAAAGAGCGGCGCGAGCGATTACTGATCGGCGGCTATGGCTGGACCTTGGGGAAAACGCTGCCAAGGCGAAGCACGATTTCGGCCCGCGAGGACGGGACGGCCTGGACGGCGAGATGCGTGTCCAGCATCTCGGCAAGGATGTCGGCGAGCACGGGCGGACTGCCCCCGCCGCCCGGCGCCGCCGAGTTCCAGATGACCTCGTTGCCGCGCCGGCCCGGCTGTGGCGCTGATCCCGCCGGCCGCGTGCGCACGCCCATCCCGGCGAGCACGCCGGTGAAGTAGCCTGCGGCGGGCTGCGCGGCTTGCACCTGCACCGTCGCGGCGCGCATGTAGCCCAGCTCTGGCGCGAAGTCCGCGGCGATGACCCTGTGGGCCGCGGCGGCGTGCAGCAGCAGGACCTCAGCGCCACCGCCCGTCGTGTAGTTGCTGACGGCGCCGCTCTGGTAGTCGAGGACGGCATGCGCGATGGAGCCCGTCGGCACGTGCAGCGCCTGCAGGGCCAGCGCCGGCAGGTCGGCGAGCGGTAGGTTCGTCTTCACCAGGGCCTCGAGGTCGCCGATGACGGCGGGCAGGTGGAGCAGGTTGCGCGGCTGCAGCAGAGCGTCCTTGAGGGCGAACAGGACCAGCTGCTGGTTCGCCTCGCGGCTGATGTCCGAAAGCGGCAGGCTGTGGCGCTCGCGGGCGAAGTCCAGCGCCTGCTGGCCGTCGAGGTGGTGCTCGCCCTTGCTCAGGATGAACGTCGTGCACTTGTTCTCCTGCGCGTTCGGGAAGCATGTGTCGTCGATGCTGTACGGGTTGTTCACGTCGATGCCGCCGACGTCGTTCACGAGCTTGACCAGGGCGGCGTAGTCGATGACGGCGTAGTACTCGACCGGAAGGCCGATGTACCGCTCCACCGTGAGCTCGGCCGTCGGGTACCCGCCGAACTCGTAAGCGGAGTTGATGCGCTGGGGGCCATACCCCGGGATATCGATCCAGAGGTCGCGCGGGACCGATAGGACGGCCGCCCTGGCGCTGGCCGGGTCGAGGGCCCAGACCATCATGGAGTCGGTCTGCTGGCCGTTGAACTGCGGCGTCTCCTCGGTGCCCATCACCAGGACCGTGACCGGATCCTGCGCCTGCCGCGGGGCGATCGACGCCGTCCCGGGCTGCCGCACCAGCAGCGCCAGCCCGGCGCCGAGCACGTTGGCCGCCACGCCCCGCGCCCCGTGCCACCGCCACAGCGCCGCCGGCCCGCCGACGATGACCGCGGCGACGGCGAGCACGGCCGCCAGCCGCCCCCAGCGCACGCGGCGCCGGACCGGGCGGCGATGGGTGGGACGGCGGGGCGGAAGGGTGCTCACGCCACTGAACGTACCACCGGCGGCACCCGTTGCGCGATGAGTTCTTCGACGCGCCGGCCTGGCCGACTTGCGCGACGGGCTGTGCGGCGGGCTGCGCGGCGGGCTGTGCGGCGGGCTGCGCGACGGGCTGTGCGGCGGGCTGGCGATGCCGCACGGCGCCGTGAGTTCTCCAGCGGGCGGCCGCCGCCATAGACTTGCAACGACGGAGTGGTTGCCGCGGACGAGCGCCTCGGGCGCCTGATCACGAGCCGCATGGCGGCGCAGGGGCTGTCGCTGCGGGCGCTCGCCCGGCAGGCCGGCGTCAGCCACTCCACCGTCTCCCGCCTGCTGCACGGCCGCACCCGTCCGACCCCGGCCGTGCTGCGGGACCTTGCCTCTGCCCTTGGCCTTCCGGCGGACGAGCTGCTCGGCGCGGCCGGCCTGGCTGCACCAGACCTCAGCGACGTCATGGCGGCCCTGCGCGC
>DAHVAF010000114.1 GCA_027314765.1 Clostridia bacterium | reverse complement strand
GCGCCTGTTGCCCTCTTGCCTCAGTCACGCCCCGGTGCCCTGGGCGGAGGTAACCGGATAGCCAGAACATGTGTTCGCAGTCAAGGAACGGTTCACCCCCGAAAAGCCGGATTTCCGCAAGATTGTTCTTTGACAACGCCTAACGTTCCGCTCGCACTCGGCGAAGGAGCCCTCAACCTTGAAGAACACAGCCGGCCGCTCGACCGTGCGCAGCGCCACGCCGGTCGCCAGCGCCAAGGCGCGGCCTCGCTCAATCGCCCGCGCGTCCGTGTCCCCCTCGACCAGGGCCGCCGCCTTCTCAATCAGCTCCAGCACGTGCTGCGCGGTGCGCAGCCGGAAGCCGCTCGGCAGGACGGCCGGACTTGGGTTGGACGCCCCGGAACGCTTCAAGCGCTTGCGCAGGTTGTCGTACTCGCGGCGCCGCCCGGGGTCCCGGTGCGGCATGCACGGCCAGCGGGTAGCCAATGGCGCGCAGGAAGCCGCAGGCGCCGCCGCGGTCCGCGTTGGCGCCCATGGGTATCGCCGCCCGCGTCATGGCCTCCAGGTCCTGACCCTCGAGAACGGAATACCCGCCACGCTCCGGGTACACGCCCGCGCCCGCCCCGTGCAGCAACTCCAGAAGGTCGCACATGTCCATGCACTCGCGGGGGGCCACCCACCGCTCGGTTCCGGAATTCAACTCCCACTTGCCGTCCGGCCGGCGGGTTCGCTGCACCCAGGAACCGTCGCTTCGCTGCCACTCCAACGTGCCGTCCGAGCGCTGCCGCCCGACGGGTGGCAGCCGTTGCGGCGTCCGCGCCTGCGCCAGCATGTTCGCCTGCGCGGCGTCCTTCGAACTGAAATCCGGGGCCAGGTCCCAGGAGTCGCGGACGCGGACGACGGGGAGTCGGTGCTCCTCCGGGTGCCACGCTTGCACCTGCACCACGGCGGCAGGGGAAGCCGCCGCCGGCTCGAAGCCATGGTCGCTCGCTCCTCCAGGCGCCTCGCGTATGCCCACCACGGCCGCGGGGCGCTCCTCTCGTCTGCCACCGTTCGCCACCACGTACAGGCGTTCCTGTGGGCGCGACGACGACGACGGGGATACACTGCGTGCGGAGGGTTCGACATGTCGGCGGAAACAGCGGCACGCGTCCTTGACTTCGTGGTCCTGCTCGAATGGGACGAAGAAGCCCAGGGCTGGGCGGTCAGCGTGCCCGCGATTGAAGGCTGCTTCACGCAGGGCGATACGGTCGAAGAGGCCCTCCGCATGGCCGAGGACGCCATACGCCTCAACCTGGAGGACATGGCGGCCCGTGGCGAACCGCTCCCGCGCCCGGACGCGGTTCGCGCGGCAACGGTCTCCGTGCCCGCACCGCTGCGCTCCTGAGTCCGCCGAACGGCCCTCAATGCCTGCGCGCCCTTGAGCGTGCCGGCTTTCAGGTGCTGCGGCAGTCCGGCAGCCACGTGCGGCTTGCCGGCCCTCAGGGGCAACGGGTCACCGTTCCCGTACACCGCCAACGCCCTCTGGCCCGTACGACGTTCGCCAACATTCTGCGGCAGGCGGGCCTCACCGAAGCGGAACTGCGCGGCCACCTGTAGCGGCCCGCCGGGCGGGTCATGGTCCCCCCTTTCGTCGCACCCTGCCCCGCCCGTGTCCACGCTGGCGACGGGCACCGTCAGGGCCTCGCTCAGCCGGCGGCCGGTATCGTACAGCCACAGAACCAACAGCCGGTTGCGGACGCCCAGAAACGTGCGCTCGGGCCATGCGGCCAGCAGCCGTGCGACGCCCTCGGGCGGGACGGTCTTGGGCGCAGGCGCGTCCACCTTCCGCCGCGCCAGTTTCGCGGCGGGATTGGCCGGCAGCAGGCCCTCGTCCGCGCACCAGCGGCAGAACGTGCGCACCGCGCCAACGTCGGTGCGCACCGATACCGCCCTCAGCCCCGGCCGCTCCTCCAGCAGGTGGCGCAACATGCCTCGCAGCAGCGTCGCGTTCAGGCGCTCCAGGTCTTCGACATGCTGCGACGCCATGAACCGCTCCAACTCGTCAGGGCCGCGCCGGTAGAAGGCCAGAGGCTTCGCCGTACAGCCGTTCAACTTGCGGGACAGCAGAAAGTCGTCGCGCGCGCACGAAAACACCACGGCCGCACCACTCCTTGCCGGAATGTCAGCCGTGGTGGACTCAGGCGGCCCGCGAACCAGGCGCCCGCCCATTCTGTACCACATCGGGGAATCAGGTGCCCAGGAAGAGGGTGAAAGCTCTTGAGCGGAAGCGCTGAAATCCTTGTGCCTGTAGCAGGTGGTCGGGGTGGGCAGATTTGAACTGCCGACCTCCTGGTCCCGAACCAGGCGCCCTAACCAAGCTGGGCCACACCCCGACGTAAGGCGATTATAGCCGGAGGCTGCCCAAAGCCTCAATGAGAACCCGGTTCGAGATCACTTAAGTCGCTGCCGTGTAACGCGAATGTCATAAACGGCGGGCATTTCCAGGCAGGGAGGCGCGTGGCGGCGCGGAATCTGTCGTGCCGTGGCGCGGAGGAGGACGAGTTGTCGGCGTTCCTGCGCTGCCCTGGCGCTCGTGGTGAGCCTGATCCTGACCTTGACAGGCGGCGCCTTGGCGAGCGACATTACCCCCTTGGCCGTATCCGGCGTGACTTGGTACGTCAGTACGCTACCCGCCTCCATCGCGTTCAAGGTCAGCCGGCCGGCGATCGCCCTCACCGTCGTCGTGCCCGCCGGGGCCCCACCGAACATCCAGGGCACGGTGTCCGTCGGCGCGCAGGCGGTTCCGGCGTCGCTCCTCCGCACCCAGCCGCTGCCGGGAGCGACCGCGCTCACCATCGGTGAGGACAACGTCACACTGCCTGCCGCGGGCAAGGGGACGATCACGCTCATCGCGCCTGACGGCCTGCGACTGGCCACTCAGTCGTTCGGCTTCACCGTTGCCGCCGGCGCTCCGCCCACCGTGGCTCCGCCGACGGCCGCCGAGTCGGCCTTCATCGCCGAGCTCAACGCGTTTCGCGCCCAGGTCGGGGCGCCGCCGGTTGTGGTCAGTCCCGCGCTCACGGCCGCGGCAGCTGCCCATGCCGCATTCGTCAGCGCACAGGCCGCGCGGTACGGCGCCACGGGAACGAGCGTCCACGACGAGCCGGTCGCGTGGAGCGGCGTGCCCGGCTGGACGGGCCTTTACGCGCTTGACCGCGATGTGGCCTTCGGCGCGGCCACCGGTGGCGGGGTGGAGGTCATGTCCTCCGGCAACCCCGACCCTGTGGCCTTTCTGGTCGCCGAGACCGTCTTCCACCGAGACCTGCTGCTGGCCCCCGGGGCGCTGGCTGCGGGCGCCGCCGATGTCGGGGGCCAGTTCGTGCTGGACCTGAGCGACTGGGGCGGCGCCGTGGGCGTGAGCCCGACCGTGTGGCCGCCCAACGGCGCGACGGGCGTGCCGCTCACCTTCGGGGGCGAGTGGCCCTCGCCGCTGCAACCCTTCGCCGGCCTCCACTTCCCGGTCGGCACGCCGGTGACGTGGGATGACTACGCGGCGCCGCCCGGCACCATGATCGTGGGCGGCACGCTCACCCTCACGAGCCAGGCCGGTGGCCAGCCGGTGGCGGGTGCCGTCCTGACGCCGCAGCTCTGGCAGCCCTTTTCGGGGACCGGCGTCTACATGGGGGGCTCGCTCGCGTTCATTCCCGACCAGCCGCTCGCGGCCCATACCACCTACGTCGCCTCCGTGCAGGCCGTGGAGCAGATCGGCAGCGGTGGACAGCGCCAGTTGAGCGGCACCTGGACCTTCACCACGGGCGATGGCAGCGTGCTGCCGCCGGGCGGGGTGGCCCAGGCGGCCAGCGCGGCCGTAACGACGACCACGACCACAACTGGGACGGCGACCGGGACGTCGGGTACGACGACCACCGCCACAACCGGGACGGCGAGTGCGACCACGAGTGCGAGGACCACCGCCCAGACGACCGCGACGGTGCCGCAGGATCCCTGGTCCGCGATTCCCTCAACGATTCAGGCTCGGCTGACGACTCTGGCGGCGGCGGCCGGCAAGGCGCCCGCCGCCCCGCAGTACACGGACCTCTATCAGGCGTCCTGGGCGGCGCCGGCCGTCGACGCGCTGAGCGCCGCGGGCGTCCTGCATGGAATTGGCTCCGACATGTTCGACCCGAACGGCACCCTCACCCTGGGCCAGTTGGCGGCCGCGCTGACCGGCTTCGATCCGCCGCCAGCCACCGTGGCCCCCGCCTTCTTGGCCAACGCGGCATCCCTGCCGTCGTGGGCGGTGCGGCCTGCGGGGGAGGCCGTCGGCGCCGGCTGGCTCGATGCGACGCAGGGGGTGCTGGCCGTGAACGCCTGGGCGACCCGCGCCACCGCGGTCGAGGCGCTCACGCGGATGCTGGGCTGGTCCGGCGCGGCGCAGGCCTACGCCGCCTCAGGCGGACCGTGGCCCGCCGGGATTCAGGGCGACGCCGGCATGACCGGCGAGCCGGAGACAGACCTGCTCTGGGCCGCCCACATCGGCCTCATCAACGGCGTGAGCGGACAGGCGGCTGGGGCACAGGCCCTCACGCGGGCGCAGCTGGCCGAGCTGCTGTGGCGGGTCATACAGCAGGGGGGCACCCGAGCCGGGAGCTAGGTGGTCCGCCGGCGGCGCCAGGTCGCTGACGCGGGTGCGCTCCGTCGCGCCTGTAGGGGGCAGGCCGCCAAGCCGGGACCTAAGCCAGAAGGCCCGCCCGCACCGCCAGCTCGCGGAGATTGTCCGCCCCGAGGGCGCGGCGGCCCCGCTCGACCTCGTGCAGCATATCGGTGACCATCCGCAGCAGCGGCATCCGCATCCCAAGGCGCGCCCCGTGGGCCAGCACGGGTCCCATCTGGCCGTCGATCTCGGTCGGGCGGTGCCGGACCATGAGGTCGCGCTGGATGCCCGTGAAGATCTTGAGGCTGCGCTTCTGGCTCTGGGCGCGGGCCTCGATCTGGCGGTCCCAGGCGGCATGGATCCGCGCTTCGGCGCCCGGCGTGCGGTCGAGGTACATCGCCGGATCGACCCCGCCCACGGGCATGAGGCGGCAGCCCTGCAGCGCAGCCACATCGGCCGTCTCACGCACGACGGCGACAAGCAGAGGGCGGATCTCGCGCATGCCAAGCAGGACGGGCGTGGGCTGGTCCAGCAGGGCGCCCGTGAAGACCAGGGCGCCGTAGCACAGCTTCCCCCAGAGGTAGCCCCAGACGTTGTCGGTGATGTGGGTGGGCATCACGGCCGACAGGGCCGCCTGCAGGTCGTGAAGGCGCGGCGTGTCGCGGCCGTCCAGCTCGCCGATGTAGATCGGCTGCTCGTTGCCGAGGAGGACGTGCCCGGGCTCCTGGTAGTCGGCGCCGTAGTGCACGAAGCACCCGACAGTGCGCTGCGCGCCGATCCGCGCCGCGATGACCTCCTCGTTCAGCCCGTTCTGCATGGAGAGCACGAAGCCGTCCGGCGCGAGGAGCCGCGCGACAGGCTCCAGTGCGGTGGCCGTGTGCTGCGCCTTAACGGCCAGGATGACGTCGTGCAGGGGCCCTTCCAGCTGCTCTGGCAGGACGGCGCGCATGGGCAGGCGCAGCTCGCCTCGGTAGCCGCTGATGCGGAGGCCGTCGCGGTTGATGGCCTCGACATGCGCCGCCTCGCGGTCGACCAGTGTGACGTCGTGGCCGGCCTGCGCGAGGTAGGCGCTGGCCACACCGCCGATGGCGCCCGCCCCAACGATCGTGATCCGCATGGGGTCTCCCTCCTGCCGGGCCGATTGGCCGCCCCCCGCGCCCGCTCCTGCACGCGCCGGCGCCAAGCGGGCAATCCGCCGCGCACCCGTGCTCGCCGGCCGCTCCTCACGCCCCCCGGGGCCGCTCCCGCACGCGCCGGCGCCACGCGGCCAGTCCAGCGCGCACCCGTGCCGGCTGGCCCGTCCTCACGCCGTACCGCATCTCGTGCAGCGGTGCCAGGGAGCGGTAGAAGGCGGCGCGCCGCAACAGGCCGCCGTCGGCAGGTCCGCCGTATGCGTCCAGCACCGGCGCCGCGAGGGCGCCCAGGCCAGCGAAGTCCAGGGCCGGATCACCGATTCGCGCGTCCTCGAAGTCGATCACGCCCACCAGCCGGCCCGTCCCCGGATCGGCGAGCAGGTGCTCCGGCACGAGGTCGGCGTGCATCACGACGGCCGGGAAGGCGAAGTTCCCATCATCGCCGAGAAAGTCGGCGATGTGTGCCGCCGCGCTCGCCGCGTCCGCCGGCGACCAGCACCGCGCCAGGTCCACCAGCGCCGCCGCCCACTCGCTCTCGAGGTCGGCACGCCACCCTGCGGGCCCGACCACCGGGAGACCGGACGCCGCGGGCGGATAGCCGTGCAGTGCCGTCAGCAGCGCGGCCAGGGGCTGCGTGTGGGCGGCCGCCAGCGCCGTCAGGGGCTGCCCAGGAACGAGCGGATAGGCCGCCACGCTGCCATCCGGCGCCACATGGCGGAAGGCCGGGGCGGCGAGGGGCAGGGCGGGGGCCAGACCGGCCAGCAGGGCCACCTCCTTGGGCAGGGCCCTGCGTCCGGCTTCCGTCTTCGGGAAGCGATAGACCAGGCCGCTGCCGCCGAGCCAGCACACGTGGGCCCAGCCCTCGCCCAGGCGGCGCACGCGGCGCTCGGCGAGCTCGGGAAGGGCGGCGCGGATCCGGACGAGGGCGCCCGCGGCATCCATGGGCCCATTATCGAGGAGTCGCGCCGCCCGCGGACGAATCCCCGCCCTGGGGGTGCTGCCCTGTGGAGATCCCTCCGGCTGACCTGGCGCGCGTGCGTGCCGACATCCCGGTCCTGGCACGCTGCGTGTTCCTCAACACCGGCACGCTCGGCCCATCGCCCCGGCCCGTCACCGACGCGTACCTGCGCGCCTACACCGCCTGGCAGGACGAGGGGCCGGGGGACCCCGCCCACTACCAGGGCCGGCGGTCGGCGATCGAGGCGGCGCGCGCGGACCTGGCGGCCCTGCTCGGCGTCGCCGCGGACGATGTCGCCCTGACGACCAACGTGACCGAGGCCCTCAACTGCGTCTTCTCGGGCCTGCCCTGGCAGCCCGGCGACGAGTGTGTGATCTCCGACGAGGAGCACCCGGCTGTCTTCGTGCCCGCGCTGCACCTGCGCCGGCTGGGCGTGCGCGTGCGCATCTGCCCGTGGGAGCGCTGGGGGGAGGGCCTGCCCGGCTACCTCGGGCCCCGCACGCGCCTGCTCTGCGCCAGCCACGTCAGCAGCATGACGGGGCGCATCCTGCCCGCCGCCCGGGTGGCGGAGGCATCCCGCCGCGCCGGCGCCCTGCTCTGTCTGGACGGGGCCCAGGCGGTCGGCCAGCTCCCCGTCGACGTGCCCGCGCTCGGCTGCGACTTCTACGCCTTCAACGCCCACAAGTGGCTGCTGGCGCCGGTCGGCTCGGCCGGGCTCGTGGTGGCCCCGCAGGCGGCGGATGTCCTGACCCCGGCCTGGGTCGGCGCGGGGAGCGGCGAGGTGGCGTACGCGGAGGACGGCGAGCTCTCCTTGGCCCCCGGCGCGCGCCGCTTCGAGTTCGCCACGCGCAACTGGGCCATCGGCGATGGCATCTCCGCCGCCGTGGCCTACGCCCGCGCCATCGGGCTGGAGCGCATCGCCGCCCGCCAGCGCGCCCTCTCGGCCAACCTGGCGGCCCGCCTGGCCGACATTCCCGGCGCCGCCATTCTCGGCGGCGGGGAGACCGGCATCGCCACCGCCGCCCTGCGCGGCCACGACGGCCCCGCGGTGCAGGCGGCCCTGGCGGCGCAGGGCATCATCACCCGCTCCGTGCGCGAGCGCGGCGCCGTGCGCTTCAGCTGCGCCTACTTCAACACCGAGGAGGAAATCGCGCGGGCGGCCGCGGCCATGGCGGCGATCTGACTCAGCCCTGCCTGCCGGCCGCCGCCGTGCCGGATCCGGCCAGCGTGGCGTAGACGTCCACGCGGTCCGTGTTGGCCGGCCCGCCGCAGGTGAAGAGGGTGACGGACGCCACCCCCGGCGTGCTGTCCACGATGCCGAGATCCGTGGACGGCACCAGCTGCACCTTGCGCACGTCGTACGCGAAGGTGCTCCCGGCCCGGGCGAGGTCGATCACGTCCCCCGCCTTCAGCGCGTTCAGGTAGCGGAAGGGCGAGCCGAACTCGTCCACGTGGCCGAAGATCACGGCGTTGCCGACCGCGCCCGGCTCCGGCGAGCCCGATAGGTGGGCGGGCCCCCAGGCGAGCAGATCGTAGTAATCGGTGAGGCTCGCGCCCCGCACGACGTAGGCCGAGAGCCCAATCGCCGGGACGGTGATGCGCGCGTAGATCTGGGGGGTCGGCCCCGGCGGCCGCCAGTGGCCGAGCGGCGTGAGCAGGGGCGGCAGCGCCGGTGTCGCGGCGGCCGGCGCCACGGCAGCGGCAGACGAAGCAGCCGGAGCAGGCGCGGGGGTGGCCGCCGGCACACGGGCCGCCGTGGCCACCTCCGCCGCCAGGACATGCTGGGCGCCGGCCTCCTCGAACCCGGACCACCAGCCGTGAGTCGCCACGGCCAGCCCGGCCAGGATCAGGACGCCGCCGGCGATCCAGCGGAACATGCGCTCACCCCACGCGTGGCCGGCGCCGGATCAGCAGACCGAGCCCGGCCAGAATCAGGAGGCCACCGCCCGCGTAGCTCCAGGGGCTGGTGCCGGTCTTGGGCAGGGTCGCGGACGTCGCCGCCGGCGCGCTGGTGGCCGCGGCCACATTCACGGTCGTCACATACCAGATCCCGCCGAAGGCGTTCTTCAGGTCGCCGTTCACCTGGCCGGCCGCCTTGTCAGGCAGGAAGGTATACAGGGCGTGGCCGTTGTAGGCCACCTGCGTCTTGCCCGCGGGGTCGGTGAACGTGGTCAGCTTGCCCGTCACGCCCGCACCGGCCGTCGGCGCGCCGGTGACCGTGAGCGGCGGCCAGTATGTGGCGCAGGTACCCGTGCAGACGCTGCCATTGACGGGGTCGTTGGCGTGCCAGTAGAGCGTCATCCCGCTGCTCGTCGTCAGGATCGTGCCGTACTTGGTGCTGGTCGTCGCGTTGACCGTGGCGCCCGCGGCCGCGGCCGGCAGGGTTCCCACGACGAGTGCCCCCAGACTGATGGCCACGGCCAGCAGACCCCTCCACCCGCGCATCTTCAAAATCGCCTCCTGGGGCACGCTGCTTCGCCGCCAGGCGAAAAGTCCCTGTTGGTTTGTGCCGGCCACTTAACCGAAGCGCCGACAGTTTGTCGCCGATAGGTGTCGGGCCGGGCCCGGAGAACTCCTTCCACCCAAGACGCGCGCAACGGAAGATCTTTCGCGCGGGGGCGCCATTGGCGCCCCCGTCACAGAGATTATTCGGAGGGGGCCGAGGCTTTTTGGCGTATGAAAGCCGTCTCAGCTCGCCGGAGCTCGACCGCCTCTTTGCCGCGGTCCTGTCCCTGCGGACGCCGGAGGACTGCTACCGCTTCTTCGAGGACCTCTGCACCGTCGGCGAGCTGCACGCGCTGGCGCAGCGCCTCGAGGTGGCGCGGATGTTGCGCGACGGCAAGACCTACGAGGAGATCGGCGCCCGCACGGGCATGAGCTCGGCCACCATCAGCCGCATCAAGCGCTTTCTCCACTACGGGGCCGACGGCTACCGGCTGGTGCTGGAGCGGCTCGAGCCGGAGCGGTGAGGTCCGTCTGGGACATCGCCGGCATCCTGCTGATCGGGGTCGCCTGGTACGACCTCTTCCAGTCGGTCGTGCTGCCGCGGCCGGCCGTCGGGCGGGTGCGGCTCAGCCCCTCGGTGCTTCACGCGCTGTGGCTGGGCTGGCGCGCGGCGGGGCGGCGCGTCACACCCGTGCGGCGGCGCGAGGCGGTGCTCGGCGTCTTCGCGCCGCTGGCGGTGCTGGTGCTGCTGGCGCTGTGGGCGGCGGTGCTGGTGGTGGGCTATGGTCTGGTCCTCGTGGGGACGGAGGGCGGGCGGCTCGGGCCGGCGCTCTACCTGTCGGCGTCCTCGCTCTTCGACATCGGGCTCGTCGGCCCGGGGATCGCGGGCGGCAAGGTGGTCGTGGCGGTCGAGGCGGCCAACGGGCTCGGGCTGATCGCGCTGGTCGTCAGCCAGCTGTTCCTGCTCTTTGGGGCGTTCGAGCGGCGCGAGGTGCAGGTGATCGAGCTCGACACCAGCGCCGGGGCGCCGCCGTCGGGGGTGGCCCTGATGGAGGGGTGCGCCGAGTCCGGCATGGCCGGGCACCTGGCGGCGACGTTCGCGGCCTGGCGCACGTGGGCGGCGCAGGTGCTGGAGAGCCACCTGGCCTTCCCGGTGCTGGTCTACTTCCGCTCCAGCCACGACAACGAGGCCTGGCTGAACTCG
The DNA here is from genome assembly GCA_027314765.1 of Clostridia bacterium. Taxonomy (GTDB): domain Bacteria; phylum Bacillota; class Sulfobacillia; order RBS10-35; family JAJYVM01; genus JAJYVM01. The sequence goes on along the minus strand of DAHVAF010000114.1, from coordinate 1,351 downwards.
TTCGGCGCGGTGATGGACGCGGCGAACCTCGTGCTGACGGCCCTGGACGGGGGCGGCCCGCGGGGGGAGGCGACCATGTTCTTCAAGCTCGGCAAGCACCTGGTCGACGACATCGGCTACTACTTCCGCTTCCGGCGCATGCGGCAGCCGGGGCTGGAGAAGTGGGAGCTGGGGCAGGCCCTGGAGCGGCTGCGGGCGGCGGGGTACGCGGTGCGGCCGCTGGACGAGGTCTGGCCGGCGTTCGCGGCGCGGCGGCTGCAGTACGTGCCGCTGCTCGCCCACCTGTCGCGGTATCTGGCCATCCCGCCGGCGCCCTGGATCGGCGACCGCTCCTACCTGCCGCACCGCGACGGGGCGGGGGCGTAGGTCGCGCCTGGCGTTCGATCAGGCGAGCCCGCGAAGGATCAGGTTCGCCGCGACGGCTCGCGCCCCACCTCGCGTGCCCGGATGGACATCTGACCGATGTGGTGAATCTCCTGGGCGATCACGTGACGCATGATCTCCCCGTGCCTGAGGGTCGCGGATCGACCCTGACGCGACACGGGCAACGCTGCGCCGTGCGCACGGTGGACCTGCCGGCGCAGGACGGGCCGGTGACATCGAACAGCGGCATGTCCAATACCAACGCGACAGCTCGCCGACGGCAGCGTGGATCCGGGGGGCGCCGCAGGTCTGCTCCATGACCGCATCTGGAGCACCCGCCGCAGCTCTGGGCCGTCGACCCGACGTTGTCGCGGGGATTGCTGATGATCGCCGGGATACCATGGCGGCGACGGGGGCGGGCAGCCGTGCTCGGGGACTTGGTCACGCTCGCGGGCCTGCGGGATGACCCCTACCCGCTCTTCGCCCGGGGCTGCGTGTCCGGTTCCAGCCGCCGCACATATCGTGGCGGCGGGAGGGACCCGCGCTGCCCACCACCACGCTCTTCACGTACGACTCGCTCGCCACCCTGAGCGGCGCCGCCCTGGCCACGGCCCTGATCGTCCACGTCGCCCGGTACAGCCCCTGGCTCCGCCAGCTGCCCCAGGAGGTCATGGCCTGGGTGGCGGCCGTCGTCGTGCTCGGCATCGCCATGGCGGCGCAGGGCCAGCTGCAGCCGGCGGGCATCCCACTGCTGGTGCTGAACGGATTGCTGGTCGCGGCGACGGCCCTCGGCGCGCAGCAGACGGTGGTGGCGCTGCGCGGCGGGCGCGCGCCCTGAGCGCGGTGGGAGGCGCCACCCTGCCAGGGCGGTGCGCGGCCCCGGCTCAGCCTGCCGCCAGTGGCGGCCCCACGCCGATCACGCCGTCCTGGGCGTGCCCGTCGATCTCGGCGTCGTCGAGGCCGGCCAGCTCGCGCAGCACCTGGCGCG
>DAHVAF010000210.1 GCA_027314765.1 Clostridia bacterium | reverse complement strand
CCCTGGCCGCCATGACGCCGGCCGCGGCCGAGGCGGGCGCACGCATCGAGGTGGTGGGCTGATGGAAGTGGTGAGCGGGGCTGGCGGGCTCCTGTCCGACCGGGTGGCGGGCCGATGGAGATGATGGCCGGGCGCGCGTTCCGGGGCTCCGCGGATGTCCCCGGCGACTCCCTCCCCGATCAGGTGGTGAGCTGATGGAGACGATGGCGGTCTATGCGTTCGATGGCTTTCCCGACGTGCGGCCCGGGGACTCCATCCCCGACCTCGTGGTGACCTGCCTGCGCGACCGGGGCTTTTTGCCCGTGGACGGGGACGTGCTGGTCATCGCCCACAAGGTCGTCAGCAAGGCGGAGGGGGCCATGCGCGACCTGGCGACGGTGCGGCCCGGCGAGGACGCGCGGCGGCTGGCGGAGGAGACGGACAAGGACCCGCGGCTCTGCCAGGTGCTGCTGGAGCAGAGCCGGCGGATCGTGCGCCAGCGGCGCGGGCTGATCATCGCCGAGCAGCGGCTCGGCTTCGTGTGCGCGAACGCGGGGATCGACCACAGCAACGCGGGTGGGGGGGACTGGGTGGTGACGCTGCCGGATGACCCCGACGGCAGCGCGCGAGCCGTGCGGGACGCGGTGTACGCGGCGTTCGGGGCAAGCGTGGGGGTCATCATCAACGACAGCCACGGGCGCGCTTGGCGCGAGGGCGCCATCGGCTGCTGCATCGGCTGCGCCGGCATCGCGCCCGTCCACTCGCACATCGGCCAGGTCGACCGGAGCGGCTACGTGCTGCGCACCTCCACGGAGGCCGTGGCCGACGAGCTGGCGTCGGCGGCCACGCTGCTGCAGGGCCAGAGCGCGGAGGGCCGGCCCCTGGCCCTGATCCGTGGCGCGCCGGTGGAGCCGGGCGAGGCGGGGGCTGCGGCCATCGTGCGGCGCGAGGAGAGGGACCTCTTCCGCTAGGGCGCAGGCGTCCGGGTGCGGCCGCCGTCCGATGAACGCAGCCACTTCGCCCCAGTGGCGCCGCCGGCCTGAACGAGCAGACCGGCCCGGGCCGAGACCGACAGCAGCCCTGTCCCCGCAAAGCTGCGGACCGGCGCCCGGTGGGCGCCCCCGTCCGTGGTGCGCAGCGCCGTGCCGCCGCACGAGGCGCCCGCGAGCAGCACGGCCTGGCGGCCGCCCACGCCCGCTCGGACGCGGAGGCGGCAATGCCATCCACACGGAGCGGACCATCGTATTGGACGACCCAGCTCTGCCCGCCGTCCCCCGTGTGGACGACCTGCCCACCCGGACAGCCCAACCGGTCGGTGACCCAAAGTGGCGGCTCCGAACGCGACAGCCGCGATGATGAACAAATACCAAGCGTGTCCCCCCTCACGCGGGACAGCGTTGTAGCCGAGGCAAAGACGACACCGGGCGACCCGTGGTGGATCGTTCCAGAGCGGGGATGCCTGCCGGGTCTCTTCCGAGCCGTGGCGGCCGCAGCTCCGGTGATGATGGCGACGAGTGCGGCCAAGACGTGGACCGCGAGCGCCGTGGCAAAGAGAGTGCCCGCATCCGTTACGGGCAGGTCAATGACCCGGGCCATGAGGTGCGCCATCCGCGTCACCTCTGACCAAACCCGCAGGACGCGGGTCGCTCAATCGGGGTTCTCCCGCGCGACCGAGGGCTGCACCACGCTGACCCATCCGGCGTCCCCGTTGACGGTGACGGCCTCGCCGTCGCGCAGGATGGAGGTCGCGTGGCCCGTGGCCATGACGGCGGGGATGTTGTATTCCCTTGCCACGATGGCCGCGTGCGAAAGCGGGCTCCCGACGTCGGTGACCACGGCGGCGGCGAGCTTGAACAGAGGCGTCCAGGTCGGCGAGGTGGCCCGACAGACCAGGACGTCGCCCCGGCGCAGTCGGGTGAACTCCTCTGGGCCGCGCACGAGGCGCGCCGGCCCCGTGGCCAGCCCTCCGCTGGCCGGCAGGCCGGAGAGGCGATGGCCTCCCCCGGCGAGTGATGGCATCGGCTCCGGCGGCAGTGTGCCGGAAGCAACGAGCCAGTTCTGACCGCGCTCGAAGGCCCGTACCACCCGCCCGTGGGCCCGACGACGTTGCTCGACGCGTTCCCGCGCCTCGATCGAGCCGCCCGCCGCCGCCTCCAGTTCGGAGGCTGTCAGATAGAACACGTCATCCTGCGCGGAAACGAGTCCAGCGCTGTCGCACTGTTGACCCCGGTGGGGCCGTGCCCAATGGCAGTCTCGCCCGCCGTCAGTACGGCGCGGCAGGTAGAGGGCTGGGGCACGACTCGGCTCGCCGACTGCGCCTAACGGACGAGGGCGAGTCCAGCGCGACACTTGTCTCTTCGGGGCCACGGGTGCCGCTTGGCGTCGGTCGCCAACGGGCCGAACAAGGGCTGGATCAGGGTTTCGACCGTCCAACCGACGGCGGCGGAGTCTGAGCCAACCGCTTCAGAAGGTGGTCGAGCGCGTCCGCGTCGCCGTCGAGCGCCGCCCGCTGGTCACTCGCGAGCGGGATCTCTTGCACGAGCCGCAGGATCCCTTCTCGAGCCTCCATGAACTGACCACGGGCCGATTCCTTGGGGACGTAGAAGTCCCAGCGGGCGCACGCCATGCGGTGGGGGCAGCGCTCGAAGAACTCGTACGAGCAGAGGCCATGGCCGAGGTCGTAGTACCGCCAGGGCTTGCCCTGCGCCGCCGTCCCGTCCTTAGTCGCGTTCTGGTCGATCAGCACCTCGATGGCCAGGAGGTTTCGGTCGAGGTAGCCGGCCGCCCGGTGGGAATGCCGCCACGGCCCCTGTGGACGAGCGCGACATCGCGCCGATTGCCGCCGCCGCTCTCCTCCAAGACCGCCACGAGGGACAGGCCTGCGAGATCACGGGGCCGGAATCGCTGACGCAGATCGAGCGCGTGGGCATCCTGGGCGAGGTGCTCGGCCGCCCGCTTCGGTTTGAGGAGCTGCCGCCGGACGCCATGCGCCAGCGCATGCACGGCGTCCCGCCCGCCGTCGTGGACGGGCTGCTCGCCATGATGGCCAGGCAGGTTTGCGCAAGCGCGAAAGTCACGCAGGATGTCGAGCGGGTGCTTGGCCGGGCGGCCAACCCATACCGGCAGTGGGCCGCTGGTCACGCCGCCGACTTCCGAGGTTTGCCGCGCGGCCACTTTTCAGATACCCTCCCGGGTATAACCATCTACAGGAGTGCAGCCATGAACATGCGTCTCGGCGAGGAAGTGATCCACGACCTGATGCTCCGCTTGCGGCGCATCGAGGGCCAGGTGCGCGGCGTGCAGCGCATGCTCGAGGAGGGCCGCGACTGCGGGGAGGTCGTCCACCAGGTGACGGCCGCCCGCGTGGCGCTGGCCAAGGTCGCGATGACGATCGTCAGCGAGAACCTGCAGGACTGCCTGGCGGCGACGGGTGACGAGCGCGATGACGCGCTGCGGCGGGCCAAGCGCGCGATCCTGGACCTGGTGTAGCAGCGCAGCGGTTCCTCGCGGCGTCGATCGACGAAAGCCACCCCGAGTCGTCGCGGCACACCACGGCGCGATCCCCGCAGTTCGTGGCGGCGTCGGTCGACGCACGCTACCCCGCGTCGCGGCACACCACTGCGCGATCTCGGCAGGTCCTGCCGTCGCGCGGCGACGGGCGATGAGCGCGATGACGGGTCGCGATACACCACGGCGCGATCCCCGCAGTTCGTGGCGGCGTC
>DAHVAF010000111.1 GCA_027314765.1 Clostridia bacterium | reverse complement strand
GTCGGGGCGTGAGCCCCGACCCTTGGTCCCTGCGGGTCGCGGGGGACCGACGAGGGCGCTACGGCAGCGTCGCCATCCTCGCGCGAATGCGCTCGCAACGGCGGCGGGCCCATCCGGCGCAAGGGCCGGCCCGTGGCCTCTACGCCCTTGCACCGGATGGGCCGCCGCCGCGGGTGTCGGCTCACAATTTGAAAACCGCATCAGCGCCGCCGCTTCCGACCCGGACGGAAACGGCGGGCGTGGCCGGCATCGGACGGCCGGCGGCAGGGGAAGGAGGGCTTTGCCATGATCGTGGCCGTGATCGGAACCCGACATCCGAACGAGGTGCAGAAGGAGCGCTGCCGGCAGGCCGTGGCCGCGGCCCTGGCGGCCGGGCACAGCATCGTCACGGGCGGGTCGCCGGGGATCGACACCATCGCCGTGCACGCCGCGCAGGCGGCGGGATATGCCGAGCGCGTGATCCTGGTGCTGCCCTGGGCGCGCTTTGAGGGCTGGCAGGACCTGCGCCTGCAGCGGGTGGTGTTCGACCGCCAGGAGCACGCCGACTGGCTGAAGCGCGCCAGGGCCCTTCACGCGGCCCCCGGCCGCGTCAGCCCCGGCGCCTGGCTGCCGCTGGCGCGGGACGTGGGCATCGCGACCCTGGCGGAGCTGATGCTCGCCTTCCCGCAGGCCGGCGGAGGCGGCGGCACGGGCTTCACCTGCCGCGCGGCGCGCGGCCTCGGCAGGCCCGTGTATGAGGACGTCGGTCACCCGCAGGGCGGTGCCGACCTCCGCCGCGCCCTGGCGGCCCTGAGCGCGACGTCCGCTGTCGCCACCACCCGCTGATTGCCGCCCCCCGCGCGCCCGTGACCGAACTTCCGGTCCGGGCGCGCCCAGCCCTCCTGCGGCGCGCCCGGACCGCGGGAGGGATTACCCCGATGATGGCGCTGCTCCGCCAGACGCTGGCCGTCGCCGCCCAGGAGAATCCGGCCGCCGTCGCCTTTTGGGCCATGGTGATCGTCGGGCTCGCCATGGTCCTGACCTATCTGCTCCTGCGGGATGCCACCCGGGCGCTCGCGCCCGTGCTGCACACCTACGCGGAGACCCGCCGCACCCCACGCAGGCGCGTGGCCCAAGCGGCTGGGGCGCAGCCCCCCGCCCACCGGGCGCAGGCCCCCGGAACCAACGGTGTCGCGCCGGCCGCCGCCCTGTCGCAGCTGCGCCGGTAGCGGCCGGGAAGGCCCTGTGCTGCCGCCCCGCCGGCCGCAAGGGCAAGCCGAGCCGCTGTGCGGCCCTTGCGCCCGGCCGGGCGATCAGCCGCCCTGGATGGCGCTTCAAAACTTCAGACCGAGGGGGCGTGGCGGCGGTGGTCAACAACACGGTGGTGCTGATCGGCAGGCTGACCCGGGACGCGGAGCTGACCGAGCTCGGCCAGGATGGCGGCAGCAAGCTCCGCTTCACCCTGGCCGTGGACCGGGCGGGGCAGGATGCGGGGGCGGACTTCGTGAGCTGCCAGGTGCTGAGCTGGCGGCCGCGGGCCGATGGCAGCACCTACGCGGCCAACCTGCACGAGCACATGGTCAAGGGCAAGCTGATCGCCATCTCCGGGCGCCTGCGCATCGACAGCCAGCGGAGCGAGTTGCCCGACGGCGGCAGCCGCTACATCTCCTACACCTCGGTCGTGGTCGCCCACGTGCAGTTCCTGGACCGCAAGGGCGCGGCCACAAGCGAGGAACCGGCCGCGGAGGAGGAGGGTGTGCCGTTCTGAGCCGGCGGGGGTCGCCAGCCGGGGGCGGGCGCGCGCCCGCCCCCGGCCCCCAGCCAGGCCTTCCACCGGGTGCGGCCGTGCGGGTCCGGGATGCTCGTGGCAAGGGGCGCCACGGCGTCGTGCTGGCGCAGGTCGGCTGGCGGACGGTGGAGGTGCGCGTGCGGGCAGCCGGGGGGTTGGAGGTGCTCCTGGTGGACACGAGGATGCTCGAAGCCGTTGCACCGAGGAAGGCGCGTCGAGGCGGGGCGCCCCAGCGGTCCGGGTCCGCTGGAGCTGCCGGTGGCCGGGTGAGCGCGAGGCGGAGGACACGCGGCGCGCCGGCCGATGCTGCGGCTGACCGGCGGGGCGGGCGGGCCTAGAATGGGGCCAGGGGATGAGCGGGTGGCAGACGAGCACGCGGCGAGCCGCGAGCCCGGCGGACCCGAGGAGCGGGTCAGCCCGAGCCTGCTCATCATCCAGCAGCTGGGCCAGATCGGCCAGCAGATCAACCGGGTCGAAGTTCGATGCGACGCGATACTGCACCGCTTCGACTGCCTGGAGCAACGAATCGAGCACCTCGGCGCCAAGGTCGACGCGATGGCGCAGCGACTCGAGGCAACGATCGACGGCGTGGGCCGGGCGCTGGACGATCATGTCTCCGGTCTGGTGAGATGGACCGTCGGTACCTTGATCGCGGTGCTCGGCTCGGCCGCGGCGATCGTGGTCACCGTAGTCTTGCATCGCTGAGTTCGCAGCGGCATTACGCGTGGGAGTCCGATCGTGAACAGCGTATGCGAGGTGACGGCATGGCGAAGAACGCTCCGATCAAGTCCCGGCGGGGCCGCCGGGAGCGGCTGCATCGGTTGGTGGAGGCGCTGCCGGATTCCGAGCTCAGCACGGCCATCCGCGTTCTGGAGGGCCTGAAGGCAGCCGCGGAATACGATACGGAGCCGCTCACGCCCGAGGAGCAGGCGGATGCCGAGGCGGGGTGGCAGGAGTATCTGGAGGGCAAGGCTCGTCCTTGGGAAGATGTGCGGGCCGAGTTGACGCGTGGCTGAGGGCAGGCCCTGGACGATTGTGGTTTTGCCGCGGGCAGCCACGCCGATGAAGCGTCTGCCCAGCACCGAGCGAACCAGGATCACCTCAGCGATCGACCGCCTGGCCTTCGGACCGCGGGCCGGGGGCGCCAAGCCACTCCATGGGCGCGACGAATGGACCCTGCGGGTCGGTGAGCGCCGCGTGCTGTTCCGCATCGACGAGTCGAAGCGGACGATCGTTGTCACGGCGGTCGGAGCCCGGGGTGACGTCTACAAGCGCTGAGCAGGCGTACCTGAAGGGCATTGGTCGAGCAGGCTGGGCCCGGGCAGGGGGTGGGCGCGGTGCCGGAGGGGCAGCGGGTCACCACCGATCGCATCGTGGTGGATGACGCCGTCATGGCCGGCAAGCCCGTGGTGAGGGGTACGCGCATTCCCGTGGAGCTTGTGCTGGAGCATGTAGCGCGGAAGGTCGCCTTCACCGAGCTCTTCGCGGACTACTCGCGGCTTGCCCGAGACGACGTGCGCGCGTGTCTCTTCTTTGCCGCCGAAGCTGTCCGGCGTACGGGCGGTGGCGGCGCGTGAAGCCGACAACGCGGGATTGGCTGGAGATAGCGGCCGAGGACCTGGACACCGCGCAGGCGATGTGTGACGGCGGCCGCTACCTGTACGCGGGCTTTCAGGCTCAGCAGACGGCGGAGAAGGCGCTCAGGGCCGTGATCCAGGAGGCCGTCCGCGTGCCGCCGAAGATGCACGATCTGGAGACCCTGGCAGAGCGGGCTGGACTTGACGATGGCAGCCTTGTTGGTCGGCTCAAGGTCCTCAGTGCTTACTACATCGCGAGGCATTACCCCGCGGAGCGCGCGTCGCTGCGGAAGACGACCGATCAGACGAGGGCGCTCGAACTGATGACCACGGCGCGGCAGGTGCTGGCATGGGCTACACGGCGACTGACCTCGACGACCTCGTAGCCGACCTTGCCGCCGCGCCGCGACGGCACGTCCGCGTCGCGCGGATCATCCTCTTTGGCTTGCTGGTCCGGAGGGATGCCACCGCCGCCAGCGACATCGACCTGCTCGTGGTTTCGCCCGACTTTGGCCGAGACGCACTGGCGGACATGGTGTTGCTGCGGCAGTGCTTGCCGCCGCACGAGGTGGACGTGGACACCATCGCGCGGACCCCGGAGCAGATCGCCGCCGCCGAGCCCGACAGCTTCCTGGCGACCGTGCTGGGGGACGGCGTGGTCGTATACCAGGACGGATCCGCTGACGCGCGCCCCACGGGCGCGCGCCGGGCCAAACCGACCCCCTGATCCGCCGCCCCGACAGCATCTAGCGTCCCGTGCCACCCGCCCCCGCGCCGCCACGGCGCGGGGGTCTTTGCTTTGTGCGCTCGGTGCCCTGGCGAAGGAGGCCGAAGCGATGTATCCCGCCGCGATGCCGATCCGCGCCCCGCGCGGCAGCGCCCGCTGCCACGCCTGTGGGACCTTCGTCTGCCGGCCGGCGCGCGTGCTGCGCTTCGCCGACCCCGAGCGACGGCGGGGTCGCTTCCTCCGCTTCTGCCAGGACTGTTACACGCAACTTTGGCTGCTGGAGCGCCCTGCCAGTTGTGCCGCCGTGCGCGCCGATTCCGAGGCGCGCCGGGCCTGGTACCGGCAGGTGGGGCCGATCCTCTTCGACCGCGTGCGCGAGGGCATGCCCGAGCCGGAGAACCTGCCGGCCCTGGTCCGCTGGCTCCTGGAAGAGCAGGAGCGCCAGCATGGCTTCGCCCGATTGGTGAGGGCGCAATTCGGCGCCGACTTTCCATACACGGTGCCGGATGCCCTGACCTGCGTGCTGGCGGCGTGCGTCCGCCGCCTGCCGGCGTAGCGGCGCGGACATCGAGTTCCGACTGGGGGAGGTGCTCACGTGGCCAGAGCGGGTGGCCCGATGGCGGCCTGGTGGCGGCGGCACCGAGCGTGGTGCCACGGCCGCATCGTCGAGCACGCGAGCAGCTGGGTCCTGGTCGGGCCGGGTACACCACCGTCGATCCGCTCGTGCGACGGCATCGCCTTTGGCGACCGCGCGGACGCCGACGGGCGGCCCATGCGGCTGGTGCACCAAGCCGGTGTGCACTGTGGAAACCCGCTGGTCGGCGGCGAGGGGCCGTATCCGCGCATGCGGATCGAGGCCTCTGAGGAGCCGCTCTACTTCGTCCCTGCCGCCGTCTGCCGCAGCTGCCCCTGGCGGTGGCCGGGCGGCGCGCATGGCCTGCGCTTTCCGTACTGTGGCTGGGCCAGGGTGAGCCGGGGCGGCCAGGCACGGGCGGCGCGGGATGGCGCGGAGGCGGGGACGCGCCTCCGGCGCGAGGTCGGACGCAGGCTTGGAGGTCTTGGGTGAGCAGCCCGACGCGCGGGGCTGACCCGACGCACGCGATGTGAGGGAGGTCACGCCGATGTTCAACTGTGTGACGCTGGTGGGCCGGCTGGTGCGGGATGGCGAGCTCGGTCACCTGCCCGATCAGCACCGCACCCCGCGGCTCCGCTTCACGCTCGCGGTCGATCGCGAGTACGAGGTCGACGGGGAGATCCCGACCGACTTTTGGCCCGCGGAGGTGGTCGGCGATTACGGCGTGCGTCTCGCACCGCACCTCAGTAAGGGGCGGCTGGTCCTGGTGAGCGGCGCCGCCCACATCAACACGGCCAAGGACGGTGACGGCGGCTACCGCGTGCTGCCCCACGTGGCGGTCCGGAGCCTTCGGTTTCTGGAAAAGGGGCGGGAGTGGGCAGAGCAGCCCAGCGGACGGGCAGGCCCAGTCTGAGACCGCCCCGGCCCTCGTTCCGACGGTGACCCCCTGGGTCGACGACCAGTTGGCCGCGCGACGGCACCGCGACCGTCGGCCTATGGGCAGGACAGTTGGCTGAGCGCCACGCTATGCAAGGTCGGGAGCTTGCCGGTGTTGACGCCATCCAGCCACCACAGGCGCCCGTCCGCCGCCAGCTTGGGGATCTGGCCGCTGGGAGGGGTCGCCGCCGCGATGGCACACCAGGCCGCGGCGCCGCGCGGCAGCAGCCACCAGCCGTCTTGCGCAAGCGCCAGCAGGGCCCCGTCCGGCAGCATGGCGAGGCCGTTGTAACCGGTCGGGGCTTGGCCCGGCGTCGGCGGCAGAGCCACTGAGGCCCAGGTGCGGCCGCCATCGGAGGAGACCTGCAAGGGATAGGGCGCGCCACCGCCCGACACCAGCGCCACCGTGGTCTGCGACAGCGCGACAATCTGGCTCTGGCCTCTGCACAGGTTGGCGCCGGCACCTGAGGACCACGTTCCGTGCGCGTGGATCTCCACGGGTTGCGGAAAGGCCGTCATGCATGGCGACTCGGAGGACGGCGCCGGTCCCCACCGCAGGCACGGTCCGCTGGCGGGACAGCTAGGCTGCCCAGTGGTCCACGTCCGTCCTCCATCCATGGTGGTCTCGGCGGCGATGCCGCCGGCCCGGCTGGCGAACAGGGCGACGACCTCATTGCCCTGCAGCTGGAATCCACCGAAGCCACGATCGCCCTGCTCGGGTGCGATCACGGCCGGCTGGGGGATGACGGACCAGGTCCGACCGTCGTCGGTCGTGACCAGGCCGGCCATGTAGAGCGGAGGTTGGCAGTTGCACGGCGGCGTCACCAGGCCGAAGGTGGCGAAAAGGCTGCCCGGGTGTGCTGGGTCGGGCAGCGCCGCTTGGCACGCGGCCCCGGCCTGGGGGAGAGCGTTCCCAGCCCCGGCTGCAGCCGTGGCCACGCCCGTTGTCGCGACCGTCGACCAGGTCCGTCCTCCGTCCGTGGAGAGCCGGATGCCTGCGGGAATGCAATATGCCAGGTCGCTACCCGCTGCGGTGATGGTTCCGGGGTATACACTGGCGCTTCCGCGGATTGAGAGGGGCTTGAGGGAGCCTAGCGACGCCCAGCTCGCGCTCGGCGCAATGGTCAGTGTCCCGGCGTCGAGCAGCACTCGGGTCCCGCCGGTGTCCTGCTTGACCGTCACGCCGGGTGCCGTGGCTGGCGCAGTCACAACGCCGCTGACGAAGTTGGTCCCCAGGATCAACTGATAGGCGCCCGGCGGCAGCGGCGGGCCGGAGGCCCACGACGCGGGGATCTGGAACGTGCCATGGACGGTTCCGTCCCTCGCCTGGCTGAGCTGGCCGAGGGCAACCGGCTTAAGGTCGCGGCCCTCCATCAAAAGGCTATAGCCGGTCGGCTGCTCCAGGATGGAGGTCACGGGGGCCCACCCGCGGACGCGCACGGTTGTGCCGGGCGGGCCTGAGGCCGGGGTCAGGTGGAGCTCGGCACATGGCTGATCGGGACCGCAACGGCCCCCAGCCGGACCCGTGAGGTGAAACGACGCGAACGCACGGGATCCCAACGCGGATGCCAGAGAGCCTTGCCCGACGCACCCGCTGGCGATCGGCAGCAGACACTGCAGGCCGAGTTTGTAACTCCCGGGGCGCAGCGGTGCCGGGCCGGACGCCGTCAGCCAGGGGACGTCCGGCACCGTTACGCGGGTCGCAAAGGCACCGGCCTGGCTGTCCGACCACACGACGTCCACGGTCTCCTCCAGGCCGTTGCCGCACCCGTCCCAGCACGCCGTGGCGCGCCGCTGGGTCGCAGTCGCCTTGGTGGCAGTGGGCCCGCCGGCGATGAAACCGGTGATGCACACGGCCGTGCCCGGGCCTCCGGACGCGGGCCTGAGGTGGATGTTCGGCGAGGTTGTGGCGGGCTCGGCCACCGGCACGCACTGGGAGGCGGCGGCCGTGGCGGCGGGCGCGACCGGTGCTGCGGCCGGGGTGCCGCAGCCTGCCAGAAGCAGCATCACGGCCACGATACAAACGGAACGCAGGCCAGCCCGCCCCCCAACTGTGGAGACGTTCGCCAAGCAAGGCCGGTTCCCGTCAATCGCTTGTCAAGGATGTCTCGGCCTTTGCGGCCGTTGCGTGGCGCGCCGTGCGATGAACAGGTCGCTACTCGCTCGGAGCGCCCGCGTGCTAGCGTCCACAGCGAGCGGAACTGGATTGGATGGGGTGGTGGCGATGCGCTACCTGCTTGCCCTCGGGAGCGGCCCGCCGGCCATGCAGCTGGCCGAGGAACTCGCCGCTGCGTTCATCGCTGCCGGACATCACGAGGCGGGCCCCGCAGTCCTGCTCAGCCACCTTCTCCCCGATGCGGCGCGCGCCAGCGCACCGGATGCCGTCATCGTGGCCCGCAGCCTCGGCGGTGATGTGCCGCTCGCTGCGGCCGTCGTGGCGCTCCGCCAGGCCGTACCCGCGGCGCGCGTCGTCGTGATTCTGGGGCACCTGGACGAAGGGGCTCGGCAGGTGGCCCGCGAGGTGGTGCACGGCGCGGCCGTGTTCGACCTTCTGGCAGGGCCGATCCGTACGCAGGACGTGCTGGCCCTCATCGAGGGGCCACGGCGGGGCTACCAGGCCGTCCGGGAGTTGGTCGAGTCTGTTGTCGCGGAGCCAGCTCAGGGAACCGGCACGGGTCGGGTGGTCACGGTGCTCGGAGCCGCGCCGGGCGGCGGCGCCGCCACGGTCGCCGCCAACCTCTGCTTTCTGCTGGCTGCGACGGGAGCCAGCGTGGAGGCGCTGGACCTGCGGGATTACTCACGGCTGGCCATGCTGCTGCACGCAGACGCCGCGCCGGGCGGCGGCCGACGTCAGGCGGGCCTGCGGGGCGTTGGCGTGACCGAGCTGGAACGGGCGGAGGACCCCGCCGCCCTGATCGCGGCCACGGCCGCTCTCGCCGGCTGGACCGTCTGCCTGCCGCCGCCGGATCCCCGCGATCCGCGCACGGCTGCGGCTCTGGTGGCGGCGCAGGTGGTGTGGCTGGTGGTCACGCCCGAACCCTGGGTCGTGCAGACGGCCGGTGCCTGGCTGGCCGAGGGACGGGTGCCTGAGCCCGCGGTGGTACTGAACCGTCACCTGCAGGGCTTTGCGATTGGTCCGGCCTTCGTGCAGGCGCGGCTCGGCCGCCCATGCGCTGCGGTGCTAGCCGAGGACCCGGGCGTCCACTGGGAGGCGCAGCGCCGATCCTCGGTTGCGGCCGAGTTGGATCCGCGGCCATGGCGGGCGGTGCTGTCGCTGCTGCCCAAGGGGTCACGAGAGGCGGCAGGTCGTGGGCTCCAGCCGACGCCTCGCTGGCGCGCGGCGGGAGGCGCCTTCCGCGCTCGGCTGCGGGTCGGTGGCAAGATCGAACCCTGACAGGGGGGCTTGCGCATGCCAAGGCTCGATTCGGAGTACCTCACGAAATCGCCGGCCAGCCATCCACACCGGCGCGCCCCGCGTGCAGCGCCTCCCCCGCCACGGGCTGCTTTAGAGGCGGACCCGGCGGCGAGCATCCCAGCAGAGCGACCGCAGCGCGAGCGAACCGAGGGGGCCGGCGGCCTGCTCTGGCCGGCCATGGCCAGCTTCGCCCTCGTCTTCGCGGCCGGCGTGTACGTCTTCTGGCTCCTGCACCCCGGCCAGCAGTCAGAGGCCATCCCGACGGCACACGGCATCGACCTGCCCTCGGCGGCAGTCGTGGCAGGCTGGGTGGCCGCATTGGCGCTGCTGCCGCGGATTCTGCCACGCGGGCTCGCGTGGCTGCTGCTGATCGCCGGCACCGTCTTCGTGGCAATCGTGCTCAGCCGGGAGGTGACAGCCTGGCTGCAGGCGGTGCTGGGGTCGTTGCAGCTGTAAACGAGGTGCGACGGGGCCCAGTCTCCGCGGTTGGCGGGGATCTGCGGGGATGTGCGA
>DAHVAF010000108.1 GCA_027314765.1 Clostridia bacterium | reverse complement strand
TCAGGGCACGCCAGTCGCGGCCAGTCGGACGGCCGTCGACCGCGTGCGAACGGTCTCCGGTGCGCGGGCCAGGTGGGTGTCGGGGAACGCGCAGTCAGGGCATGCCAGTCGCGGCCAGTCGGACGGCCGTCGACCGCGTGCGAACGGTCTCCGGTGCGCGGGCCAGGTGGGTGCGGGACAAGGCTCGGTCATGGCCAAGCCAGTCGCGGCCAATCGGGCGGCCGTCGACCGCGTGCGAACGGTCTCCGGTGCGCGGGCCGGGTGGGTGCGGGACAAGGCTCGGTCAGGGCCAGGCCAGTCGCGGCCAATCGGGCGGTCCTCGACGTCATGCGCACGGTCGCCGCCGCGCCGCCGAACCGTCCCCCGGCCCCCTGCGAACGGTCGCCGCGCCCGCCCGGACGGCCCGCCCGTCAGCTCTGGTCCGCGGCCGGCCGCTGCTGCTGCGCCGCGCCCCTGGGGTCCGTCGCCGCCCGCCGCGCCCGCGGGTTCTGGGCCCGCCGCGTGCCCGCCGGCGGCCGGCCATTCCAAAACGCGACCTGCGCCGCCTGCAGGTCGAGCGGCACGCGCACGCTGACCTTCCAGTGCCGCCAGAGCGCGGGGCGGCGGCGCAGCTCGGCCATCAGCCGGAAGTTCAGCCCCGCGTAGCCGCGGTCCCGCATGGGCGGGGCGTACCCGAGCACGCGCGCCAGCGCGCGCAGGTGCTCCCCCTCCGCCAGCGCGTGCGCCTCGGGCGAGACCTGGCCGCGCTCGATCCGCACCCCGTCCTCCGCCAGCAGGGAGGCCGCCCGGTCGAAGAGGTTGCCTTGGCAGATGAGGACCGTGTCGTCGGGCCCGGCGCCGAGCCCCGCCAGCCCCACCGTGGCGATGGCGACCGCCCGCCCCTCCCGCTCCAGCGCCGCCAACGCGGGTATCTCGCCGACATGGCTGCGGCCGTCCTCCGCCCGCACGATCACGACCTCGGGGCCAAGCACGCAGCCGCCGCCCGCGTCCTCGATCTCAAAGCGCAATTCGACACCGCCCAGTCCGTGAGCAATAGCTGCTCATTCGTGCAGGCGCGGCGTACGCCGCGCCCAAATCAATCGGTTCCCGGGTCCCCCATGCCTACGCGTACCGGTCCAGAATCCGCTCCCAGCCGCGGGCCGCCGCCAGGTCCTGCGCGGCGATTGGCGGATCGCCCTCCGCCAGCAGGCGGCGGTCCAGGCTCACGGTGCCGTGCTCCTCATACAGCACGCCGCACACGAGGTCATTGTACCTGGCAACGGTGGCGATCGCGCGCTCGCGGTCGTCCGGGACGTAGTCGTCGCCGAGGTAGGTCAGGTGGTCGCGGTAGAACTCGTACGTGTTGACCCTGTTGTATGTCACGCACGGCGAGAACACGTTGACCAGCGCGAAGCCGGGGTGGCGCAGCCCGCGCTCGATCACGGCCGCCATGTGGTTGACGTTGCCGGAGAAGGCCTGCGCAACGAACGTGCCGCCCGAGGCCAGCGCCAGCAGCAGCGGGTGGACGGGCCGGTCGTGGGCGCCGCCAGGGGTGCTGGCCGGGGCCGGGTCCGTCGTCGGCGACGCCTGCCCCTTGGTCAGGCCATACACGTGGTTGTCCATGACGATGTACGTGATGTCGGGGTCGCGGCGCACCGTGTGCAGGAAGTGGCCGAGCCCGATCCCATAGCCGTCGCCGTCGCCGCCGGCGGCCACCACCGTCAGGCCGCGGTTGGCCAGCTTGACGCCCGTCGCGACGGGCAGGGCGCGGCCGTGCAGGCCGTGGAAACCGTAGCAGCCGATGTAGCCGGCGATCTTGCCGGAGCAGCCGATGCCGCCGACGAGCACCGTGCTGGCCGGGTCGGCGCCGGTGGCCGTCAGCGCTCGCTGCAGCGAGGCCAGGACGGCGAAGTCGCCGCAACCCGGGCACCACGTGGGCCGCTGCGCCCGCCACTCAGCCAGGGTGGCGATGCGGAGCCACCTCCTTGCGCGCTTTGCTGGGGCTCTGGGCCGCGCGGCGCCGCGGTCAGCGCGCGGGGGGTCGGGCCGGCGCGGCCAGGGCGTCGCGGGCCGCCGCCTGACCGGCACCGGTCCCGAGACCTCGGCCCGGTCGGCGCCCAACGCGTCCGGCGCTTCCAGCCGGATCCGCAACCGGCTCACCCCCGCGCTGGGCCGCTCACCCCACAGCCGTGCCGGCGCGCGCGGCCAGCGCCTCGCGCGCGGCAGCGACCACTTCGTCCGCCACGACCGGGTTGCCGTCCCAGCGGCGGAGGCTCCGCCACCGCCCGGACCCGGCCGCCACGGCCCCGCCGTTGGCCGCGACGGCCGCGGGGGGCGGCGCCAGCATGTCCGCCTGCGCAGCCTCCGGGTCGCCCGGCGCCAGCCACCCGGCCGGCACGCAACCCTCCCGCCGGATCAGGCACTCGAGCTGGCCCTCGGCGTTGCCCTCGACGATCAGCGCGGCCTCCGCCCGGGCCAGGGCCGCCGCCACCGCCGCCCGGGGAAACGGGTGGGGGATGCGCACGCTGAGCCGGCTGACGGCGTGGCCCTCGGCCGCCAGCAACCGGCGTGCCTCCTCCAGCGCGCCGGCCGTCGAGCCGAAACCCACCAGGAGCAGGGCGCAGCCGTCGCCAGCCCCCGCCATGTCGACGGCCCGGATGCCGGGGCCGATCGGGAGGGCGCCGCTGCCAGCGCGGGCCGCCGCTGCCACGCCACGAGTCCCCTGGGCCGTCGCCGCCGCCGCCGCCGCATCGCCGCACGTCCCATCCGCGTCGATAGCCGAAGGGGGGCGTCGGCCGCCACTGTCCGCGGCGGCCCACGCCCCCACGAGCTTTCGCAGCCGCTTGGCGTGCTGCACGGCGCGGTTGCCCGGCGCGTCCGTCACCGTCCCCGTGGCGTCGTGCTCGGTGCCCGTCACCAGGTGCTGCCCGCCGGCCTGGCCGGGGAAGGCGCGCGGCGACACGCCCGAGGGAAGCGGCGCGTACCGCTGGAAGTGACCGCCGTGCCCGGCCGCGCCGGACCCGTCGCCGGCTGCCATCAGCGCCAGATCCTCAGGGTCCGCCAGCGCCCCGCGGTCGATCCGCACGCGGGCGAAGTCCAGCCCGTCGATGGTCTGCCGGCACATGGCCAGCGCCAGGTCGGGGGCCAGGACCACCGGGCACTGGTAGCGCTCCGCCAGGTTGAACGCGTCCGCCGCCGCGTCGAAGCAGTCCTCGACCGTGAGCGGCGTCACGACCACGCGCGGGAACTCGCCGTGGCCGCCGAGCGCCGCCTGCTGCAGGTCGGCCTGGCCCGTCTTGGTGGGCAGCCCGGTCGACGGCCCGCCCCGCTGGTCGTCCACGATGACGACGGGCTGCTCGGCCGCGCCGGCCAGCCCCATCCCCTCCGTCATCAGCGAGAATCCCGGGCCGGATGTCGACGTCATGGCCCGCGCCCCCGCGTAGGCGGCGCCGACCGCCATGTTGACGGCAGCCAGCTCGTCCTCGCACTGCACGACGGCGCCGCCGTACGCCCG
This sequence comes from Clostridia bacterium, assembly GCA_027314765.1. Classification (GTDB taxonomy): domain Bacteria; phylum Bacillota; class Sulfobacillia; order RBS10-35; family JAJYVM01; genus JAJYVM01. Next base: position 1,393 of record DAHVAF010000108.1, on the reverse strand, counting down.
CAGCTCGCGCGCCAGCCACTGCATGATCTCCGTGGCCGGCGTGATGGGGTAGGCCGCGACGAACCGGCACCCGGCCGCCAGCGCCCCATAGGCCAGCGCCTCGTTGCCCGACATGAGGTAGCGCCCTCCGCCGCCCCCTGCGGGCGGCTCGGGGTCCACCGCGAAGGGGATGGCCGGCCGGTGGTGGCCGGCCGCGTGCGCGTGCCCGGCCCGCACGAGGTCGGCGTTGGCCGCCGCCACCTGCTCGCCCTTGCCGCGAAAGCGCCGGCGCACGGCGTCCACGAACGGCTCGGGCGGCAGCCCGAGAAAGGCCGCCGACACGCCGACGGCGACCATGTTCTTCATGATCGCGGCACCGGCCTCGCCCGCCATCTCGCTCATGGGCACGGGGTACGCGGTGAGGTCGGGGCGGCTCGGCGGCAGCTGGCACGCAAAGGCCGCGTCGTGCACCACCATGCCGCCCTGGCGCATCTGCGGCCAGTTCCAGTCGACGCTGCCCTGGTCGAAGGCGACCAGGCAGTCGATCTCGGCCGCCGGGGCCCGCACCTGCCACCCGGCGATGCGCAGCTTGTAGTGGGTGTGGCCGCCGCGGATGCGCGACGGGAAGTGGCGGTACGCGAAGACGCGGTAGCCGAGCCGGCAGAGGGCCAGGGCGAACAGCTCGCCCGTCGTGTCGATGCCCTCGCCGGACTCGCCCCCGACGACCCACGTGAAGCCGCGCTCCGACGCCATGCGGCTACTTTGCCCAAAAATCCGTGCCGGCGGCGCGCAGGCGCCGCCGGTCGATGCGGCTTCCCCTGCGGCCCTACCGGTCCAGGTACTCCTCCCGCACCGGATGGAAGATGTCGATGACCACGCTGTCCACGTTGGCCTTGGCGTAGTGCTCCACGCCGCCGGGGATGGCGTACGAGTCGCCGGGGTGCAGGGCCCGCTCATCGCCGCCGATCGCCATGACGACCTCGCCGGAGACGCAGTAGCCGATCTGCTCGTGGGGGTGGCTGTGCACCTCCACAAGGCTGCCGGCCTTCAGCGTGATCTCGCAGAGGAGGGTGTTCGGGCCAAGGCCGAGCGAGCGGCGGAATACGCCGGGGCGCATCTCCACGGCGCGGCTGGCCTCATGCGGCGCGAAGTACATCGGTGGGGCCCCCCTTGTTGCCTCGACGTCCGCACCCGGCGCGGGGGCGGACCATCACCCCACGGATTCTCGACTTTTGGCCCGCTCCCTCCGCATACGCATGCCGCGATGGTGAGCGCGGGTCGTCCCGCGCGCACGCGGGTTTGGTGGTGAGCGCGGGTCGTCCCGCGCGCACGCGGGTTTGGTGGTGAGCGCGGGTCGTCCCGCGCGCACGCGGGTTAGCGGGTTAGCGGGTCAATGCTGAGCGCGGGTCGTCCC
>DAHVAF010000100.1 GCA_027314765.1 Clostridia bacterium | reverse complement strand
GACCCCGCGATGAGGCCATGTATGAAGAAAGGGGCGGCCGCCTAGCCGCCCCTACGCTTCGCCTGAAGACCGCGACCGCGCGCCGTGCACCTCATGCATGTGCCCCTCGGCCCACCGGCAGAGGGCGCTGAGCGGCTCGATCAGCGTCGCGCCCAGGCCGCTCAGCGCATATTCCACCCGCGGCGGCACCACCGGGTGCACACACCGCTCGATCAGCCCGTCGCGCTCCATGCGGCGCAGCGTCTGCGTCAGCATCTTCTGCGAGATGCCGCCGATCGCGCGCTGCAGTTCGCTGTAGCGCAGCGTGCGCCCCGCCAGCGCGTAGACGATGATGGCCGACCATTTGTCGGCCACCAGGTCCAGCACCTCGCGCGAATCGCAGAAGGGATCGAGGACGTTCGGCTCGCCGTGGCCCGCGCCCACCGCCGCCGTCGCGCCATCCGCCGCGCCGGGGGAGAGCCGGTCCGCCTCGGCCCCGTTCACCGTGACGCCATTCCGATGCGTCGCCCTGGCCTCCGTGGCCCTGCCTCCATCCATGGTCGGGGCCGCCGCCCCGGCACCCGCCCCCGCGGCCCACGCGCCGCCCGTCCCCCGAGTGGTCTTGGCCACACCGGCGGACCCGGCGGCCGCCCCGCGCGCCCGCGCCGTGTCGCCGCCTGCCCTTCCGAGTGCTCGCGCCATGGCCCGCGCCGCCCCCGTTCCCGCGCGGCGGCGAGGTGGGCCGCGCGGCTTCAGCCCCAGTATCCCACCACGGCCCCGCTGGCGGTAGCGGCAGGTTCCGCGCCGCCTGGAGTCGTACATCCAAACCTAAGCGAGGTGGTTCCCCTGCCGGATGTTGCCGATCTCAAGCGCCGCGCCTGCGCCGCCGTCGACCAGCTGGCGCCGCGCCTCATCGAGCTCAGCCACCGCATCCACGACAACCCCGAGTTCCAGTTCGAGGAGGTCAAGGCCTCGGCCTGGCTGGCGGAGTTCCTCGGCAACGAGGGCCTGCCCGTCGAGCTCGGCGCGGCCGGCATGCCGACCGCCTTCTTCGGCAAAAGGCGCGGCGGCGACGGCCCGACCGTGGCCCTGGTCGCCGAGTACGACGCGCTGCGCGGCCTCGGCCACGCCTGCGGCCACAACATCCTCGGGACGAGCAACGTCGGTGCCGCCGTGGCCGTCAGCCGCCTCATCGGCGACATCGGCGGCACCGTCGAGATCTTCGGCACCCCGGCCGAGGAGGGCGGCGGCGGCAAGATCCCCTTCGTCAAGGAGGGCTACTTCAAGGACGTGGCCGCTGCCGTCTCCATGCACCCGCAGGGCGGCGGGCGGCCGGCCGGCGTCAACGGCCGCTGCCTCGCCGTGATCCCGTTCGTCTTCAAGTACTACGGCAAGCCGGCCCACGCCGCCGGCAACCCCCACGACGGCCGCAACGCCCTCGACGCCCTGATCCAGACCTTCAACGGCATCAACGCCATGCGCCAGCACGTGCGCTCGGACGTCCGCATCCACGGCATCATCCGCCCCGGGGGCGAGGCCGCAAACGTGACGCCCGATTTCACGCAGGGCGAGTTCCTGGTGCGCGCGCCCTCGGCCGTGGACGTCCGTGCGGTCGCGGACCGCGTGCGGGCCTGCGCCGAGGCGGGCGCCCTGGCCGCCGGCTGCCGCATCGAGATCGAGGAAGGCCCGTTCTACGAGGACATGGTGCCGAACTCCCCGCTCAACGCGGCGATGCTCAAGAACATCGAGGCCCTTGGCCTGCCGACGGTGCCGCCGAGCGATGCCGTGGGGATGTTCGGGACCGACCTTGGCAACGTCAGCCGCGTCTGCCCGACGGTGTCGGCCTCGGTGAACATCGCCGGCCCCGGCGTCCACCCCCACCAGCACGAGTTCGCCGTGGCGGCCGCCTCGCCCGAGGGCGACCGGGCCGTGATCGACGCGGCGAAGATCATGGCCATGACCGCGATCGACGTGCTCACCGATCCGGCCCTGCGCGAGTCGGCAGCCGCCGCCTTCCGGGCCGCGATCTGAGGGATGGGTGAAGGGGCGCGCATATGCGCGCCCCCACAAAATCGGCTTCCCCAGAGGTGCCGCATGGCGATTGAGGCTGACGTCCGGACCCGCGCACTCCCCGCCGCCGAGCGCATGGCCGACGCGCTGCTGGACCAGACCATCGCCATCGCCGCCGTGCCGGCGTCCCCGTATGGGGAGCAGGAGCGGGGGGCCTTCCTCCTGCAGCGGTTCCGCGAGGTCGGCCTCGCCGACGTCCACCAGGACGAGATGGGCAACGTGATCGGCCTGCGCAGGGGCACGGGCGGCGGGCCGCGCGTCCTCCTGGCGGCGCACATGGACACGGTCTACCCGCAGGGCACCGATTTCACCCCGCGCCGCGACGGCCGGAAGGTGCACGGGCCCGGCATCCGCGACAATTCGGCCGGGGTCGGCGTACTGCTCGCGATGGTGCAGCTCCTCGACGCGGCAGGCATCCAGACCCCCGGCGACCTCGTCGTCTGCTCGAACGTGGGCGAGGAGGGGCTCGGCAACCTGCGCGGGATGCGGGCGCTGATGGAGGCCTGGGGGAGCAGGGTCGACGCCGTGCTGGTGGTCGATGGCGACCTCTCCGGGGTCGTGCACGCCGGGATCGGCAGCACGCGGCTGCGGGTGCGGATCCTGACGCCGGGCGGCCACAGCTACGGCAACTTCGGGGCGCCGAACGCCATCCACATCATGGGGCGCATCATCGCCGACTTCTCGGCCCTCAGGGTGCCGGAGCGGCCGCGGACGACGTACAACGTGGGCACGATCAGCGGCGGCATCTCCGTCAACAGCATCGCGGCCTCGTGCGAGGCCGTCATCGACATGCGGTCGGTCGAGATGGGGCCGCTGGAGGCCGTCGAGGCCCAGCTGCGCGAGATCGTGGCACGGCACAGCCGGGGCGCGGACATCAAGGCGGAGATCGAGGTGCTGGGGCGGCGGCCGGTCGGCTCGATCCCGGCGGACCACCCGCTGGTCAAGCTGGTGGCGGAGGCGCACCGGGCGGTGGGGCTGCCCGTGCGCTCCGAGCCCAGCAGCACCGACGCCAACATCCCCCTGGCCATGGGCATCCCGGCCGTCTGCACGGGCGCCAGCCAGGGCGGGGCGGTGCACTCGCCCACCGAGTACCTCGACGCGGACTCGCTCGTGCCGGGCGTGAAGTCGCTGCTCATGGCCGTTGCGCTCGTCCAGGACCGCTATCCGGCCAAGAACGCCTGATCTGGCCCCAGGGGATCGCCCGCGTCTGGACCTGTCCCTGAGGCCACCCGCCGTGGCAGAGTGCTGGCGGGAGCCGGCGGGGGGCGTGGGGTCGTGCGCGGGATGCCGAGGGCCATGTGGCTGGTGGCGGTGGCGGCGGCCGTCAACAGTTTCGGCATGGGCTTCTTCTGGCCGCTGACGGCCATCTACGTGCACGCGGCGCTCGGCCAGTCCATGACGCTGGCGGGTGCCGTGCTGACCGTGCAGGCCGGGGCGGGGCTTGTGGGCTCGGCCCTGGGCGGGGCCCTGTTCGACCGCTGGGGCGGGCGCGCGCCGCTGCTGGCCAGCGCCGCGGCCAGCGTGGTGGTCCTCGTGGCCGTTGCCCTCGACGGGAGCCTGTGGGTCTACGCGGCCGCGGCCACGGTCCTCGGCAT
>DAHVAF010000095.1 GCA_027314765.1 Clostridia bacterium | reverse complement strand
GGGCTGGCGCTCCGCCAGCCCGCGCCTCAGTCCATCAGCTGCTTGCGCATCGCCATCACGGGCCAGGGCAGCACCACGGCCGCGGCCACGACGACCCACAGCAGGTCGCCGGCGAGGCCGGGCGTCGCCATCCGCCCGAGGGCCAGGCTGCGGGCGATGTTCACGAAGTGATAGAGCGGCGTGATCCAGATGACGTCGCGGGCGATCGGCGGCAGGGCCGAGATCGGGAAGAAGATGCCCGAGAACATGAACATCGGCGTGATGGCCAGGGTGAAGTAGTAAAAGAGGTGGTCCTGCATTCGCGCCACGCAGGCGATGACCAGGGCCATGCCCGCGAAGACGACGCCTGACAGCAGCATCAGGGGCAGCACGAGCAGGGCGAGCCAGGAGCGGACGAGGCCGAGGGCCAGGATCACCAGCAGGAACGTCGAGCCGTACATGACGCTGCGCGTCATCTGCCAGAGGATCTCGCCGCCGACCAGGTCGCCGATGTCGATGGGGCCTGTGACCATGGCGTCGTAGACCCCGTTGTCGTGGAGGCGCTCAAAGCCCCCGAATGCGGCGTCGAAGGTCACGCCCATCATGCAGGTCGAGCAGAGCAGCCCCGGCGCGATGTAGGCGGCGAAGCTCACGTTGTCGAGCTTGGTGACGTACGCCCCGAGGCCGAAGCCCAGGGCGAGCAGGTTCATCAGCGGCTCGCCGAAGTTCAGGAGCAGGCTCGTGCGGTAGATCTTGCGCCAGGCGATGACGTCGCGCTCCCAGACGCGGAGCGAGCGCCAGCCAAAGCGCGGGAGGTGGCGCCGCAGGTCCGGCGCGCGGGCGCTCACGACGCGGCCGCCTCGCCCTCGGCCTCACCCGTCATGTCATGGCCGGACAGGACCAGGAAGGCATCCTCGAGGTTGGCGGCGCGCATGCGGGGACGGTGGGCGGCGGCCGCGCGCGAGTCGTCGCCGGCCAGCTCCGCCACGGCGTGCCAGATCCGCTCCGCCTCATCGCCGTAAAGATACATGGTGCCGCCGACGGGCAGAACGCGCAGGAGCAGGCCGTGCAGGCGTCCCTCCCACTCCGGGTGCCAGCGGGCGGCTGGCCACTCGAGCACCTCCTGGCCGACGGTGTCGCGGACGATGGCCGCCGGATCGCCCTCCGCCAGGATGCGCCCATGGTCCATGGCCACCAGCCGCTCGCAGAGGCGGGCTGCCTCGTCCATGTAGTGGGTGGTGAGCACCAGCGTCACCCCCGTGTCGGCCAGGGCCTCCAGCTGCTGCCAGAGCAGGTGGCGCGCGCGCGGATCCAGGCCCGTCGTGGGCTCGTCCAGGACCACCAGCTCGGGGTCGTGGAGCAGGGCGCGGGCGATGACCAGGCGGCGCTTCATCCCGCCTGAAAGGTCGTCGGGGCGGGCGCGGGCGAAGCTGAGGAGGTCCACCCGCTCCAGCCCCGCGCGAGCGCGGGTCTCCGCTTCGGCGCGGGAGTAGCCGTAAAAGCGGGCGAAGGCTTCCAGGTTCTCCTGCGCCGTCAGGTCCGGGTCGAGGTTGTTGTCCTGGGGCACCACGCCCAGGCGCCGCTTGACCGCCACCGGATCGCGGGCGACGTCCACGCCCAGAACCTGCAGCCGGCCGCCGGAGACCGCCGTGCGGCCGTAGATCATCTTCATCGTCGACGACTTGCCGGCGCCGTTCGGACCCAGCATGCCGAAGCGCTCACCCGGCTCCACGCGCAGGTCGATGCCCCGGACCGCCACCAGGTCGCGGTACCGCTTCTCCAGCTTCTCGGCCAGAATCGCAGGCGGCTGTGCCATGGCGCCAGTCTATCACCCTGGGGAAGGTCTCCCCCGCCTCCCCCCGGAACCTTCCCGCTGGAGGTGGATGCCCAATGCCCGATATCTCCTACGCTGGCGGCGGCGGCTATCTCGCGGAGCCGGCGGGCGGCGAGCCCCGCCCCGGCGTGGTGGTGATTCAGGAGTGGTGGGGCCTCGACCACCACATCCGCAGCGTGACGGACCGCTTCGCGGCCGAGGGCTTCGTCGCGCTTGCCCCGGACCTGTACGAGGGCCGCGTCACGGATCAACCGCAGGAGGCCATGGCCCTCCTGCGCGGGCTGAGCTCGGAGGACGGCACGGCCAGGGTCCTGGCGGCGAGCGCCCAGCTCAAGGGCCTGGCCCGCGTGCAGCCCAAGAAGGTCGGCGTGATCGGCTTCTGCATGGGAGGCAGCTACGCGCTGGGGGTGGCCGTTCGCTCGCCCGACGTCGGCGCGGCCGCACCATTTTACGGCGGGAACACGGGCCAGTTCATCGACCAGGTCGGCCGGATCCAGGCGCCCGTGCTGGCCGTCTTCGGCGCCGAGGACCAGAGCATCCCGCTGGACGTGGTCGAGCGGTTCCGCGCCGCCCTGCAGAGCGCGGGCAAGGCCGCCGACGTGCGGGTCTACTCGGGTGCCGGGCACGCCTTCCTCAACGACGAGCGTCCCAGCTACCGCGCCGAGCAGGCGGCCGACGCCTGGGGGCGCGCCGTGGCGCTCTTCAGGGAGAATCTCAAGTGATCTACCGGCGCATGGGGCTGACCGGCCTGAAGCTCAGCGAGATCGCCCTCGGCTCCTGGCTCACCTACGGCGGCGCGGTCGGCGAGGAGACCACCGCCGCCTGCGTGCGCACCGCCCTGGACCACGGCATCAACTACTTCGACTGCGCCAACATCTACTCGCGCGGCGCCGCTGAGGAGGCCCTGGGCCGGGCCCTGCAGGGCGTGCCGCGCGCCGACTACGTCCTGGCCACCAAGGTCTACCGCCCGCAGTCGGACAAGCCCAACGACGGCGGCCTCTCGCGCAAGCACATCTTCGACCAGGTGGAGAAGAGCCTGCGCCGCCTGCGCACCGACTTCATCGACATCTACTACTGCCACCGCTACGACACCGAGACGCGCCTGGAGGAGACGCTGCGCGCCCTCGATGACCTGGTGACCCAGGGCAAGGTGCTGTACTCCGGGATCAGCGAGTGGTCGGCCGCCCAGATCGCCGACGGGGTGCACACGGCCCGCGCCCTGAACCTTGACCCCATCGGCGTCGACCAGCCGGAATACAGCCTGCTGGAGCGCAGGGTCGAGGCGGAGGTCCTGCCGCTCTGCGCGCGCGAGGGCATCGGGGTCGACGTGTACTCGCCGCTCGCCCAGGGCCTGCTGACGGGCAAGTACCGCGCCGGGGCGGCGGCGCCCGAAGGCAGCCGGGGCGCCCACCCCCAGGCCGGCCGCATGATGGAGGCATCCCTGCACGACGAGGACACGATGCGGCGCGTGGAGGCCCTGCGCGGGGTGGCGGCCGAGGCCGGGATCCCCCTGCCGCGCTTGGCGCTGGCCTGGATCCTGCGCAAGCCGGAGGTCACGTGCGCGATCGTGGGCGCGAGCCGCCCGGAGCAGGTGGCGGAGAACGCCGCGGCATCGGGCGTGCGGCTGGACGAGGCGACACTGGCGGCAATCGAAGCCAGTTTGTGACGGGCGTCGCCTACGCGCCGCCCGTATGCACGCCTTCCTGGGCGGTTGTGCGGTGTGGGGGTGCTGCCACGGGGCGGCATCCCCACACCGCTGCCAACTCGAAGGCCGACCTTGGCCGGTGAGGAGTCAGGGCAGGGGTCAGCGTCCGAACGCCCACGCCACCATCCGCGGGAACTCTCCCCGCCACAGCGCGCCGCCGTGCCCGGCGACCCGCTCGCGCATGACGACATCCGCGCCGGCATCGCGCAGCGCGCCCGCCCATCGGGTCGCGTTCTCTAGGAAAAAGGGCTCCAGCGTGCCGGCGACGAGGTACGTACGCGGAATCGAACCCGGCAGGACGCCAGGCGGCCGGTAGCCGCCGCCCGGCGAGGCGGAGAAGACGACACCGTAAACGTCCGGATGGCGGAGCCCCATCGCGAGCGCGAGCTCGCCGCCGGCCGAGACACCGAACACCGCGGTGCGCTCCGGGGGGAGGGCGACGCCGAACCGCGACCCCACCCATCGGCGGACATCCTCGACGAGGAACCGCTCGTGCACCGAGAACCGTTCGGCGTCAAAGACCGGCGAGTACTCATGGAGCCGGAGCGTCTCATCGGCCAGCCCGTGTGCGCCGACGATCATCGTGGGCGGTACGCCGGCCGCCTCGAGGAGGCCGCCCCAGTGCGCGACCCTCTGACCGTCACCGGCGTACACAACTGCCTCGGCTGGATCCGGCGGGACATAGACGGTGACCTGCCGGCCACCGTCGTAGGCGAACGTCTCGGTGACAAGCTCTCCCGCCATGGGGCCGGCAACACCCTCCGGGGGTGGTTCCATCCCTCTGCGCCTCGAGGTCACGCCGCCCATCAGACGGGTGTCTTCCGGTTCTCGCGTGCGAACGCCGGGCACCGCCCTGAGGCCCTACGCCCCTGAGCCCGCCTGACGGGCACCCGCGGCACGGCTCGCCGTCCGCCGCTTCAGCACGCCGCGGGTGTATGCGTAGGCGGCGACGGCCAGGACGACGAGGAGAATCAGGGTCCACGGTACCGAAGGCAGGGGCAGGTCCGTCGCCGTAAGGGCGGCGCCCAAGCCCAGGGCGCCGAAGAGCACGATGGTGGCGACGGGAACGATGCGCCCGCCCGGCGCGCGGTAGCTCCGCGGCAGGGCGGGCTCCCGCCGCCGCAGCCCGAGCAGGGCCAGGGCGGCGATCACGTACATGGCGGACTCCAGGGTCGCGCCGGCGTTGATGAGGATCAGGTAGCGGCCGGTCGCGAAAACCACCCGGGTGAGCGCGGCCGCGACCCCGGCCAGCAGGTAGAGGGCGCGGGCCGGCACAAAGCGCGGGCTCAGGCTGCCCAGCGAAGCCGGCAGGTACCCGGAGCGCCCCAGGGCGTACACCAGCCGCGAGGCGGCCGCGAAGCCGCCATTGAACGTCGTCCCGGCGGTGACGACCGTGACGGCCAGCATCACCCAGAAGCCGAAACCGCCGAGGGCCGCACGCCCCACCGCCAGCTGCGGGGCAAGGCCCGTCGCGGAGACGCCCGGCAGGCGGGCGGCCACCAGGGCGAACAGCCCGAAGGCGACGGCCAGCAGCAGCAGGGAGATGGCCAGCCCACGCGGCATGCGATGGGGGTCGCGCAGCTCCTCCGCCATGGGCGTGACCCACTCAAAGCCCGTGAAGACGAACACGGCGAGGGCCACAGCACCGAAGAGGGCGCCGGACCAGCTCGCCGGGGTGGGCGGCAGGTGGCCGCCCGGCGTGCCCATGGCCAGGGCGCCGACGATGATCAGGGCGGCCAGGAGGGCGTAGGTCGTCAGGTCCTGGACCAGGCCGGCCGAGCGCACGCCCCGGAGGTTGCTGACCAGCGCCGCCGCCAGAAAGGCCAGGATCCAGAGCACCCCGGGGACCGCGGGGATGGCGACGTGGAGCGCGGCGGCGAGGACGAACCCGTCGGCCGCGATGACGGCCAGGATGGTGGTCAGATAGAGCAGGGTGAAGGTCAGCGAGAAGGGGTCGCCGAGTCCGCGCAGCGTCCAGACGCGGATGCCGGCGGCAGACGGCAGGGTGCCGTTCAGCTCGCTGAAGACGGCGGCGGCCAGCAGGCAGAGGGCGCCCGCCACCACGATGCCGAGCGGGCCGAGCACGCCCGGGGCCTGGCCCCGGATCTCCAGCACGGCGAGGAAGTTGACGGCGGCAAAGGCCAGCCCGGCGCTGGTGGACACGATGGTGCGAAAGCCGAGGACACGCTTCAGGGTGGTCATTAGGGGAGAACTTCCGCCGCAAGCGCCGGGGCCACGTTTCCCCCGCTCACCACGACGCCAACCCGGCGGCCGGCGAAGCGCTCGGGAGCGGTGAGCACATGCGCCAGGGCGGCACCGCCCGCCCCCTCGGCCAGGACCTTGTAGTGGCGGCCGATCAGACCCATGGCCCGCCGGATGGGCGCATCCGGGACTGTCACAACGTCATCGACCAGGGCCCGGATGATCTCGAGGTTCAGCTTCCCGGGCTGGCGGGCCGTCAGGCCGTCGGCGATGGTGTGCACCTCGCCAGTCACCGCCACCGGCTCGCCCGCCTTCAGGGAGTTGATGATGCTGGGGCAGCCCTCCGGCTGCACTCCGATGACGCGAGTCTTCGGCGAGAGGGCCTTGACGGCCACCAGCACACCCGAGATCAGGCCGCCGCCGCTGCAGGGGACGACGAGGTCATCCAGCTCGGGGGTGTCCTCGACGAACTCCATGCCCAGCGTTCCGGCACCCGCCACCGTCAGCGGGTGGTCGAAGGGTGCAATCGGGACCAGGCCCTGCTCCCGGGCCAGCTCATCCACCTTCGCGAAGAGCGCGGTCGAATCCGCGCCGGGCTGCAGCAGCGTGGCGCCCAGCGCCCGCACCCCGTCGGCCTTGAACTGGACGGCGCCAATGGGCATACAGATCGTCGCCGCAGCGCCCAAACCCTTGGCGGCATACGCCACCGCAAGGGCGTGATTGCCGGCGCTGGCCGCCACCACGCCACGGGTGCGTTCCTCCGCGCTGAGGGCCGACATCCGGTTCAGGGCACCGCGGACCTTGAAGGAGCCGGTGATCTGAAGGCACTCCGCCTTGGCGAAGACCTGGCAGCCGGCCGCCGTGTCGACGACCTCACTCGTGAGCACCGGCGTGTGCCGGACCCGGCCAGCGAGCGCCCTGCGGGCGCTCCAGACGTCCGCGATCGCGACCACCGCTACTCCCCCCACAGCATGAGCGTGATCACATCGAGCCGCATGATGTCGGCCTCGCTGGCGATGAGGCGCAGGTCCCCGGTCAGATAGGGCTCGGTGGGCGAGATGCGCCCGGCGAAGAGGTCGCGCAGGAGGTCGGAGCGCGCGCTCATGACCATCTCGGGCGTGCCGGCGGGCGCGGACAGGTGACGCAGCACGCCGCCCTCCACGCGCAGCCAGAACCGCTCCCCCTGGTCGTCGGACCGCACCTCAATGGTGCGGTCCCACCCGGCCGTCATGGCCTTCAGCCGGGGCTCCGCCGCGAACCGCTCGACAAAGCCGTCCAGTGCGCGGCCCACCTCTTCCACAGCGGCCACGGAAGCCTCAACCCCCCTGTTCGCCAGAGGCCAGGTCGATGACGGCGGGACGATAGTCCGCGGCCCGCAGAGCTTCGCCGAAGTCACCCTCGGTGAGCTTCTCGGGAACCTTGTTCAAGGCCGCGCAAAGCGCGGCCTCCATCACGTTGTTGCCGAACGTGCGGCCCTCCAGGACCGGGCTGGTCGTGATCAGGTACCGCACGCCGAGCGTCCGCAGCAGCTCGCGGTCCGCGGCCGTGGTCGTGTTGGTCAGCACGGCCTTGCCGTCGAGCCCGTCGGGCGGCAGAAAGCGCCGGATGAAGAGAAAATCGCCCGCGATCACGTCCGCGTCGCGGTACGCCTCGGGGAAGCGGGCCTCGGGGGAGGCTTCCTGGCTGACGCCGACCGAGTAGATCATGTGGATGGGGAGCTTGACCATCTCGCGCGCCATCTTGCGGGCGATCTCCGCCAGCTCGTCCAGACTGTGGATCGGGTAGGGCACGCCGGTGGCGAACATCAGGTCGCCGTAGGTCATGGCGCACCCGGCCTCCGTCAGGGCCTCCGCCATGCCGAACCGGTCGAGGGCGCTCACCATCAGGACCTTGGCGCCGTCCAGGGGGAAGGGGCCATGGGCGGCCAGCCAGCGGACGGCCGCCGGCTCCAGGTGGCGCTTGCAGGCGCTGCCGTCGGTGACGGGCGAACGCGACGCGGCCTGCATCAGGCGCATGCCGTCCGAGATGACGTACCGCTCGCCGCGGATGAACAGGTAGACGTCAAGGCCGCCGAGGCCGATGGCGTCCACGTGCCCGTCCAGCTCAGCCACCAGGGCGATGGCGCGCTCCAGGTCGCCATCGCAGCCGCGGCGCGAGACCTCCATGTCCTCGCCAAAGAGCACCGCACGAGCGGTGTGGTCGCGGCGCGAACTGCCGAGGCTCACACTGACGACACGCTTCAGGCCGCGGCCCCCTTCCGCCACTTTACAGGAAAGGCGGGACAGACAGAAGGCGCGGCACAAGCACTCCGGCAGACGGGTGGCTGAACGAGCATCGGCGCTTCATGCTGCAGCAGCGGTGGGAGCACGTGGCGCTGCTGGGCGCCACGATCGCCGTCCTGGCTGAACCAAGAGGCGGCCAAGCGGCTCGACCCTCCGCGGGCCGAGCGCGGGCGCCCGGAGCCCATCACCGGCGTGAAGGGACGGACGGCCGAGGTGGTCGGGAGCGAACTCGGCGCGGACATGAGCCGCTTGGCTGACACCGCACGTGTCGGATCATCGCCGGGGACGTGTCCGGGCCCTCACGAAAGAGGGCGTTCGACGAGGTCGCGGAGCGCGAGGCCGAGATGACGGCCGGCTCAGTCCCCCGCGCGGTGGCGCCTCGCCCCGGCGCCAGCCGGCTCGCGGGCGACATCCCAAGGCAGGTGGTAGGGCGCGATCGCCACCACGACGTCGGCCCGCCGCCGCAGCGATTCGGCCAGCATCACGCCGATCTGGTTGTGCAGCAGCTGCTGCCAGAGCCCGCGCGGCACGACCTCGGGGATCAGGACGATGATGCGGCCCGGGTTCCTGTGCTCCAGCGTGTCGATGAATCGGACAAGCGGGCGCACCACGGAGGAGTACTGGGTGAGCAGGGTCACCAGGCGGACACCCGGGCTCCAGGCCGCCCACGCCTTCTCGAAGGCCTGCGCCGCCTCGGGATCGAACTGCACGCTCACCGCGAGGACGTCTTGGCCGAGGGCGAACGCGTCGGCCAGGGCACGCGCGGTGAGGATGGAGATCGCGCGAACGGGGATGACGACCAGGCTGCCGCCCGCCGCCGGCCGCGGCTGCTGCGCCCCGCCCACGCCCACCGCCATGACCTTCGCGACGCGTGCGTAGTAGCGGTGGATGCGCTGAAAGAGAACGATGATGAGCGGGATCGCCAGCACCACGACCCAGGCGCCTTCCGTGAACTTGCTGACCAGGAACACGACGGTCGCAACGGCCGTGGCGGCGGCGCCGAGGCCGTTGAGGAGGGCCCGGCGCCACCAGTTGGGCGGCCGGGTCCGGTGCCAGTGGATCACCAGTCCGGTCTGGGACAGGGTGAAGCCCGTGAAGACCCCGATGGCGTACATCGGGATGAGCGCGTCCGTGTTGCCGCCGACGGCCAGCAGCAGCACGGCGGACAGGACCGCGAGCACGACGATGCCGTACTGGAACGTCAGCCTGTCTCCGCGCATGGCGAAAAAGTGGGGCAAAAAGTCGTCGCGCGCCAGCACGCTGGTCAGCACCGGCAGCCCGCCGAACGACGTGTTGGCCGCCAGGGCCAGGGCGGTCGTCGTCGCCAGCGCCACGATGTAGTAGAACCAGCCGCGACCCACCGCCGCCGCCATGATCTGGCTGAGGACCGTCTGATCGGGCAGGGGTCCGACATGGAAGCGGACGCCGAGGACGGCGAGCCCCAGCAGCATCGTGGCCAGCAGGGCCCCGAGCGACGCCTCGGTCCGCTTCGCGCGGACCTGGCGCGGCTCCTGGAACAGCGGCACGCCGTTGGCGATGGCCTCCACGCCGGTCAGGGCACTGCAACCCGCCGCGAAGGCCTTCAGCACCAGCAGAACGCCGATCGCGCCCGCCAGGTTGGACCCGGAGGGGGCGCTCGGCGCCGCCGCAACCGCCCCCGCATGCGCCGGGTGGAGGAGCCCGACGGCGATGACCGCCAGAATGCCGAGGATGAAGACAAAGGTGGGCAGCATGAAGGCCCGCGCGCCCTCCCCCACGCCGCGCAGGTTGATCACCGTGATGCCGGCCAGCAGCGCGATCCCCAGCGGGACCGTCAGCGGCTGCAGGACCACGAACGCTGACGTGAGGGCGGCGACCCCGGCGGCGATGGAGACCGCGACGGTCAGCACGTAGTCGACGATGAGGGAGGCCGCCGCCAGCAGGCTCAGTCCCGCGCCCAGGTTCTCGCGCGACACGGCGTAGGCGCCGCCGCCCTGCGGGTACGCGTCGATGACCTGGCTGTAGGAGAACACCAGCAGGACCAGGAGGGCGACGATGGCGGCGGTGATGGGCAGCAGCAGGCGGAGCGCGGACAGGCCGGCCGTGGCCAGAACGAGGATCATGGCCTGCGGGCCGTAGGCCACCGAGGTCAGGGCATCAAGGGACAGCGCGGCCAGGCCACCGGTGGCTGTGATCTCCTCGTGCTCGACCTGACTTGACTTCAGCGGGGCGCCGACCAGCCAGCGCCAGATTCCCACCGGACGCCTCCCAACTCCAACCGGGCGGATGGTGCCGCATGGCGTGCGCGGGCGAGGTCACGCCCCGACCATCAGGGCCCAGCCCCCACACGGCCCACGGGGCCCGGCCGCAGGTGGCGGCCCGAGCCTACGGACCCGTCGCGTGGTCCACGGTTGCCGCCACGTCGGCCTCCAGCACCTCCGTCGCGTCGGGCGGCTCGCCGAAGATCGCGTCCACGGCGGCCCAGAGCGCCCGGTCGGGACTGACGCGGTAGCTGCTGCCGCAACGGACCTGGCGGCCGTCCGCGAAGCGCAGAAGGACCTGCGCGGGGCCGGGATGGTCCAGCATGACCCGCTGCAGGGCCGCCAGCGCCTCGCCGGCGCACGGCGGTACGTCGATCGTCACCTGGTCCGGCGCGGATCCGCCGCCGCCCCCGCCGCCCGGCCCCGACATCGGCAGGGCCGAGATCTCCTCGGCGACGACGGTCACCGTCTCATCGCGCCAGGACACCTTACCGCGCACCGACACCATGGCGTCCGGCTCGAGCAGGACGCGGGAGGTCTCGAAGAGAGACGGGAACACGACGACCTCGACCTGGCTGGCCAGGTCCTCCACCGTGACGAAGGCCATGGACTCGCCCCGCTTGGTCACGGTGCGCCGCATGGCGGCGATCAGCCCGCCGATCGTCACCCTGTCGCCGTCGGCCCGGTCCTGCAGCGCCGCAATGGCCGTCGTCTGCCGCCACAGCACGTCCTGGACGGACTCCAGGGGGTGCCCCGACAGGTAGACGCCGAGGACCTCCTTCTCGAAGCCCAGCACCTGGCGCGCCTCGTACGCCGGCACCGACGGCAGCATGGGATCGCTCCAGGCCTCGGCCGCCCCGCCCCCGCCCCCGTCCCCGTCCGGGGCGGCCGTGGCGTCCAGCATGTCGAAGAGGCTGACCTGCCCGGCGTTCCGGCGCCGCTGCGCCGCCTGGGCCGCCGCAAGCGCATCGTCGATCGCGGCCATCAGCGCCGCACGGTTGCCGCCGAGCCCGTCGAAGGCGCCGCCCTTGCAGAGGCTCTCCAGCGCCCGCCGGTTGCAGAGGCGCAGGTCCACGCGGCGGCAGAAGTCGTAAAGGCTCCGGTAGGCCCCCTCGCGCTCCCGGCCCGCCACCACCGACTCGATGGCGCCGCCGCCGACGTTCTTCACGGCCGCGAGCCCGTAGCGGATCTTGCCGCCCACGACGGCGAAGCGCCCCACCGACTCGTTCACATCCGGCGGCAGCACCCGCACGCCGAGGCGCCGGCACTCGGCGATGTACTCCGCCACCTTGGTCGACTCGCCCATCACCGACGTCATCAGGGCGGCCATGTACGGGACCGGATGGTTGGCCTTCAAATACGCGGCCTGGTAGCTGAGCAGCCCGTAGGCCGCCGAGTGGGAGTTGTGCACCACAAACCCGTTGGCGACGTAGGCGTGGTGCGGCTCGACCGTCAGGTCGTAGGTGTCGTCGATGCCCGCGAAGTCCACGCGGACGACGGCCTCCCAGCCCGTGCGCCGCCGCGCGCCCGCCGCCACCCCGGAGCCACCCAGGGTCGAGCGGCCGATGTGCACCAGGACGGGATCGGACACGCGCACGCGGCGGCCCGCCCGCAGCTCCCCCGCCGTCACCCAGCCCGTGTCCGTCCAGAAGGGGTGGTTCGCCGTCGCCGTCACCCGGCGTCCGGAGGAGGTCGTCACCCGGTAGATGGGCTTGATCCCGTTCCACACCACGTCCGTCACGCGCCCGCGCACGATCCGCCCGGAGGCGTCCATGGAGGGGACGGCCGGCCGCACCCCCTTCTTCAGCAGCTCCTCGAGGGTGTAGGGCGCGCCGGTGTCCCAGTCCTCGACCAGGGTGTCCCCCGTCAGGCACTTATTGAACCCGTAGCCGGCGAACTTCTCGATCTGGTCGTAGAGCTCCTCGGCCAGCTTCTGCGGGTGGCCGTTCTTCGCGCAGCCCGCGATGAACTGCGCCCGGTACTCGTCCATGATCTCCTTCTTCTTCTTGCCCATCGCGCGCCGCAGCATGTCGGCCTCGCCGAGCGTGAAGCCCGCCATCTCGGCAGCCACCCGCATGATCTGCTCCTGGTAGATCATGATCCCGTACGTGTCGCGCAGGACGGGCTCCAGCTTCGGGTGGGGGTAGCTCGGCGCGCCGCCGTGCTTGGCCTTCAGGAAGACGGGGATGTTCTCCATCGGACCCGGCCGGTAGAGCGCGATGATGGCGATGATGTCCTCGATGTTGCCCGGCTTCAGCTGCGAGGCCAGGTCCCGCATCCCGCTCGACTCCAGCTGGAAGACGCCCGTGGTCTGCGCCTCCGAGAGCATGCGGTAGGTGGCCGGGTCATCGAGCGGCAGGCTGTCCAGGTCCAGCTGCTCGCCGGTCGTCTCCGCGATCGTGCGCACCGCGTGGTCAAGGACGGTCAGGGTGCGCAGCCCAAGGAGGTCGATCTTCAGCAGCCCGATCTCCTTGATCATGTCCATGTCGAACTGCGTGCAGACGTTGCCGTCCGACGTGCGCGCCAGCGGCACCACGTTGACCAGGGGCTCCTCGCCGATCACGATCCCGGCGGCGTGCACGGACGGGTGCCGCGGCAGCCCCTCCAGGCGCTGCGCGACATCCAGCAGCTCGCGCACCCGCGGGTTCTCCTCGCAGGCGCGCTGCAGCGCCGGCTCGACCTCCAGGGCGCGCTCCAGCGTCATATGCACCTGATTCGGGATCAGCTTGGCGATCTTGTCGACCTCGCCGTAGGTCAGGCCCATGGCCCGCCCGACATCGCGCACGGCGGCCTTGGCGCCAAGCGTGCCGAACGTGATGATCTGGGCCACCGAGTCGGCCCCGTACTTCTCGACCACGTAGCGGATGACCTCATCGCGCCGCTCGTAGCAGAAGTCGATGTCGATGTCCGGCATGTCCACGCGCTCCTCGTTGAGGAAGCGCTCGGACACCAGCCCGAAGCGCAGCGGGTCGACGCTGGAGATGCCCAGCACATACGTGACCATGCTGCCCGCCGCGGACCCGCGGCCCGGCCCCACCGGGATGGCGCACCTGCGCGCGTAGTCGATCAGGTCCCACACGATGAGGAAGTAGCCGCTGTAGCCGCAGCGGAAGATGACCCCGAGCTCGTAGTCCAGCCGCCGCCGCACCTCCGGCCCCGCGTCCGGGTAGCGCCAGGCGAGGCGCTCGTCGCAGAGCCGCCGCAGGTAGGACTCCGCCGTCTCGCCCGGCGGCAGCGCGTAGGCCGGCAGGTGCAGCTGGCCGAAATCGAACTCCAGATTGCACTGCTCCGCCACGGCCACCGTCCCGCGCAGGGCCTCCGGCGCGTCCGCGAACAGGGCCGCCATCTCCGCCTGCGACTTCACGTAGAACTCCTCGGTCGGAAAGCGCAGGCGCTTGGGCGAGTCCAGGTTGGCCGCCGTCTGGATGCAGAGCAGCACGTCGTGGGCATGCGCGTCCTCCCGACGCAGGTAGTGCGCATCGTTGGTCGCGACCACCCCGAGCCCCAGCCGCCTCGCGATCCGCAGCAGCTCGGGATTGATGCGCCGCTGCTCCGGGATGCCGTGGTCCTGCAGCTCGATCCAGAACCCCTCCGGCCCAAAGACGTCACGGTAAAAGGCCGCCGCCGACTCGGCCTCCTTCAGCTTGTCCTGCAGCCGCAGCTGCGGCACCTCGGCGCCGAGGCAGGCCGAGAGCGCCACCAGCCCCCTGCTGTGGGCGGCCAGCAGGTCCCGGTCGACCCGCGGCTTGTAGTAGAAGCCCTCCAGAAAGCCCATCGACGACAGGTGGACCAGGTTTTTATAGCCCTCGCGGTCCCGCGCCAGCACCACGAAATGGTAGGGCTCGTCGTCGACCTTGGCCGTGCGGTCGAAGCGCGAGCGCGGCGCCGTGTAGAGCTCGGTGCCGATGATGGGCTTGACCCCCGCCGAGCGCGCCGCCTGGTGGAAGGCCAGCGCCCCATACATGGCGCCGTGGTCGGTGACGGCGACGGCGGGCATTCCCATGCGCGCGACCGCGTCCGCGAGGTCGGGGATGCGGCTGGCGCCGTCCAGGAGGCTGTACTCGGTATGGAGGTGAAGGTGCACGAAATCGGGGTCTGCGGGCATTGGAACGGGCCCCCTCCCGGCAGGCGACTTCGCGCCGCCGGCTGCCCACCCCTGCCAGACCGCCACAGAGGCAGCGATGCGAAGGGCCGGCGCGAATCGCGCCGGCCCCACGAGTACGGCTTCCGATGCCCCGCTACTGGGCCAGGTAGGCCGAGTACAGGTCGAGGCTGCCGCCGGGCAGCACCGTGATTCCCTTCACCTTCGGCGACATGATGTACAGGTCGTCGTTCTCGTGCTCGGGGATCATCACGGCGTTGTCCATCAGGATCTGCTGCGCCTGATCGTACATCTGCAGGCGCGTCGTCGGGTTGGTCTCCGTCTCGGCCTTCGCCAGCAGGGTCGTCAGCGACGGGATGTTGACCTTGCTCCAGTTGAAGTACTGGCCCGGGGTGAACTCGATGCGCAGCAGGTCAGGGTCGAGGCTGCTGAACTCCAGGGGCGTGATGTTCTCCACGCCGGAGACGTTGGCCGCGTGCCAGGCGTTGTCCGCGTACTGCTGGATGGTGACCTTCATGCCGGCCTTCTGGAGGTAGCTCTGGATGCCCTGGGCCTCGGTCGGCAGATCCCCGACGGGGATGTGGGTGATGACGATCGACAGCTCCTGGCCGTTCTTGGCCCAGATGCCGCTGCTGTCCTTCTTCCAGCCGTCCTGGGTCAGGATCTGCGCCGCCTTGGTCGGGTCGTACGAGTACATGTGCTGGTTGTTGAGCGTGGCGTCAAAGCCGAGCGTGCCCGGCTGCAGCGGGCTCCAGAGCACCGGGTAGACGCCCTGGTCGGCCAGCTGGTTCAGGCCGACGCGGTCGATCGAGTAGAGGATGGCCTTGCGGACGTTGACGTCGTTGGTCGGGAACTTCGAGTTGTTGATGACGGCGTACTCGCCGGCGCCCGCGATCGGCGCGACGAGCCCGACATACTGCTGGCCCGCCGCCGTCATGGTCTTGTACGAAAGGGCCGGGGCGCCCTCCACCATCTGGGCCTGGCCGCTCTGCAGCGAGTCGACCCGGGTCTGGCCGTCCAGCTGGATCTGGTAGACGATCTTATCCAGGTAGGCGGCGCCGTGCGGGTTGCGCACGCTGGGCGCCCAGTTGTAGTTGGGGTTTCTCACCAGCACGACCTCGGAGTTCGGCACGAACTTCTGGACCATGAAGGGCCCGGTGCCGACGGGGTTGAGCCCGTACTGGCTGCCCTCCTTCTGGATGGCCGTCGGCGACTGGAAACCGAAGCCGGCCATGTCGGTCATGAACGGCGCGTACGGCGCCGTGCAGGTGACCGTGAGCGTGTACGCGCCGGTCGCGGCCGCCTTGGTGCACGGGCCGAGGCCCTGCAGCGATCCGAGCGAGTGGGTGGCCGGGTTCTCGACGTAGTCGAAGTTCGCCACGGCGGCCTGCGCGTTGAATGGCGTGCCGTCGGTGAACTTCACGTCCTTGCGCAGCTGGAAGGTGTACGTCAGCCCGTTGGTGCTGACCGTCCAGCTCGTGGCGAGGTCCGGGTAGAACTTGTTGTCCGTGCCGAGCCAGACCAGCCCGTCCATCACGTTGCGCATGATCTCGCCCACGGCCGTCAGCCCGGTCTTGGCCACGTCCAGGGTGTCGGGCTCCTGCGAGAACGCGATGGTCAGCGTCCCGCCCTTCACCGGCCCGCTTGCGGGCGCGGCCGCGGTCGCCGTCGCGGCAGTCGAGCTGGAGCTGGTACTGGCACCCGTGCTTGAGGTGCTGGAACTGGTGCTGGCCGCACCGCCGCAGCCCGCCAGGAGAAGGGCCAGGACGGCGCCCACGGCGCCCCACCGTCTCCGCATGGGTCTCAACCTCCTCACGCGTTCATCGGGTCGAGCAGATCCCGCAGGCCATCGCCCATGATGCTGACGGCGATGACGTAGAGGGTGATGAGGATGCCGGGGAACAGGCTGATCCACCAGGCCAGCATGATGTTCTGGCGGCCCTCGTTCAGGATCGAGCCCCACTCCGGCGTCGGGGGCTGCACGCCAAGCCCCAGGAAGCCGAGGGCCGCCACGGCCAGGACGGTGAGGCCAAGGCCCGTGCTGGCGGCGACGACGATCAGGGAGAACACGTTCGGCAGCACGTGCTTGCGGATGATGTGCCATCGGCTGCTGCCCGCGGACTCCGCCGCCTCCACGTAGACCAGCTGCTTGACCTGCAGGGCGCCGGCCTCCACGATGCGCGCGTAGCCGGGCGCCGACGAGAAGCCGATGGCCAGGATCAGGTTCAGGTAGCTGGGCCCGAGGATCGTGGTGATGGCCAGGGCCGGCAGGATGCCGGGGAAGGCCAGGATCAGGTCCATCGCGCGCATGAGCACCATGTCCACCCAGCCGCCGGCGATGCCGGCCACGAGCCCGATCAGGCTGCCGGCCACGACCCCGAGGGCCATGGCCGCCAGGCTGGCCAGGATCGTGTACCGGCCGCCGTACAGGACCCGGCTGAAGAGGTCGCGGCCCAGCTCGTCCGTCCCGAACAGATGCTGCAGGGATGGCTTCTGCAGCGTGGCCAGCGGATGCACGGACAGCGGGTTGGCGTGGGTGAAGAGGGGCGCGCCAAAGCTCAGCAGCATCAGGAAGAGGAAGACCGCCCCGCCGGCGACGAGATTGCGATGGCGCAGCCACCGCCACCGGCGCCGCGGCGGCAGGTCGGTCTCGGTCTCGCGTGGCGCCTGAAGCGCGGGCACCGCCATCCGCTTCGCCCCGATCTAGGAGTACCGAATCCGCGGGTCCAGCAGCGGGTATGTGAGGTCGACGACCAGATTCACGCCGGCGAAGACCACCGTGAAGATGAGAATGACAAGCTGGACGGTCGGATAGTCCTTGTTCTGGATGGAGTTGACGAGCAGCGCCCCGATGCCGGGCCGGGAGAAGACCTCCTCGATGACGACGGTGCCGGAGAGCAGCCCGCCCACCTGAAGCCCGATGACGGTCACGATCGGGAGGATGGCGTTGCGGATCACGTGCTTGCGCAGGACACCGAACGCCGAGACGCCCTTGCTGCGCGCCACCGTAACGTGCTGCAGGCGGATCGTCTCCAGCAGGTTGCTGCGCACGAACCGGGCGATGACGCTGCCGCCGCCGATCCCGAGGGACAGGGCGGGCAGGATGACGGCGCGCCAGCCCGTACCGCCGAAGACGGGAAGCCACTTCAGCGTCACGCCGAAGAGGCTGATGAGCAGCAGGCCGAGCCAGAAGCTCGGCATGGCGAGGCCGACCAGGGCGATGGTGCGCAGCCCGACGTCCCAGAACGTGTCCTGCTTGACCGCCGCGATGGTGCCGAGTGTGACCCCGACCGTCACGCTCACGACCAGGGCGGAGAGCGTCAGCTGCAGCGTGGACGGATAGTTCAGGCGGAGCAGCGTCAGCACGGGCAGGTCATTGATGTACGAAACCCCGAACTGGCCATGCAGAAGGTTGCCGGCCCAAATTATGTATTGCTGGTATATCGGCAGGTTCAGACCAAGCTCCACACGCACCCTGTTGATCAGCGACGTGTCGGCCGCATTGCTTCCAAGCATCATCACGACCGGATCCCCGGGGATCAGGCGGATGATGAGAAAGACGAGCATCGACGCGGCGACGATCAGAACGACGATCGCGCCAAGGCGGCGAAGAATGTGTCGTATCACGCTGATGTGAAGGATACCACGCGTCCCGCCCGACTCCTGCCCCCGTCTCTTGCCAGGATGGACCGTCCCAACGGCGGGTGGCCTGCACGCGGAAGCACACCCCGAACGCCCCGGGGTGTGCCAGCGAGAGGCTCACGGGGAGAAGGCCGGGGCAACGGCGCCGGCGCGGGTCAGGCGCGAGCGGCTGCGAGCCTCTGCCGCTACGCCTCCTCCATCTTGACGACCTCGCGCTCCCGGTAGAACCCGCAGTTCGGGCACACCTGGTGCGAGGGCCGCAGCTTGTGGCAGTGCGGGCACGGGGAGAGGTTTGGCGCCGTCACCTTGAAGTGCGCACCGTTGCTGCGGCTCCGGGCCTTGCTGTGCTTGTGCTTTGGATTGGGCATGCTATTCCGACTCCCTCTTCTTCGCGCGGCGCATCGCGTCCGCCAGGGCCAGCAGGCGCGGGCCGCTGGGCTCGTCCTGGTCGGCGCACCCGCAGGGTCCCGCGTTCAGGTTCTTGCCGCAGCGCGGGCAGAGGCCCAGGCAGTCCTCGCGGCAGAGGTGCTTGCCCGGCAGCGCCAGCTCGAGGTTCTGGCGCAGGCCCGAGTCCAGCTCGATGCGATCATTCTGGTACACGACGGTCCGCACGTCGCCGTCGTCGGTCTCGCCGCCCTCGATCCCGTCGCGCGCCGCCTGCTCCGGCGTCACGAACTCCTCCGTGTAGCGCAGCTCGACGGCGAACGCCACGGGCTGCAGGCAGCGGTCGCACGGAGCCTCGCAGCGCGCATGCGCCTCGATGTCGGCGCGGATCCGGCTGCCCTCGTTGCGCAGGAACACGCGCACGGCGAGAGGCCCGCGAAAGCCCACGCGGTCGGCGCTCTCCGGCGCCGGGACCAGGAAGCTGCGCTCGGTCACGGCCCGGCGGTCGCTGCGCAGCGGGGCGGCGTCGATGTCCACCGCCCATCACCCCCGGCGATTATCGTGGATCGCGGGAGAGACTGTCAAACCTCAGCCCCCGCCCGCCGGGAGCAGCTTCAGCGCCGTGCCGAGCTTGCGCCAGGCGCTGCCGAACGCGGCGAAGTTGCCCTGACGCAGGCTGGATAGCGCCGCGGCATACTCGCTCATCGCCCGCTGCGCCGGCGATGCCGACGCGGTCGCGGAAGCGGACGCTGACGCCGTGGCCGGCGGCGTCGCTGAAGCCGTCGCCGGCGGCGACGTTATCGCGACGACTGCCGGCGGCGAGCCGCCAAAGATGCCGCTGAGCGCCCCCTGCAGGCTGGCCGCGAACCCGATGTTGTTGCCGTACGCGACGATGACGCGCCGCAGCTCCGGCAGCGGCGCGCCGGTGGCCTCCTGGTAGATCGGCTCGACGTAGAGCAGGGCGCCATGCACCGGGATGGCCAGCAGCCGGCCGCGCAGGACGTTGCTGCCTCCGTGGCTCCAGAGCGTCAGGTCCTGGGCGACCGCGGGGTCCTGGTTGATCTGCGCGTCGACCTGCAGCGGCCCCAGGGTCAGCTGCGTCTTCGGAAACTCGTAGGCGATCATCTGGCCATAGTGCGCCGGATCGCTGCGGGCCGCCACCCACGCGATCATGTTGTCGTGGCCGTATGGCGTAAAGGGCTCCATGAGCAGGAACTCCGCGGATTTGGCCCCCGGCAGCTGCAGGATAACGTAGTAGGGCCGCGAGGGCGCCTGCTGGTTGCCCACGATCTCGTTGGACGGCGTCCACAGGTCCTCGCGGTTATAGAAGACGGTGGGGTCCGTCATGTGGAAGGTCGCATAGAGCTCCATCTGGACCTGGAACATGCCCTGCGGGTAGCGGAGGTGCGCCCGCAGCCCGGCCGGCATCGCCGACAGCGGCTGGTACAGGTGCGGGAAGATCCGCTCGTACGTGCGCACGATGGGGTCGGTGGGGTCGATGGCGTAGAAGGTCATCTGGCCCGTGTAGGCGTTGACCACGACCTTCACGGAGTTGCGGATGTAGTTGTAGCTGCCGCCCGGCGCCCGCTGCGAGTACGGGAAGGTCGCGGATTCCGTGTACGCGTCCACGATCCAGTAGAGCCCGCCCCGATAGACCACCAAGTACGGCGAGGGCTCGTAGTGGAGGTAGGGCGCCACCTGCTCCACCCGGGTCAGCACGTTCCGGAGGATGAGCGCCCGCGAGCTCGGCAGGATGTCCCCGCTGTGCAGGATGTTGTAGTTGTCCTCGCGGAGGGCGAACGCGACGCGGTTCAGCATGGGGCCGATGGGGATGCCGCCCTGCGACGCCGCGTAATTCCGGTACACGTCGCGCTGGCCCGACGGGTAGTCGAACTCGCGCGTGGCCGTGTCGACGATGGCGTATGGAAGGCTCGGCGCCTCGCCATAGTAGATCTGGGGCCGGGTCAGGCGCAGCCCGACCGGCGAGGTCGGCGGAATGTCCGACAGCCAGTACTTCGGCAGCCCCGTCCCGCTGGAGGCGGCCGCCGGCACCATGGCCGCCCCATAGCCGTGCGTGTACTTCAGGTGCTCGTTGACCCACGTCGGCGCCGCCAGGTTCCCGTAGTCGATCTCCCGGGCCGAGAGCAGCACCTCGCGCTCGTGGCCCGCGATCATGTAGCGGTCCACCGTCACGGGATCGAAGGCGTAGTACGAGCGCAGCGCCTGCTCCTGCTGGAAGTCCGCCGAGGTGACCGACTCGGACCAGAGGCGCATGTTCTGGGTGGTGTCGCTGGCCGCGGCGAGGTCCGTGGCCGTCAGGTCGGTCCGCGGCACGAAGGGCTCGGTCTTGATCAGGTCGAGGTTGTACGCCCGGCGCGTGAAGGCGATGCTGCGCGCGATGTAGGGCGCCTCGCGCTGCAACTCGGTCGGGTTGACGACAAAACTCTGGACGAGCGCCGGGTAGATGGTGCCGATCAGCACCGAGGCGGCGAGCACGCCGACGGGCGCGACCGCCAGCGGCCGCAGCCAGTCGCGCACCACGTTGGCCGCCGCGATCACGGCCGCCACCAGCGCGAGGACGGCCAGGATGCGGAAGGCCGGCAGCGAGGCGTGCACGTCCGTGTAGGATGCCCCGGCGACCACGCCGCGGGTGCTGTTGAGGAGGCCGTACCCGTCGAGGACGTAGCCCCAGGCCTTCAGCAGCAGGGCGAACATCGCCAGCAGGGCCAGGTGGCGGCGCGTGCGCGGGTGAAGGACGAGCCGCCCCGGGTCCATCCGCAGCAGGCCCATGAGCGAGTAGAGGCCGGCGGCCCCCGCGGCGCCGATCACCAGCATGATCCACGCAAAGCCATACACCCAGCGCAGAAGGGGCAGGGTGAAGACGTAGAAGGCCACGTCGCGGTGAAACACGGGGTCCTTCAGCCCGAACGGCACCTGGTCGAGGTAGCGGAACAGGAGCGGCCAGCTGCCGGAGGCGGCCCAGCCCGTCAGCGCGCCGGCGACGGCCGCCACGCCCGTCAGCACCCAGGCCAGCCGGCGGCCGTGCATCCAGCGGTCGCCGACCTCCGCCGCCCCGCGCAGGTCGGCGCGCACCGCCAGCAGGTTCGCCAGCAGGAAGAGGAAGGCGAGCAGGCCGGCTGGAACCCCCAGCTCGAGGCGGGCCGTGATCACCCGCCAGAACACGGCGATGTCGCCAAGGCTCTGAAACCACAGCTTGTTGACGTATAGGGTGGCGACCGAGCGCGCCAGGGCGAATACGATGGCCGCCGCCACGACGAACGCCCAGACGATCCGGCTGCGCGAAGTCACACCTCTGTCATAGCGCGCGCGCCGCCGCCCCGCGCCCCGCAAAGCGGCCCCGGCCACGCAAGGGAGGAAAAGCTCCGATGCCGCAGCGTGTGGGACTCCTGCATCCGGGCGCCATGGGCGCCGCCGTGGGCCGGGTCCTGGCCGCCGCCGGCCACGACGTCGCATGGGCCTCCGCCGGCCGCGGCCCCGAGACACGGGCCCGGGCCGAGGCGGCCGGCCTGACGGACGCCGGCACGCTGCAGGCGCTGGTGGCCCGTTCGTCCGTGGTTGTTTCCGTCTGCCCGCCCCACGCGGCGCTCGATGTGGCGCAGGCCGTCGCGGCGACGGGCTTTTCCGGCGCCTACGTCGACGCCAACGCCGTCTCCCCCGCCACGGCGCGCCGCATCGCCGAAACGCTGCCCAATGCGGTTGACGGCGGCATCGTCGGCTCGCCGCCGTCCAAGGCCGGCACCACGCGCCTCTACCTCTCCGGACCTGGCGCCGCCGACGCAGCCGAGCTTTTTGCGGGCACCGTGCTGGAGACGCGGATCATCGATGGCCCCGTCGGGGCCGCCTCCGCCCTGAAGATGGCGTACGCGGCCTGGACCAAGGGCAGCGCGGCCCTGCTGCTCACGGCGCGGGCGCTGGCCGCAGCCGAGGGCGTAGGCCCGGCCCTGGTGGCCGAGTGGCGGTATGGCGACCTGGAGGCTCAGTGGACGCAGGCGAAGGCGTCGGCCGAGTCCAAGGGCTGGCGCTGGGTGGGCGAGATGGAGGAGATCGCCGCCAGCATGCGGGCGCAGGGGCTGCCGGACGGCTTCCACCGGGCCGCCGCCGAGGTCTATCGGGCCTACCCGCGGACGAATTAGAATGGCGCGGCGCGTACGCGCCGCGCCGTCACGACTGCGCTATCGGGCGGCGACCGGCTGCCAGGCGGCGTACACGTCCGGACGCCGGTGAAGGAGGCTCGGGACGGTCGCCCGCACCGCGCGGACGCGGGCCGGGTCCGCATCGCCCACCACCAGGCACTCGGCTTCACCGCCGCGCGCCACGGCCACGCCCATCGGGTCGACCAGCATGCTGTTGCCGGAGAGGTTCTGCAGGATCTGGTCGCAGGCCGCCATGTAGCACGTGTTCTCGATGGCGCGCGCCCGCACCAGCGTCTCCCAGTGGGACTCCTTCAGCACCCCGTGGGCCCAGGCGGTCGGCTGGACGATGACCTCGGCGCCGCGCTCCACGAGGTGGCGCGTGAGCTCGGGGAAGCGCACGTCATAGCAGATCTGCACGCCGACCGTCATGCCGGCGAGGGGGAAGATCAGCGTCTCGCCGTCGCCCGGCTCGATCCGGTCCGACTCGCGGAAGCCAAAGGCGTCGAAGAGGTGGATCTTGCGGTAGGCGCCGATCAGCCCGCCGTCGGCGCCGAGGGCCACGGCGGTGTTGTGCGCCTTCGCGGAGCCGGGGATCGACTCGTACACGCCGCAGACGATCGCCACGCGGTGGCGGCGCGCCAGCTCGCCCAGGGCCGTGACGAACGGCCCGTCCAGGGGCTCGGCGAAGGGGCCGAGCGGCACCTTCGGGTCTGTCGTGTGCACCATGGCGACTTCGGGCAGCACCAGCAGGTCGGCGCCGGCGGCACCGGCCTCGGCGGCGAACGCGGCCATGCGGTCCAGGTTGGCGGCCTTGTCGGCCTTGGCGCTCATCTGGCCGAGGGCGATCCTCACGCGAAATCCCCCTTTGAACCCGTAACCCGTGAACCCGTAACCCGTGTGCGCGTGAACCCGTAACCCGTGTGCGCGCGGGACGGCCCGCGCTCCTCACCGCCATCGCTTCCGTTATACTCCTCGGCGGCGCCCGCGTGGGCGGGCAAGGGGGATCTCGGGACGGTCATTTTGCGGCGGGCGCAGGGCGGCCGCCGCGGGCGCGGCTCCTGCGCAGCAGCAGGCCGCCGGTGGTGGCGCTCGGCACCGCGGCGGCGGCCACGGGCAGGGCGTGCCCGCCGGCCGCGCGCAGCGCCGCCAGGTGCTTACCGCAGCGCGACCCCATTGCGCGCCACCTCGCGCCTCAGGCGGCGCAGGTCCGGGGACCGGTCCAAAGGCTCGTGCGCCCTTGCGCGTCTTCTTTCCCGTTCACGTCCACGTCCGCGTCCGCGTCCACGTCCACGTCCACGTCCACGTTCACGTCCGCGTCGCCAGTCAGGCCGTCAAGCCGCGTGCTCACGCGGCGGCGGCCGGCGATGACCAACACCGCCGCGACGAGCGGGAGCAGGGCCGTCAGCGCCGGGCCAGCCCACAGCCGGTCGGGCGGGGGCACCGAGACCAGGGCGGTGACGAGGCCCATGGCCACCCCCGGCAGGCCCGCCGCGGCGGGGGCCGCCAGGAGGACCGCGGCGCGGAGGTTGCGCTCCACGATCTCACGGCGGGCGCGCTCGGCGAGCGATTGCGCCTCAGGCGGGGCCAGCTCGGCCAGCTCGCCGCCAAGGCACAGGGCGCGGCGGAGGAGCCGGGCGCCACGAATGGGCGTGCCG
>DAHVAF010000094.1 GCA_027314765.1 Clostridia bacterium | reverse complement strand
GCGCGCGGGACGACCCGCACGCACCTTTCAACCCGTGTGCGCGCGGGACGACCCGCACGCACCTTTCAACCCGTGTGCGCGCGGGACGACCCGCACGCACCTTTCAACCCGTGTGCGCGCGGGACGACCCGCACGCACCTCAGGCCGGCACGGCCACCGGGCCCTCCGCGTGCAGGGCCTGCAGCCACTCGGCGCAGCGCTGGGGGCTCGGCTCCACCGAGGGCTCGCGGCCACGCCCATCCAGCACGATGCCGAGCAGCGCCCCCGCCACCACGTCGCGCACGGGCTGACCCGGCCCCCGCCCCACGTCGATCCCCGACCGCGGGATGACCTCGATCTCCGCCCGCTCGCCCGGCGGTAGCTCGATACAGCTGATCCGGCCCGGCCGCACCTCCGCCTCCGTATGGCCGCCCGCGCGCTGCAGGCGGACCGTCGCGAGGCTGCCCGGCCAGTTCCGCCGCCCGAACGGGACGATGCAGGTGGCCAGGGGCTTCAGGCAGTCCTGGAACAGCACCGGCTCCATCGCCTCCGGGTGGACCGCGCCGAGTGCCCCGAGCTGTGGCAGCAGGTAGCTGCCGTCGAGGTAGCAGCGGAAGTAGCCGCCGATCTCCAGCCCGTCCAGCACCATCAGCAGCGCCTGGCCGGGGTGCGGGGCATGGGCCAGCACCCCGCCCGATGCGATCACGACCTCGATGTTGCCCGTCCGGATCAGGGGCAGGCCGGTGCGCTTGGCGAACAGGTTTTCAAAGCCCAGGTCCGTGTGGATGCCGCGCAGGCCGATGGCGAGGTGTCGATGGTGGGCGACGGCCGCCCGCAGCACCTCGCGGGCCACGGCGTGCTCCACCGCCAGATCGCCCGGCTCGTCCGGCAGCGTCGTCGGGTGGACCATCTTGTTCAGCAGGGCGTTGCGCAGGGTATCGGCCCCGACGGGCACCGGCAGCCAGCGGGCGATGGCCGGCAGCCCGGCCTGGGCCAGCACGTTCGGCAGGCTGTAGCTCATGCCGAGGTTGGCGCTGACCGTCCGCGTGTATTGGCCGTCCACCACGGAGAAGACATCGGTCGTGGCGCCGCCGACGTCGCAGCCCAGGATGTTGACGCGGTGGTGCTCGGCGAGCGCGCGCATGACCCGGCCGACGGCGGCCGGCGTCGGCTCGATGCTGCGGCCCGTGCGCTGCAGCAGGCCCTCGTAGCCCGGCGCATGGGCCATCACGTGCTCCAGGCAGACCCTGTGGATGGCGTCGCGGACGGGGCCGAGGTCCTCCCGCTCCATGGCCGGCCGGAGGTTGCTGACGCAGATCACGGGGCAGAGGGGCTCAAGGACCCGCCGCACCAGATCCTGCGCCTGCGAGTTGCCCGCGTAGATCACGGGCACTGGCGGCCCCAGGCGGCCCTGCACCTGCGCCGCGGCGACCATCTCGCAAAGCGCGAGGGGCTGGCCCGGCTTGCCGTCCTCGGTGCCGCCCGAGACCAGCACGATGTCCGGACGCAGCTCCCGCAGCAGGGCGATGCGCTCCAGGGCATCGCGGCCGTCGTCGTCGGCGATCACGTCCATGACGATGGCGCCGGCGCCAAGGGCGGCGCGCTGAGCACTGTCACCCGTCAGGGCGCCGACGAGGCCGGCCACGACCATCTGCAGGCCGCCGCCGGCCGAGGACGTGGCCACCAGGCGGTCCTCTCCCGCCCCGGCCGCCGCCAGGGCCTCCCCCACGCCCACCATCACGTCGCGGGCCGGATCCTCGACGGTCGTGGGCGCCTCCGCCCGCGCGGCGACGCGCAGGGCGCCCTCGGCGTCCGGTAGCAGGCGCACGACCTTGGTGGTGGTGCTCCCGACGTCAACCACGGCCACCGGGTCCACGGCATGGCCTCCTCAGCGGAGCAGGTCGGATACGGTGCGGGCCCGCAGCCAGGCCGCCGGGCGGCGCGCTGCCAGGGCGAGGCCGGCCGAGACGACCGCCAGCGCGGCCAGCAGGTCGAGCGCCGTCGGCCGGGGCAGGGCCGTGACGGCCGCGGCCGCCTCGGCCAGGATCGAGCCGGCCAGGGCGCCGACCACGGCCACGATCGCCGCCTCCAGCAGCAGCCAGGCCGCGACCTGGCCGGTCTCCCAGCCCACGGCGCGGGCGATGCCGATCTGGCGCCGGCGCCGCAGCAGGCTCAGCAGGAAGCTGTCAGCGACGCCGAGGCTCCCCAGCACGGCGACCCCCGCGACCAGGAGGTCGACCGGGCTGTACACCGAGCCGAGGTCGGCGCGGGCCGTGACCGCTCCCGTGTCCGCCCGCAGCACCCAGGCCGCGCCCCCCGGCGGCTTGCCCCCAGCGTACAACTTTCCCGCGAGCGGAAGCGAGCCACGCCCCACCAGGACCAGGGGCAGCGCATGGTCCCACGGCGCGGCGTATGCCGCGCCAAGCCGGAATGTGCGCCCGCCGACAGCGACGGGGTCGCCAGGGTGCAGGCCAGCCGCGCGGACGAGCCAGTCCGGTGCCGCCACCAGTCCGGGTTCGGGAGCCCCCGGGAAGCCGGCCACCACCAGCCGCATGCCGAGCCCCGTGGGCAGCTCCTGCGCCGGATAGCCAGCGCCGCCTGTGGTGTAAAATGCCACCGCCGGAGCGGGCAGCGGCACGGGCGGGACCCGGGAGACGAACGCGGCTGTCGCCGACCCGACGGCCGCGAGCAGGAGGGCGGCCAGGGCCACCGACGCGGCCACGGTCGCCGCCAGGAGGGCGAAGACCCCGGCGTGCTTGCGGACGCCGCGCAGCGCGTAGGGCAGGATCATTCCAGCCGCCCGTCCTTCAGGCGGATGAGCCGCCCGGGCTCCGCCAGGAGCGCCGGGTCGTGGGAGGCCACCACCGTCGTCTGGCTCTGCTCCTGGTTGAAGCGCCGGAGGAGGGCGATCACGTCCGCCCCGCTCCTGCTGTCCAGGTTGCCCGTGGGCTCGTCCGCCAGCACCACGGCGGGCCGGTTGGCCAGCGAACGCGCGACCGCGACCCGCTGCTGCTCCCCTCCGGACAGCTGGTGTGGGTAGTGGTCGGCGCGCTGGCCCAGGCCCACCTGCTCGAGCAGCTCCACCGCGCGCGAGCGCGCCTCCGGACGGCGGGCCAGCCGCAGGGGCATGGCGACGTTCTCCGCGGCCGTGAGGTCCGCCAGCAGGTGGAAGGCCTGGAACACGAAGCCGATCGAGGATAGGCGAAGGCGGGCAAGATCGCCTTCGCCCAGCCGGTCCACGCGCCGCTCCCCCAGCCACACCTCGCCGTACGTCGGCCGCTCCAGGCCGCCGAGGATGCTGAGCAGCGTGCTCTTGCCGCACCCGGAGGGCCCGGTGACCACCGTGAACGAGCCGGTCGGGAACTCGAGCGAGACCTGATCGAGGGCCTTCACACCCTGGCCCACGAGGTAGATCTTCGTCAGCCCGACCGCCCTAAGACTCACGGAGAACCGCCATGGTCGGCATGCGGGCCGCCTCGGCCGCCGGCACGCTGGCGCAGAGCAGGGCCGCTCCCAGGCAGGCACCGAGCACGATCCCGGCCTCGCGCAGGCCCCCGAGGATGATCTCACCGGCGGAGGCGTGGGAGGCCAGCAGGATCAGCGTCACGACCAGCCGCGTGGCCGCAAAGCCGATGGCTCCGCCCAGCACGGCCAGGCCCGCCGCCTCCCCGGCCACCATCCCGGCGATGGTCGCCGGGGATGCCCCCAGCGCCTTCAGCACCCCGATCTCGTGCCGCCGGCCCGCCACCAGGGTCAGCATCGTCCCGGCCATCACCAGCGCGGCGGCGACGATGGCAAGCGCAGCCGCAAGGCCGCCGAGCGGGAGCGGGATGCCCGGTGCGCGGGCGGCGGCGACAAGCGGCTGCCCGCCCCGGACCGTGAAGACGTCGCCGGCGACCGCGATCAGCTGGGGGACCTGAATCGCGGCCGGGACCACGGTGCTGGCCGCCTTGGCGACCGACGCGGCCCGCAGGGTGTTGGCCACGATGAGGCCGGCTTCGGCGGGCGCATAGCTTGCGCCCGCCGAA
>DAHVAF010000093.1 GCA_027314765.1 Clostridia bacterium | reverse complement strand
GCGCGCGGTCCGTCTCGCGGTCCGTCTCGCGGTCCGTCTCGCGGTCCGTCTCGCGGTCCGTCTCGCGGTCCGTCTCGCGGTCCGTCTCGCGGTCCGTCTCGCGGTCCGTCTCTATGATAGTCGAGTTCTTGCGGCCGGGGGCGCTGCGGGGCGGCCGTGTGGCCGCCCCGTGCGGGAGGGTTGCCGACGGACGCCGAGTCCGGCTAGTCGACGGCGGGCGCGGCAGCCCCGCCGCGCTCGTAGTCGGCCGGCGCCGTCTCGTCGGTGCCGTTGCTGACGCGGAGGGCGTTGAGGATCGCGCTCAGGACCACGACGACCACCACGTTGACGATTACGGCCCAGATGCCGGCGTAGCCCGGGATCACCGCGCCGCCGATGTGCAGGGGGAAGGTGGAGGTCTGGAACTTCAGGCTGACGGCCATCCCCGTGCCGACGACCATGCCGACAAGCCAGCCGATCAGCAGGGCGCTCCGGTGGAACCAGCGCGAGTAGAGCCCGCCGATCAGGGCCGGCGTCGTCTGCAGAATCCAGATCCCGCCCAGGGTCTGCAGGTAGATGGAGAACTGCAGGGGCAGGCCGATGACGAAGATCAGGGCGCCGAGCTTGACGACCAGCGAGACCCACTTGGCCACGCTGGTCTCCTGCTTCGGGGTGCAGTCCGGACGGAAGTACTCCTTGTAGATGTTGCGGGTGAACAGGTTGGCGGCGGCGATGGCCATGATGGCCGCCGGCACGAGCGCGCCGATCACGATCGCCGCGAACGCGAACCCGACGAACCAGGGCGAGAACATCTTGGTCAGCAGCGCGGGCACCGCCAGGCTTGGCGTCGCGACCTTGACGCCGGCAGCGACCGCCATGTAGCCGAGCAGCGCGATGAGGCCGAGCAGGATCGAGTAGATGGGGAGCAGGGCCGCGTTGCGGCGGATGACGTCCTGCGAGCGGGTGCTGAAGACGCCTGTGATGGCGTGCGGGTAGAAGAACAGGGCGATTGCCGAGCCCAGGGCCAGCGTGGCGTAGGCCGTGAAGGCCTTCGGGCTGAGGGTCAGCGATAGGTGGGCGGCCGACGCGGCGGCGAAGATGTGGCCGAAGCCGCCCAGCTTCGCCGGAATCACGATGACGGCCACGATCACGGTGATATAGATCAGAGCGTCCTTGACGACCGCGACGAGGGCCGGGGCGCGCAGCCCGCTGGTGTACGTGTAGGCCGCCAGGACCGCGAAGGCGATGATCAGGGGCAGGTCGCCGAGAATGCCCTTGCCCGCGAGCCCCAGGGTCTGCAGGACCACCTGCATCCCGACCAGCTGCAGGGCGATGTAGGGCATGGTGGCCAGGATGCCCGTGATGGCCACGGCAAGGGCCAGCCCGCGGCTGTCGAAGCGGCCCTTCATGAAGTCGGAGGCCGTGATGTAGCCGTGCTTCTTGGCGACGGCCCAAAGGCGCGGCATCAGCATGAAGACCAGGGGATAGACGACGATCGTGTAGGGCACGGCGTAGAAGCCGAGAGCGCCCGCCCCGTACACGAGGGCCGGAACGGCGATGAAGGTGTAGGCCGTGTAGAGGTCGCCGCCGATGAGGAACCAGCTGACCAGCGTGCCGAACCGGCGTCCGGCCAGTCCCCACTCATCCAGCAGGTTGAGGTCGCCCCGCTGCCAGCGGGCCGCCACGAAGCCGACGACCGTGACCAGCGCGAAGAGCACCAGGAAGACGATCAACTCGGTCGCATTCAAACCCAGCTCACCTCCCTTTGGACCGTCACCGGGTCGCCACGTAGACGACCATGGTGAGAAGGCCCGTGATGACGACCCAGAGCAGCTGGTACCAGTAGTAGAACGGCATCCCGCCAAGTGTGGGCGTCAGGTGGTTGTACATCCCGGGGAACAGGGTCGCAATGAACGGAATCACGAGAAGCAGGTACCAGCCCCAGCCGCCCCGCCGGGCCCGCGCTTCACGACCGCTCGACAAGCACTCACCCCCTTTCCGAGGCAGGATATGGTACGCGGGCGGGCCGCCGGTTTCCTTCTGGCGGGATCGGGAACGGTCTGGTCCTCGCGCTTCCCAGGTGGGAGTGTCGCGCGCCGGACAGGCCGCATAGCCTCTACCGGGGGTACACGGTGGACGGACCGCGCGTCGTCGAAGCCGTCGGCTATCAACCCGCCGCCCTCCGGGGCCGGTCGCTCCCGCTGCTGCTGTCGCTTGCGGATGGCCGTCTCGCCCTGACGAAGCTCATGGGTAACCCGCAGACCACGCGCGCGCTCATCGCCGATCTCGTCATGACCCGCCTCGGCCGTCTCGTCGGCGCCCCGGTGCCCGAGCCCCTGCTTGTGCACGTCCCCAGCGCCCGGCTGTGCGACATCCCGCCGTTGCGCATCCGGCCATGGATCTCCGGCCTGCAGTACGGCGCCGTCTTCGCGGGCGGCGCGGTACCCGTGGAGCCCCTGTCGGACTCGGAGAAGTTGATCAACCTGCAGACCCTGCCACTTGCGGCGATGTTGGAGACCTGGATCGACAACACCGACCTGAAGGCCTCGCACCTGCTGGCTGTCCCCGGCCCCGCCGGTCCCTCCCTGCTGGTGGTGGATCATGGGCACGCGCTGCCCGGTGCCCCCCGCTGGACCCCCGCGACCCTTGCCGCTGGCCTCGCCTCCGCACCGGATCTCAGTGCGCTGACGGCGCTGGCGCGGGCGGCGCGGCGCCACTTCGACTTCCGTGCCGCGCTCGACGCGCTGTTGGCTGTCACGGAGGACCAGCTGGCCGACCTCGTCGCCGGCGTACCCCGAGCGTGGGGGCTCCCCGCGTCCCATGCGGAGAGCCTCCTCGGATTCCTGCTCCGCCGGCAGGTGGCGCTTCCCGCCTGGGGCCGGCAGCTCGCGGCGCAGTGGAGCGTGTGACTTCGCGGCAACGGCTGGACCGGCGGTGTGTCAAGGCAGGGTGCGTGGTGACTCACGGCCCACCTCGGATGGGGATCCGCGGCGCTTGACCGTCACCACGGCGTGGGGATGCGCACCCCGCCTGAGCCGGACGATGGTCGTCCGGCCACCGTTGAGCCGTGGGGATGCGCTCCATGGGCCGCCCCGAGAGCGGGCGGTCGTCCCGCGGCTGCCGTCGAGCCCCTGCCCCGTGGGGATGCGGGCCACGCAACCTGCCTGAGGCAGGCGATGCTCTTTCGCCACCCGGTGGGGATGCGCACCGTGCGTCCCGCCCGAGCCGGGCGGTGGTCCTGTCGCCGCCGTTGAGCGGCGGCGCCGCACGCATGCGCATCACGCGTCCCGTCCAGGCGAACGGTGGTCCTCCGCAACGGGAGGGGGTCCTGCGCCGTGACGATGCGGCTCGCGCGTCCCGCCCGAGCCGGGCGGTCGTCCTGTCGCCGCCGTTGAGCGGCGGCGCCGCACGCCTGCGCATCGCGCGTCCCGCCGGAACCGGGCGATGGTCCTCCGGCCGCGGGGGAGCCGCTGTCGCCGTAAGGATGCGCATCACGCGTCCGGTCGAGGCGAGCGGTGGTCCTCCAACCGCGGGCGAGCCGCCACGCCGTGGGGATGCGCCGAACGAGTCCCGCCTCATCAAAACGGCGGTCCTGCGGCCGCGGTGGGTCCGCTGGACAGGCCCGCCTCCACGTGCCGCGCGGGGCGGAGGGCAGGCCGCGCGGGCCAACGGCGCGATGCCAGGCCCGTGCCGCCGGCCCGCGCACGGGTTCCCCACCCGCCGGCCGCTCCCCACCTTGCGGGCGTCCACGCGCCCCGGGGCGGCTCGTTGTGCTCGCCCTCGACAGGGCCGAGCACGTCCCGACCGCCTTGGACATACGCTGTCGCAGATTCGCAAAGGAGGGACCGACGGTGCCAGATGGCGGGACGGCGTTGGGCGGCGGCGGCATGGGCGGGCTGTTACCCCTGCTTCTCGGCGGCGGCATGGGGGGCAGCAGCAGCGGCCTCTCGCCCCTGCTCCTGCTCCTGCTGCTGGGTCAGTCTTCGAGCTGCGGCTGCTCCTCTTCGAGCACGACGGACGGCGGCGATCCAAGCACCTTCGCGGACGTTCTCA
>DAHVAF010000091.1 GCA_027314765.1 Clostridia bacterium | reverse complement strand
CTCGTAGCTGGCCTTCTCCCCCTCCTCGCGGATGAGGGTCTCCACCTCGCGCTCCGTCTTCTGATACATCTCCTCGATGCGGGCGGGGTGGATGCGCCCGTCGGAGATCAGCTTCTGCAGGGTCAGGCGGGCCTTCTCGCGCCGGATGGGGTCGAAGGCCGAGATCACCACGGCCTCCGGGGTGTCGTCGATGATCAGATCGACCCCGGTCAGGGCCTCGAAGGTGCGGATGTTGCGGCCCTCGCGGCCGATGATGCGGCCCTTCATGTCGTCGGAGGGCAGCTCGACGACCGAGACCGTGGACTCGGCGGCGTGGTCGGCGGCGCAGCGCTGGATGGCGAGACCCACCATCTCCCTGGCGCGGCGGTCGGACTCGGCGCGGGCCTCCTCCTCGGCGTCGCGCAGGATCTGGGTCGCCTCGCGGCGGGCCTCCTCGCGCACGCCCTGCAGCAGAATCTCGCGGGCGTCCTCGCGCTTCAGGCCCGAGATCCGCTCCAGCTCCTGCTGCTGGCGGAGCTTCAGCTCCTCGATCGAGGCGCGGGAGTTCTCCAGCTCGTCCTCCTTGCGCTTGAGGCCGCGGTCGCGGTCCTCCAAGCTCTCGCCCTTGCGGTCCAGCATCTCCTCGCGCTGCAGCAGCCGCTTCTCGATCTGCTGGAACTCGGCGCGCTGGGTCCGGGTCTCGCGCTCGAAGTCGGCGCGCAGGTGCTGCAGCTCCTCCTTGACCTCGACGACCGCCTCGCGCTTCTTTTGGTCGGCCTCGCGCGCGGCCTGATCGCCGATGCGCTTGGCCTCCGCCTCCGCCGAGCCGATGCGGGCCTCGCCAACCATCTTGCGGATGAGGTAGCCCAGGCCGGCGCCGATCAGCAAGGCCGCGACGGCCACAATCACGACCGTCAGTAGCCCGTTCAGCTTCACTCACCTCTTCACCGTCAATTGTCGAAGGCCACGGCGGCTTCCGCCACCTGGCGCGGCCGGCCGGCCGGATCACCGGCGGCGGACACGCCCCGGCCGGAGACGGAAGTGCCGCCCCGCCCTCTCTTCTTTTGTGGGCGGGGGCGGCCATGCGCCGCGCACAAAAACGCAAAGCGCAAAGCCGTCTCAGACGTGACCGGCCTTGCGCGCGCCTGCGTCTCATGAGTTGCCCAGACCCTCGGGTGCGGTGCGCCGCGGCCGCCGCGTCAATGGGCGCGGGTACCGCTCCGCATGATCGCCACCGTCTCTGTCGCCGGCTCCGGTCGGTCCGTTCTGCCCGGCCACCGCCGTCGCGCCTGGTTCGTGAGCACAAAGCGAAGACAGCGTCTTCGCGCAATCGCGTGGTCCGTCTTACAGAGCAGCATACCTGGGGCGGCTCGGCACGGTCAACTGCTTGGGCTCGGGGCACGCGAGGCGCTCGCTGCGGCGCCGCCTTGACCGTGGCGGTGTGAAACGCTACCGTTTCATACTGCGCAGGCGGGAATGCATGCCATGGCCGTCTGCGTTTGGTACATCGTCCACGATGTGGCGACATCGATCGACTTTTACACGCGCCATCTCGGCTTCCGGGTCGAGGTGGCCCCCAGTCCCGCGTTCGCCGAGATCCCGTGCGGGGATCCGCATCTGTACCTGACGGGGCCGGGGCAGGACATGGGCGGCGGTGCCGCCATGGTAGCGGCGAGCCGCAGTCGCCGGGTGGCGGCCAGCGCATCCACCCTGACGCTCGAGGACCTTGATGCCACTGTGGCCCGCCTGAGGGCGGCCGGGTGCCGGTTCAGAAACGGCGCCATCCAGGGGGGCGGCGGCAAGCAGATCCTGCTGGAGGAGCCGTCCGGGAATCTTGTCGAGCAGTTGGAGCCGGGCACGGCGGCCCCCCGCGCCCCGGGGTCGGGCACGCGCGGCGGCGGCGGGCGCCTGAGGGCGGCCGGGTGCCGGTTCAGAAACGGCGCCATCCAGGGGGTCGGCGGCAAGTAGATCCTGCTGGAGGAGCCGTCCGGGAATCTTGTCGAGCAGTCGGAGCCGGGCACGGCGGCCCACCGCGCCCCGGGGTCGGGCACGCGCGGCGGCGGCGGGCGCCGAGGGGCGGCGCGGACGTCGAGGGCCGACGCGGGTGCCTGCCGCGGCGCCGGCCGGCGGGATCGTGGCCCAGCGGCAAGATCGGACAGGTGCGGGCGCGTGCGTGCGGGTGAGGCGGCCGCGCTGCTGCGCTCGGAAGGGGGGCGGACGGTGCCTGAGAGGTGCGGTGGGGCGGCCAGCCAGGCTCGGGTCCCTTCGGCGGCGTGATGGGGCCGCGCCGTGAGGGCGATGGCGCAGACGTGGGCCACGTGGGCCATGGCCCACGGGCGGCAGGCTTCGGCGGCGCGGACGGCCAGAAGCGCGGCGGCCCGTCGTCAGCCTCGGGTCACGCGGGCGACCGGCTGCGGCCGCGGACCGGCCGCGTCGACCCCCGCATCGCCCGCTCGCGTGAGCGAATCCTGCGCGCGGCCCTGGCCGAGCTGGGCGAGGCGGGCTACGGCGCCTTCGCCATCGAGTCGGTGGCGGCGCGCGCCGGCGTCGGCAAGTCGACGATCTACCGTCACTGGCCGGACAAGCTGGCGCTGATCGGCGCCGCCTTCCACACCCTGCACGAGGAGCTTGGTCCCGGCCTCGACCTGGGTCGCGGCACGGCCCGGGCTCGCGCCGCGCGCATCGTCGGCCACGTGGCGGAGGTCGTCGTCAGCTCGGCGTTCTCGCGGGCCATCCCCGCCATGGTGGACGCCGCGGAGCGCGACACCGGTCTCCGCGCGTTCCACCACGGGTTTCAGCAGTCGGCGCGCCAGCCGCTGGTCGACATTCTGGCCGAGGGCGTGTGCAGCGGCGAGCTGGCGCCTGACCTCGACCCTGAGCTGGCGGCCTTCGCGCTGCTCGGCCCGGTATTCTTCTGCCGCCTGATGACCGGTGCGCCGTTCCCGCCAGATCGTGCCGGCGAGCTGCTGGCGATGGTGCTGGGTCCGGCGCGGCCCGGCTAGAGGGCCCGCCGGAACCGCACCAGGTCGATCTCCGTGGCGGGGTCGGGCAGCAGCGCCTCGGGCCGGTAGCCCTGCTTCAGGTAGAACTCGATGGCCGCCGCGTCGCGCAGCCCCGTCAGCAGCACCATGGTTCGTGCGCCAGCCGCCTGTGCCGCTTCCTCGGCCGCCGCCATCAGCGAGCGGCCCACGGCCAGGTGCGCGTATGCGGGCAGCACCGCCAGGTGGGAGACCTCCGCCTCGCCGGCGTCCGGGCGCACCTGCACGCGGACGGCGCCGATGACCTCGCCGCGCTGGCGCGCCACAAAGGTCCCGCCCCCGGCGATCGCCGCGCCCAGGTCGTCGGCGGTCTCGCGCAGGAGCGGCAGCGTCGCCGTGTAGCGACGCTGGTTCTGGGCGAAGGCGGCGCGCTGCACGGCGAGGATCGGCTCGGCGTCCTCGGCCGCAGCGGGTGTGATGCTCCACATGGCGGCAATCCCCCCTGTCCCCCGGACCCTGACCACTATGCCCCGCGCCAGACGGGCGCCCGCTTCTCCAAAAAGGCCGTCATGCCCTCGCGGCTATCCTCCAGCATGGCCACCATGGCGCTGAGGTCGCGCAGGTAGCCGAGCTGCGCGCCCATGGGCATCGCGTCGGTGCCGCGGAGCGCCGTCTTGCCAATGGCCAGAACTGCTGGGCTCTGTGAGGCGATCGCGTTCGCGATCGCGCGCGATTCATCCAGCAGGGCGGCGGCCGGCACCACACGGCTGCAGAAGCCGGCCTCCCGCGCCGCCGCCGCCGGGAGGCTCCCGCCCGTGAGGGCCATTTCGACCACCTGCTTGCGCGTGACGGAGCGCAGGATCGGGCCGAGAACGACCATGGGGAACAGGCCGACCCGGACCTCCGGCAGGCCGAACACGGCGTCATCGGCCGCGATGGTGACGTCGGCGGCGACGGCCAGGCCACAGCCGCCGCCCAGGGCGTGGCCCCGTACAGCGGCCACGATCGGCTGGGGCACGCGGGCCATCAGCTCGAAGAGGTCGGCCAGGCCGCCGAAATAGGCGCGGGCGGCGTCGGTGCTCTTCGCGTCCAGCACCTCGTGCAGGTCGGCGCCGGCGCAGAACGCCCGATCCCCCGCCCCATAAAGCAGGATCGCCTGGGTCGTCCGCTCGGCCGCCAGGTTGCGGAAGGCGTCGGTCAGCTGCTGGACGGTAGGCGTGTTGAGGATGTTGCGCATCTCGGGCCGCTGGATCACGACCTCGGCGACCTTGCCCGGGACCACGTGGACCAATGCGTCAGCCACGATTGCCCGACCCCCACTCGCCCACAGGTTTCCCGCCGGCGGGGTGCGGCACCTGCGTCGTGGTGGGCGGTGGGCCACGCCGACAGGGGGGCCGGGGCCGTTTCGGCTGGTCCCGGTCGCGGTGCGCGGTCGGTCAGGCGGACACGGCACGGGTGGGGCCGCTGTCGGGCTCGGCGGGTCTCGTTGACGGTGCGGGGTGCGCCGCGGCGGCGGGACCCAGGTCGCGGGTGGCCCGCTGCCCTAGGGCTCGACGGGGATGCCCAGTCCCGCGGCAGCCACACCCAAGGCTCTGTCCACGGTCCACAGGGTGCACTCCGCTTCGCCGGCCACGGCCAGATAGGCTGCGTCGTAGACGGCGAGGTTACGATCAAAGGCCAAGCCGAGGCAGCCGGCCACATC
The DNA here is from genome assembly GCA_027314765.1 of Clostridia bacterium. Taxonomy (GTDB): domain Bacteria; phylum Bacillota; class Sulfobacillia; order RBS10-35; family JAJYVM01; genus JAJYVM01. The sequence continues at coordinate 2,279 of DAHVAF010000091.1, read as the reverse complement.
GACCTGCCACGTCTCGATGGCGAACTGGCGGAGGGTTCCGAGGACGGCGTGCGCTTGATCGCTGTCAAACCGGCCGCGACGGACCGCGACCCACAGCGAGTTCGCAATCTCGAACCAGAACGTCGGAGGCACCAGGAGGGTCAGCGCTGGCGCGTCGCGCGCCCTGTCGCGGAGCGCGACCAACCCGTCGGCGCCCTCGGTGGGCAGAACCCACCCAAGGGCGACCGACGCGTCCAGCGCGACGCTCGTCACCGGCGCCCCTCACGGCGGAGCTCGCTCAACTCCGCGACCGTGAACCGGCTGGCGATCCGCTGGCGAAGCGCATCCATCTGAGCAGCCGCCTCACGGCGGTCGGTCAGGTGCAGGGCACGCTCGGCGGCTTTGAGCATGAAGTCGCTCAGGCTCACGCCGCGCTCAGATGCGGCCACCTTCAGGCGCCGGTGCAACTCCGGTGTGACGTATACACTGATTTTCTCCATGATCGTCGCCTCGGCTTGATGATACTCCTTTAGCGCTAAAGGGTCATCGTCCTGCCCTGCTCCCGCCGTCGACCAGCAGCACCGAGCCGTTGCAGAATGAGGCGTCCGCCGATAGCAGGAAGGCCGTGGCCGCCGCCACTTCGTCCGCCTGGCCGTACCGCCCGAGGGGCGGTTTCGGCCAGGACCGCCACTCGTCGGCCGGGCGCACGGTGACACCGGGCCGCAGCATCTCGCGCATCCCTGGCACGGTGTCTCCCGGGGCGAGAATGTTGACGCGGATGCCGGCGGCGCCAAGGTCGCGGGCCAGCATCTTGCCCACCATGATCACGGCGGCCTTGGTGACGCTGTACGCACCGGTCTCGGCCTCACCGAGGACTCCCGCGTCGGACGCGATCAGGACAATCGCCGCCCGCGGGCTCCGGCGGAGGGCGGGCAGGCACGCCTGCACGGTGAGCAGGCAGCCCCGCACGTTGACCCGCCAGAGCCGGTCGAAGTCGGCGAGGCCGGTCTCCGCCAGGGGCTGGACGAGGCCCGTGCCGGCGTTGCAGACGAGGTGGTCGAGCGCCGGGGGCACGATGGCGCGCATCCGCTCCTCGTCCGTGACGTCGGCCTGGGCAAATGTGATGCCGTCGCCCAGTTCGTCGGCTGGCGCGCGGCGGCCCGTCACCACCACCTCGGCGCCGTCGGCGGCCAGGCGGCGGGCGATGGCCAGGCCGATGCCGCGCGTACCGCCGGTGACCAGGGCCCTCGGCGGGTGGATCTCCTTGCGGAAGAACACGCGGCGATACCCCTCCTCCGCGCGACGTTCGGTCTCGACATACCCGAGCTTCGGGTACATCGCCAGGTTCTCGGTCATGGCCTCGTTCGTGTAGAGGCGGATCTCCCGCAAGCCGGCGGCGATGGTCATCCGCTCCGCCAGGGCCAGCAGGGCGCGGCCAACCCCGCGGCCCTGGTGTGCCGGGTCGACGGCGACGTTCTCCACGAAGCCGGGCCAGGCCACCAGCACGCCGACCAGGGAGGGTCCGTCCGTCGCCACGTGCACCATGCCCCGCCCGACGAGCGCCCCGTGGTCCGCGGTCACGGGCGCGGGCGGCCGGCCGATGCGGGCGTGGTAGGGCGCGTATGCGGCGGCGACAAGGCTGCGGATCGCGGCCACGTCGTCCGGGCGGGCAGGTCGGATGTTCACCGGAGGCACCCCCACTTCCGCCAGGGAATCCCGGGAGCGTGGACCGGTACCAGACCCTTCTACGCAATCGTGCCTGGCGGCTCCTCTGGGGCGCACAGGCGGTCTCCGCCTTCGGCGACGCCTTCTTCAACCTGGCGATGAGTTGGGCGGTCTTCGTGCAGAGCGGCTCCGCCCTGCAGGCCGCGGGGGTGTATGCGGCCACGGGTGTCGCCAGTCTCCTGCTTGGCCCCACCGGCGGCACCCTGGCCGGTCGGCGGGGTCGGCGGCACCTTCAGCCCGGTGGTCGAAGCCCTGGCCCCGCTGTCGGTCCTGGCAGGCGGCGCGCTGGCCGACCGCATCGGACCCGTCCCGGTCCGCAAGCTGAGCGCGCTGTGGGCCCTGGCGGTCGGTGGGATGGCCTGGTGGAGCAGACCGCTGCGCACCGTGCGGCCACGCGCTGGCTGAGGGCCTCGCGCGCCCCGGTCCACAGCTGAGCGCGCTGTGGGCCTTGGCGGTCGTTGGCATGGCCAGGTGGAGCGAACCACTGCGCACCGCGCGGCTACGCGCTGGCTGAGCGCACCTCGCGTGCCCCCAGCCGGCGGGCGAAGGCCTCGATGGCGGTGTCCAGCGCCTTG
>DAHVAF010000088.1 GCA_027314765.1 Clostridia bacterium | reverse complement strand
CCGCGCTGGTGCCTGATCTCGCTGGGGCTGCCCGCGCCGTCGCCGTTCGTGGACGGGCTCTACGAGGGGCTCGGCGACATGGCCCGCCGCCACGGCGTTCTGGTCGCCGGCGGCAACATCGCCCGCCTGCCCGAGCGCATGGCGATCGACATCACGGTGGTGGGCACGGCAGCCAATCCCATCCTGCGCAGCGGCGCACGCCCCGGTAACGACATTTACGTCACCGGACCGCTGGGGCGGTCGGCCGCCGGGCTGCAGTGCCTGCTCAGGGGGAACAGGAACCACCCGGCGCTGGTGGCCGCGCACCTCGACCCGCAACCCCGAATCGAACAGGGCCGGCAGCTCGCTGCGCTCGCCACCGCCATGATCGACATCTCCGACGGTCTCGCCCAGGACCTTGGGCACATCTGCGAGCGGAGCCGCACCGGGGCGAATCTGGACTCAGCGAGCATCCCGATCGATGACGAGACCCGGCGGGCAGCGGCCGAGCTCGGGCTCGACCCCCTGCGTCTGGCCCTGCACGGCGGCGAGGACTACGAGCTCCTGTATGCCGGCCCCGCGGGCGCCCCCGGCGTCCGCATCGGCCAGGTCACCGCCGGCGGACTCACCCTCGACGGCCAACCCCTCGACCCGAGGGGGTGGGACCATTTCCGCCCTTGACCTTTTCGCCCCTGAGGTGGCCACGTGGTTCCGCACCACCTACGTCGCGCCGACGCCTGTCCAGGAGCGGGGCTGGCCGGAGATCGCCGCCGGCCGCAGCACCCTGCTCTGCGCACCGACCGGCTCAGGCAAGACACTCGCCGCCTTTTTGGCGGCCATCGACCGGGAGCGGCGCCTCACGGCGACCGAAGGCGTCCGCGTCCTCTACATCTCCCCCCTGCGGGCCCTCGGCAACGACGTCCACAGGAACCTGGAGATCCCCCTGCGGGCCCTGGGCGGCGTCCGCGCCGCCGTCCGCACCGGCGACACCCCCGCCCCCGAGCGGCGCCGCCAGCTGCGCCATCCCCCGCAGATCCTGATCACCACGCCCGAGTCGGCGTTCATCCTGCTGGGCAGCGAGGCGGGCCGCGCGGCCCTGCGCACCGTGCGCACCGTGATCGTGGACGAGATCCACGCCCTGGCCCCCGACAAGCGCGGCGCGCACCTGGCCCTGACCCTGGAGCGGCTGGAGGAGCTGACCGGCGGCGGGCTGCAGCGCGTCGGCCTCTCCGCCACCCAGAAGCCGCTCGGCGAGGTGGCGAGCTTTCTGACGGGCGGCCGCGCGGCTTCGATCGTGGATGCGCGCGCAATGCGCGCGCTCGACATCCGCGTCCTGGCGCCGGTCCCCGATTTTGGCGACGTGCCCGGGGACTCCATCTGGGACGCCATCACGCCGCAGATCCTCGACCTCATCCGGCAGCACCGGACCACGCTCGTCTTCGTCGGCAACCGCGGCCTCTGCGAGCGGCTGGCGGCGCGCATCAACGCGGCCGCCGGCGAGACCATCTGCCAGAGCCACCACGGCAGCACCGCCCGCGAGCTGCGCGAGCGCGTGGAGTCGGCCCTCAAGGCCGGCCAGCTGCGGGCCGTCTGCGCCACCGGCACCCTGGAGTTCGGCATCGACATCGGCTCCGTCGACCTCGTCGTGCAGGTGGAGGCGCCCGGCGGGGTGGCGCGCGGCCTGCAGCGCGTGGGGCGCGCCGGCCACCAGGTGGGCGCCACGCCCAAGGGGCGCATCATCGCCAAGCACCCCGGCGACCTCCTGGAGGCGGCGGTCACGGCGGCGGCCATGCGCGAGGGCGAGATCGAGACCACGCGCGTGCCGCGGGCGCCGCTGGACGTGCTGGCGCAGCAGGTGGTGGCGGCCGCGGCTGCCACCGCCGAGGTCGGCGCCGACGACCTCTATGACCTGTGCCGCCGCGCCTATCCCTATCGCGACCTGCCTCGCGCCGACTTCGACGCGGCGGTCCGGCTGGTGAGCGACGCCTCGCTGGGCGTGCCGCGGGTGGATCTGGTCGACGGGGCGCTGCACGCCCGCTCCGGGTCCCGGTCCCTCGTCGCCCGCAGCGGCGGCACCATCCCCGACCGCGGCCTCTACCCCGCCATCTTCGAGGGCCGGCGCGTGGGCGAGCTGGACGAGGAGTTCGTCTACGAGAGCCGGGTCGGCGACACGTTCGTCCTCGGCAGCTCGTCCTGGCGCATCGAGGCCATCCAGGCCGACCGCGTGCTGGTCTCCCCCGGCCGCGGCGGCATGAACCGGGTCCCCTTCTGGCACGGCGACGGGCTGGGCCGCCCGGCGGAGCTGGGCGCCCGGATCGGAGCATTCCTCCGCGAAGCGCCGGAACGCGTCCCCCTGCGGCCCTGGCTGGCCGAGGAGTACCTGTGCGACGACCTGGCCGCCGAAGCCCTCGACCGCTACATCAAATCCCAGCCCGTGCTGCCCACGGACCGGCGCGTGGTCGTCGAGACCTTCGCCGACCCCCTGGGCGAGGGCCTCTGCCTCATTCACTCCGTGTTCGGGGCGCGGGTGAACGCGCCGTGGGCGATCGCCCTCGGCTCGATGACGGGGACGCAGGCCGTGTACACCAATGACGGGATCCTGCTGCGCTCGACCCGCGCACCGCGCCGGTACTCGTTCGCCGAGCTGCGCCAGCGCCTGGAGCGCGCGCTGCCCCGGACACCCCTCTTTGCCGCCCTCTTCCGCGAGAACGCCACCCGGGCACTGGTGCTCCCGCGCCTCGGCCCTGGACGCCGAACCCCGCTGTGGCTGCAGAGGCTGCGTGCGGGCGACCTGCTGGCCGACGCCCTGCGCGATCCCCACCATCCGCTGATCGCCGAGACGACGCGGCAGTGTCTCGAGGACGTGTTCGACCTCGAAGCGTGGGAGCGGGCGATGACCTGTGAGATGGTGGAGCGCGTCAGCGCGACACCATCCCCTGTTGCCCGCGGGATGCTCATGCAGTTCCAGGCCAAGTTCCTTTACGAAGGGGATGCGCCCAGCGCCGAGCGGATGGAAGCGGATGTGGCCGTGGGCCACGTCGACGCGCGCTCAGTGGCGGAGGTGGTCACGCGGCCGCGAGCGGCCACCCCCGAAGCCCTGGTCGACCTGCTGCGGCGGTCTGGCGGGCTCACGGACGCGGAGGTCGCGGAACGGAGCGAGGTATCACCCGCCGCGCTCGGCTCCCGCGCCAGGCGCGAGGGCCAGTTGTGGGTGGTCGCCGACGAGGACCCGCCCGGGTTGGAGCGTGTTGCCCGGTTCCTGCGGACGACAGCCCCGGTCACGGCCACAGAGATCGCGTCCCGGTTCGGTCTGGAGGATGCACGGGCCCTGCTTGGCGAGCTGGTCGCAAGCGGCCGGGCCGTCCCCGTCGAGGGCCGGTTCGCGGCCCCCGAGCTCCTGCGGGCCGCCCACAGGCGAACCCTCGCGAGGCTCCGCGCGGAGATCGCTCCGCGATCTCGGGGGGAGCTGGCGGCGTTCGCCGCCTCGCGCCTCGACCTGGAGCGCCTGCAGGGGTACCCCCTCAGCCGACGCTGCTGGGAGGAGGAGATGGGGATCCGGCCCGACCCGGCCCTGGCCAGCGGCGACTACGTCGCGGTCGGCGGCCGCCCCGCCGTCTATCGGCGGGAGCTCCTGGAGCGGCTGCTGCCGCCGCTGGAGGCCTCGGGGCCCGTCGTGGACGCCCTGCGCAGTCGCGGAGCGCTGTTCTTCAGCGACGTCTGCCGCTTCACGGGACTGCCGCCGGATGACATCCTGGCTCAGCTGCGCGCCCTGCTGGTCGCTGGGGCCGCCAGCAACGACTCCTTCGCGCCGTGGCGCCTGCCGCCGCGGGTGAGCGCCGGCCGGGCCGGGCCGGGTCTGGGTGGCCGCTGGTTCCTGGTGCCGCGCGGAGCGCCCGACCCGGGGGTCTGGGCGGACGTCATGCTCCTTCGGTACGGGGTGCTCGCCCGGACCCTCTGGGAGCGCGAGTCTCCGCCCCTGGCCTGGAGCCAGGCGCTCCCGGCCCTGCGGGCGCGGGAGCGCCGTGGCGCTCTCCTGCGCGGCTACTTCGTGCGCGGGCTCGGTGGCCTGCAGTTCGCCGCGCGCGACACCGTCGAGGCGCTGCGGGCGGCCGTTCCACCTCCATGGTGGTGGCTGCCGGCGGCGAGCCCCGCCAACCTGCTGGCGGCGCACCGCGAGCGGGCCTTCCTCGTCATGCGGGGCGCGGAGGCGGTGCTGTCCGTGGCCGGCGGGCGGGTGGCGGCGCTGGCTGAGCTGAGCGAGGCCGAGAAGTTTGCGGCGGGCGGCGTCCTGGCGCAGCTGCCCACCTCACGTGGCCGGCTGGTGCTGGAGTGGCCGCAGGGCGAGGCGGCCCTGGCCGCGGCGGGGTTCGCGCGCCGGCCGCGGGGCTGGGTGCGACACTCGGTCCATTTGTAGTATTCCCCACGCAGGTGCCCGAGGTGCATACTGTGCGGCAAGGAGGTATAGCGACGCAAACCCGCCCTGCCCACAGCAATCTGCGCTGGGCCATCATGATCGGTATCATCGCTCCGCTGACCTTCGTCATGTCCCTGGACCGGACCAACATCGCGGTGTCGGCACCGATCATCCAGAAGCAGTTCCACTTCTCCCTGCTCGACATGAGCCTCATCCTGAGTGCCTTCACCTGGACGTACGCGTTCTTACAGATCCCGGGCGGCCTTCTCGCCGAGCGCTGGGGCGCCAGGCGCACCCTGACCTGGGCCAACGCCTGGTGGTCGGTGTGGACGGTGCTGACGGCCCTGGGCAGCAGCGTGGCCACGTTCATCGGCATCCGCGGCCTGCTCGGCATGGGCCAGGCCACAGACTGGTCGGCCTCCGTCGAGGCCATCAACCGCTGGTTCCCCAAACAGGAGCGGGCGCGCGGGAACTCGATCCTGCTGGCCGGGCTCTACCTCGGCCCCATCGTCGGCGCGCCGCTCACCGTGGCCATCGTCGAGGCGCTGGGCTGGCAGTGGGCGTTTTACATCTACGGCGCCGCCGGCGTCATCACGGCCATCCTCTGGTGGGTGTACTTCCGCGACCGGCCGCAGGAGCACCCGCGCATCAGCGAGGAGGAGCTGCGGCACATCGAGGCCGGGTATGAGGCCGCGGGGCACAAGGAGCAGTCCTCGTGGCGCGACTGGGGCCAGTTCCTGGGCAACTACCGCTTCTGGGCCCTCGGATTGCAGTACTTCTTCCTGATCTTCGTCCAGAGCTTCTACACGACCTGGCTGCCCACATACCTGATCCAGGCCCGCCACTTCTCCCTCACGGCCATGGGCTTCGCGGCGTCGCTGCCCTGGGTCGCGCTCTTCGTCGTGGTCCTGGTCTCCGGCCAGTGGCAGGATCGCGTCTTCAAGCGGACGGGCAGCAAGACCCGCTCGCGGGTGCCGTTCGCGGTCACGGGCTTCATCCTCTCGGCCCTGTTCCTGATCGTGGGCTCGCGGGAGACCAACACGACCCTGCTGCTGATCTTCCTCATGCTGTCGCTTGGCTCCGTCGGCCTCGTGCAGACGGCGATCTGGCCGACGGTCGGGGATGTGGCCGGCAACCTGACCGGCTCGGTCACGGGCTGGACGAACTTCTGGGGCAACTTCTCCGGCGGCCTCGGGCCGATCTTCACGGCCCTGCTGGTCACCCTGACGAAATCCTGGGGCTCGGCGCTGCTGGTGATGTCGCTGGCCGCCCTGATCGGCGCCGTGCTGTGGCTGCTGATCAAGCCCGACCAGCCGCTGGAGGAGGGTCTGATGTCGACCGCCGCCGACTGAGGCGACGGGCCCGGCCGACGGCCCCGCAGTCCGTATGGCGCTCAGGTTCGGCCGGGTCGCGGAGACGCGCCCGGCCGATTTCGTCGGGTCCGAAGTTCCCCGGGGGTAAGGGGACGAGTTGTTGTCGTGGCGGACTTTGGCGGGGATCGGCCGCCTGAGATGTGGACAAGGAGGCTGGACGGATTCGGCCCTGGACGGGATCCACGTCGTCCGCACCAGCCTGCCGCAGACCGCCCTGTCCGCCGAAGGCGTGGTCCACGGCTACAGGTCGCTGGCCTTGGCCGAGCAGGTTCTCAGGTCCCTCAAGTCCCTCGATATCCGCGTGCGGCGCATCCACCATCGTCTGGCGCGTCGCGTCCGCGCCCACATTCTGCTAAGTACGTGGACACCATCGGCTATCCGAGCGGCGGGTTGGCGCTCACCCTGGAGGTCCGGCTCCACGCCTGAGGACGCCCACAGCGGCCTGCGGTTCCCTTGGCCGCTTTCTCGCTTGGGACGGATAGGAAATGACAGGCGGCCTCCAGGGTGGCGAGCAGGTCCGCCTCGATGATCTCCGTGAGGGCCAACGGCCTCACCTCCCGTGCGCCGAGATCCGGCTCCCCAAGCCGACGTAAGCCGATGAAGGCTTGCGCGCCCGGCCGCAGTCCCGGACCCCTACCGGGGTCGCTGGCCAGCCGAGGCGCCGCGGCGCTCAGCCAAGCGGTGAGCGGCTGGAGCCCCACCCGTCGCCACCACCCGAGTTCTGGCGTTCCGGTGGTACCGGCCGGACCCGCAAACCCCCGTCGGGCGCAAGGAAGCGCAAGGGGTCCGGTCCGGCGATGATGTCGCCAAGGATGCCGGCCATGCGGCCCACCCAGCGCCGCGGCCGCGGGCCGCTCGGGATCGGTGCCGGTAAGTCGGCTCGTCCGGTTGGGGGCAGCGCCTGCGGAAGATCTGGGCTGAGGTAGGAGTTCCAGCGCCTGACCACGGGCATCGCCTCCAGACCCTGGTACACGTTTATCGGCGATTGCCTCACCGGAGTTGAGCGCAGGCCGGCCGACTCGCCCGCGGTGCACCCGCAAGGCCGTCAGCTGGTCAGCCCGTGGGCGGCCGTGCGTCGATTGGTCGCGACAGGTGCCCGCTCGTGCTCTTGCGGGCGTTGGCCGGCACCTCCCCCTTGCCTGCGGCCACAGCATCGGCAGGGGCGGCGCAGGCCCTGCGAGCAGCCAGCCCAGCGCTGCGGCCAGCTCGCCTGGGACGATCACGGCCGGCACCTGTGCGGCACCAGGTTCGGCCGCGGCGGATACGGTGGGGGAGAGGAGCTGGCGCACGACCTCGACCTCACCCGGCTCCAGCGTCAGTGCGCGTCGCGTTGCGTACACCTGCCTCGCTTGCTCGCAGAGAACGACGAATCCCGTATCGCCGTTGGCATCGGTGGGGATGAGCCGGAGCGGCCCTGGGCGCCGTGGACCCCCTGGCTAGCCGCATCATGTGCAGCACGAGGTCGGCCGCCATGGTATCGGCGCTCCCCCGGCGATGCCCGCCTCGGCCGCCCTCTCCCGCAGTGCCGTCGCTGCCAAGCGGACTGCTGCCGCCAGGTCGTCCACTGTGTCGCCTCCCGCGACAGAACACCAGCGGTCGGGAGTACACCTGTCAACACCCGCGTGGAGGAATGCGGGGCGGGGCCACGAAGAAGCTACCTGCCGTCGGCCGGCGACCCCGTGACGAAGAGCGGGCCATCGGGGTGCAGGGCCCGCCACGCCGTCTCGGAGCTAAAAGCTCGCTATCTGTGCGTTCCCCCTTTGGCGGCGCCGGCCGGCGGCCTCCACCTGCCCCTGATCTCTCGCCGCACTTTGATGACCGCTGGTTCAGAGCCCACGACTTCAAGGCCTGTTGGCCTGTACGTCGGCAGCGGAAGCCTGTTACATCTGCGCCTCAGGGTTGCGAGGAGGTGGGAACCCATGGTGAGTTTCGCTGGTCAAGTCGTGGTGGTGACGGGCGCGGCGTCGGGCATCGGTTTGGGCATTGCTCAGGCGTTTCACGACGCAGGCGCCAGCGTCGTCCTCGGGGATGTTCGGCAGGACGCGTTGGATCGGGCGGGGGCAGCGTTCTCCGATCGGGAGCGGCTGGCCTTCGTTCCGGTCGATGTGCGCGATGCGGCAGCGGTCGCGAATCTCGTCGCGGCGGCGGAGCAGGCGTTTGGCGCGCCTTCGGTCATGGTCGCAAACGCGGGCATCGTCCCCAACGCGTCGGTTGTCCATATGGATGTGTCCGAATGGGACGCCGCGATCGAGACGAACCTGCGGGGCGTGTTCCTGTCCTGTCAGGCTGCGGCCCGGAGCATGGTCGCGCACGGGACCCGGGGTCGGATCGTTACGATTTCGTCGATTGCCAGCCATGTCGGGCGCCTGGGTGCGTCCGCCTACTGCGCGTCCAAGGCGGGCGTCGAGATGCTCACGAAGGTGTTGGCGATGGAGCTGGCCGAGCATCGGATCAATGTCAACGCCGTCGCGCCGGGGGTGATTGAGATCCCGCAACGGGCCACCGAACCGTCTGCGCGGCGGACCAACGCGGAGTTCCGCGCCGCCCTCATCGAGGCCATCCCCTGGGGACGATATGGGCAGGTCGACGAGGTGGCCCAGTCGGTCCTCTATCTCTGCTCCCCCGCGGCAGAATACATCACCGGTGCGGTCGTTCCCGTGGACGGCGGCATGGATACCGGCTGGACCCATATGCCGTACAGCTCGCACCAGCGGTAGTCGAGGCCGGTCTGGGGGCGGGTCAGGTAGCGGCCCGGGCACTCGTGTCGCCGCGGCGGTTGCGGTCGGCCCTCTATACGGGCGAGTGCTTGCCTAGCTCGGTGTTGCCCTCCGCCCACACAGCGCCCTGCACTACCGCCAGACGCCACCAGGCGCAGGATGCAGGCAGGTCAGCACTTGCGTGCGGTGGCCCGCCAAAAACCTTCTGGAGGGGGTCGGGGGCGACGGGGATCACAATGGGCGGTTCACGACCGCGGGCGCTCCTCTACGCACGGGTATCGACGGATCGCCAGGCCGAGATGTACGGTCTCGAAGCCCAGATTGTCGGTCCCCCGCAAGCGGGGCGGTGAGTGCGGGTACGCCATCGTTCACGACGGCGAGCGGGACGCGTTCGCAGACGGCGGGTACTCCGGCGGCGACCTCAATCGCCCGGCCCTTGAACGCCTCCGCCAAGCCGTCCGCGAGGGCCGCGCCGATCTCGTCCTCGTCTTCGCGACCCGGACCGCCTCTCGCGCAGCCTGGCCGACCTCCTGGTCCTGGCCGACGAGTTCGAGCGGGCGGGCGTCCGCTTGGAGTTCATCGCCCAGGAGGTCGACGCCTCGCCCGAAGGGCGGCTGTTCTTCTCCATCCGCGGCGCCGTCGCCGAGTTCGAGAAGGCCAAGATCCGTGAGCGCATGGTACGGGGCAAGCGCGAGAAGGCGCGCCAAGGCAAAGTGGTCACCCCGAACAAGCTCCCAAGCTGGCTGAAGAGCGCCGACGGCGGTACCACCGTCGTCCTCGATCCGCATTGGACCGAGGTCGCGACCCTGGTCTGGCGTCCAAGCGGTCCTGCAGGGCGGGGAGCCCAACACCGACGGGCCGTCCGATGATGGCCGTTTGTGTTCACGTGCTTCCGTGCATGCTCGCCCACTACGTAGAGTGGCACCTGCCCCAGGCCTGGGCGCCCTGTCTCTTCGAGGACGAGCAGCCAGGCCGACACGAACACGACTCGCCCGGCCGTGCGCTCGGAGCGGGCCCTGCAAAGGGCAGCCCGCAAGCAGACCGCTGGGACGGGCGCTGGCGCTGCGAGGTCCGTGATGGGGCCTTCCGCCACCCCGGCAGCGACGAGGAGATCCTGGTCTACTCCGTGAAGCCTGCCAAGGTGCTCGCCTTCGGCAGGGGCACGTTCAGCCACACGAGTCACCGCTCGTAGGGGGTGTCGCGCATGCCGCCGACCTGGCAGGAGACGACCTGGGGCCAGTTCGGGGCCGCCATCGACATGCTGGGCAACGCCATCCGCGCCTGCCCCGAGGCGCTGTGGGACGAGGCGGGTCGGGGCGTGGTGGGTTTTTGGTATGTGGCGTACCACACGCTGTTCTGGCTGGACTTCTACGCGTCCATGGCCGGGTCTGAGCCCTTCGGTCCGCCCCCGCCCTTCACGCGCTCGGAGTTTGACGAGTCCGGGGCCCTGCCCGACCGGGTGTACAACCAGGCGGAGCTGCTGGAGTACCTCGCATACTGCAGGGGCAAGTGCCGGAGCACCGTCCTGGGCATGACGGACGCGCGGGCCGCCGAGCGGTGTCCCGCCGACCGGTCCCCCTATGGGGACGACCTCCGTCAGGAGCTGGAGTCCATCGGCCGCCGCGGGCTGAGCCATGGCGAGCTGACCCTCTACAACATGCGACACGTCCAGCACCACGCGGCGCAGCTCAACCGGCTCCTGCGCCAGGGCACAGGCGCGGCGGCGCCGCGGTGGGTGTCCAGGGCGAAGGAGTAGCCGGGCCCACAATCCGACGACCACAACCTTGTGACCGCGATCGCGTGCGCGCTCGCGGCGCGCAAGGCCAAGCAGCCCCCGGGGTCGCCAGGGGTCACGGACTCGCGCCTTCCGCTCACGCCTCGGGGGCTGCGCCGTGGACCGCCAGAGCGAACTGGGTTACGGTGCGGCGCCGCCGCTGGCAATGAGCTGGCCGGCGTACGCGGCCCGATGCTTGCTCAGGTTGGGCAAGCCCTGTGCCTGAAGCCACGCGAACAGGGCCTCAGCCCGCACCGCAACCAGGTGCGCTACCACGCCATGCGCGGTGAGCACGGCCAGGACGTGGTCCCGCGCTTCCAGCCATTCCTCGTATGTGTCATCCTCCTCGCTGGGCGCAGCCGAGGTGGTGATGATGCGCTGCCAGTCCTCCGGCGTGTAGTCCGCGATCCCGATCAAGGTCCGGACCGGCCGACGGGCCCCGCCGCCGGCGCCATGCCGCGCACGCGCCCGACGGGGCCGCCGCTTAGCCACGGGCGATGCCCCCCGCCCACTCGGGCACCACGTCGTTCAGCACCTCAACCGGCAGGTCGCGGCCCGCATTGCGCCAGATGCCCGCCACCATTGCGGCCGCCGTCTGGGGAAAGTCCGGCGACCAGTCGAGGACCTCTCCCCCGCCGTCGGCGTGCCGTACGGCGTAAAGGCCCGCCAGGATGCCCCTCAGGGTCTCCATGGCCGCACCGCTGCGTCCGGTCGCCAGGCGCCGCCGCAAGTCCTCCACGTACGGGGCGAGCGCCTCCTCCAGCAGTTCGTCGGCGGCATCCGCCGGTTCGGTATAGCCGCCTCGGTGGGGGCCGGCGCGCTCGTTCAGGTCGTCGACGTCCAGGGCCCGGAGGTCTCCCTCCACGCCCACGGCCACATCCGCCGCCGACACCTCATCCAGCATGGCGCCAGCCAGCCGCTCAGCCTCGGCGCGCATCTCGGGGTGCGACTTGAGCAGCTGCGTGAGGACCGCCGCCGCCTCCGCGGGTTGCAGCTGGGCCAGTGCCGACGGGCGGCGCTTCGGTGCCCCTGCCTCGGGCATGCCGACCACCTCGGCGGAGGAGTTCCTCCCGGCCTGGCCTTACCCTGCAGTTCGCGGCACGGAAGTCGTCGGGACGCAGGGCGGTGGGGGGCTCCTTCCCCGCCACCATCGCCTCGGCCACAAACGTGCGGCCGGCCCTCCGGCGCCCCGGAGCGGGCCTATGCCGGACGGGCACGGGCCCCCGCAGGCCGCACCTGCGGCCGGGCGACCCACAGCGCCACCGCCGCCGTCGCGATCGCCACGACGTAGTGCATCGTGATGGCGGCCAGCAGGAAGAGGCCGCGGCCGCCGGCCGGGCGCCGCGCACCGGGAGGCGGGCCGCCGGCCAGCGCGGGCGCGTGGCGATGCAGGATGCCCACGGCCTGCAGCACCGCGCCCAGTGGCGCCGCCAAGCCGTTGAGGAACATCAGGCTGCGCGGCAGGGGCAGGAAGGCCAGCGGCAGCAGGGCCACGGCGAGGCTCACGGCTGTCGCGAAGAAGAGGCAGACGGCCCACATCCAGGCGGTGCTGCCCCGCACCAGCGGCAGGACCAGCCAGCCACCGAGCAGGCCCGCCACGAAGGCCGAACCGCCCGCGATCTGCGCCGGGGGGCTGCCCCCGAGAAGCTTGCTGGCCAACACGCTCAGCGCCGCCGCCGCAACACCTGCGGCAATCCCCGCGACGAATGCGGCCACAATCCCGACCCGCCGCTGCACCGCCACGCCTCCCGGGCGAGGATGCTACGGGACGGGCGTATAGGACTTATGAACCGGCGATTTCGGCCACCACCCGGACCACGGCGGTGCGCGCCAGCAGGGCGGGACGGCCGAGGGCGCCCTGCACGGCGCGCGTCATGGCGTTGCTGTAGCCAAAGCAGTCCATCAGGCAGAGGGCCGCATCGGCGCGCGCGAACGCGCGCACCGCATCCGCAAGCTGGTCGCCCCCGTACGGCGAGCTCACGGCGACCACGGCGTCCATGCCGATCGCCGCGCACTGCGCCCGCGCCTGGTCGACCTGCTCCGCCAGCGGCACCAGCAGGCCCACGCGGCCCGGCGCGGCGAGGCCCTTGGCCAGGTGGTACAGGGCCGCCTGCGGGCGCACGACCGGGACCCGGGCTCGCAGGGGCGGGAACGGGCCCGTGCCGAGGACGAGGACCGCGTCGACGCCGTCCGCCTCCAGCGCGGCGATGCGGGCCTCCAGCAGGGGGATCAGGCGCGGCTTGCTCAGCTTCACGGGCGTGCCGTCGCGCAGCAGCGTGATGAGGGCGTAGTCGCCGGGCGGCGGGGCCAGGTCCGCGACCTCCGAGCGCTGAAGGCCATCCAGGGCGCCGCGCTCGACCACGCGGAAGTCAGGGCCGAGCGTGGCCGCGACCTCCCGCGTCAGGTCGTCGGCGCGGGGGCTCTGGCCGATGGTCAGGGCGCCGATCGTGGGCACGCCGCTTCCCCCTCTGCCACAATCGTACCTGTGGGGGTGGGAGCGTGGACCTTCAGCTTGGGGGCAGGCGGGCCCTCGTCACCGGCGGGAGCCGCGGCATCGGGCGGGCGGTGGCGCGCCGGCTGGCGCTGGAAGGCGCCGATGTGGCCGTTTGCGCGCGGACGGCCGGGCCGCTGCAGGAGGCGGCTGCGGCGTTGGCGGCGGAATCCGGGCGGCGCATGGTGGCGGTCGCGGCCGACCTGGCGACACCGGATGGTCCGGCGGACGCGGTGGAGCGCACGGCGCAGGCCCTCGGCGGCCTCGACATCCTGGTGAACTGCGCGGCCCGGGCCAGCGGCGGGGTGCCGGAGGACCTGGCGCATGCGACGGACGAGCTGATCCTGCGCGATTTCCAGGAGAAGTTCCTGGGCTACCTGCGCTGCGCGCGGGCGGCCGCGCCGTGGATGCGCCGCGGCGGGTGGGGCCGCATCGTGAACGTGGCGGGCGGCGCCGCGCGGACGGCGGGCAGCATCTCGGCCGGCGCACGCAACGCGTCCGTCGTGCACCTGACCAAGACCCTGGCCTGGGATCTCGGCGGCGACGGCATCACGGTCAACGCCGTGCATCCGGGGTCGACGGCGACCGAGGCGGTCCTGGCGCGGCTGGACGAGCAGGCCAAGCAACGGCGTGTGCCGAGCAGGGTCGTGCGTGACGAGGTGGCCGCGCAGGTGGCGGTTCGGCGCCTCGTCACCCCCGACGACATCGCCTGCTGCGTGACGTTCCTCTGCTCGCCGCTGGCGGGCGCGGTCACGGGCGAGGCCATCGCCGTCAACGGCGGGGCCGACCGCGCCGTGCGGTACTGAGGTGGACGAGGCGGCGGCGGCGCTTGGGCGCGTGCGGGCGCTGGGCCTGGGCCTGCCGGAGACCAGCGAGCGGCTGAGCCACGGCGACCCGACGTCCTTCATCCGCGGCAAGAGGAGCTTTGTGTCGTTCGTGAACCACCACCACGGCGACGGGCGCCTCGCCGTCTGCTGCGCGGCGCCGGACCGGAGGCACGGAGGCCGCAGGCCGCCGCGGATGGGCGCGAACGCGCTGATCGCAGTCGACCCTGCGCGTTACTTCGCGCCGCCCTATGTCGCACATCTCGGGTGGGTCGGCGTCCGGCTGGAGGGGGCGCCGGACTGGGAGGAGATCGCCGGCGTGACTGAGGACGCCTGTGCGGTGCGGCGGCAGGGGCGCTCATGACCATCGGCGCCCTTTCGAAGCGGACGGGCGTGCCGGTCAAGCAGCTGCGCACGTACGAGGACCTCGGCCTCCTTCAGCCCGTCCAGGGCGGCCTCCGGCATCCGTGCCTCCGGGCGCCGCAGCGCCGGCAACTACCGCCTCTTCGGCGACGAGGCCCTCTGGTGCGTCGGCGTGGTGGAGACGCTCCGCGGCCTGGGCCTCACGCTGGCCGAGATCCGGGAGATGGCCGGCGCCTACCTGCGGCCGTCGGCGGATCCCTTCGGCCCGCGGCTGGCGGCGGCGCTGCAGGCGGCCAGGTGCCGCGTCCAGGTCCGAATCGGCGAGCTGAACGAGCGCCTGGCGCGCATCGCGGCATTCGAGGCGGCCTTCGCGGCGGAGCTGGCGGGCCAGGCGGACTTCCACCGCCATGACCCGCTTGACTCTTCCACCGGTGGGAGGGCTTAACCTGGTCCCGGAGGTGAGCGCATGGCCCCACGCGCCCTCTGGGGGTGGTCGCCGCCGGCGTCCGTGGCGGATACGCCGCGGAAGCGCCGGGTCGACGGGTTCCTGAGCAGCGGCTGGACCGCGGTCTACTTCATCGGCATCGTCGCGCTCCTGAACCTTGCGCCGCACCTGGCCACGCGCTGGGACCTGGGCCTGGTCGCCCTGGCCAGCCTGGCGGGCGGCGCCTGGTGCGCGCACAACTTCTGGCGCTGCCGGCAGGCCCACTGCCTGATCACGGCGGCCGGGTGGCTGGCTCTGACCCTGCTCGCGGGCGTCGAGACGGCCGTGGGGCACTCGCTGATCAGAGGCTACGAGCAGACCGTGCTGCTCGCCGTGCTGGCCGCGGCCGTCGTCTTCGAGGTCGTGTGGTGGCGGGCCCGCGGCACCCACGCGCTCCCGCGCCCGCGCTAGAGCTGGCGCACCGGGGAGCCAGCCAGCCAGGCGGCGATGTCCTCGACGACATCGCCATAGAACAGCCGGTAGTTGCGCTGCGACACGTACCCCACGTGCGGGGTGAGCAGCGCGCGGGGCGCCCGCCGCAGCCAGTGGTCGGCCGGCAGCGGCTCCACGTCGTACACGTCAAGGCCCGCCCCCGCGATCCAGCCCTCCTCCAGGGCCAGGCGCAGGGCGGCCTCCTGCACAAGCGGCCCGCGCGAGGTGTTGACCAACCCCGCGTCCGGCCGCATGGCGCGCAGGTCGGCCTCGCCGATCAGGCCGGCCGTCCGCTCGCTCAGCGCCATGTGGATGGTCACGATCCTGGCCTGGGCGAAGAGGTCCGCCCGGCCCACCAGCGTCGCGCCCTGCTCCGCCGCCCGCTCCGCCGTCAGGTTCGGGCTCCAGGCGGTCACGCGCATGCCGAATGCGAGCGCGATGCGGGCCACGCGCCCACCGAGGCGCCCCAGGCCGACGATGCCCAGCGTCTCCCCCTCCAGGTCGCCGGCCAGCGACCCCTGCCAGCCGCCGGCCCGCACGCGCGCGTCGTCCGCCGCGACGTTGCGCACGAGGCCCAGGATCAGGGCCCACGTCAGCTCCACCGTGTTGCCGGCGTTGCCGCGCGTGCCGCACACCACCACACCCCGCGCGCCGGCGGCTTCGAGGTCGATCGAGCGGTTGCTGCCGCCGGTGGTCACCAGCAGGCGCAGTGCCGGCAGCCGCTCCAGGAGGGCGCGGGGAAAGGGCGTCCGCTCGCGCATGGCCACGACGACCTCAAACGGGGCGAGCGCGGCCGCCAGTGCGTCCGGATCGGCGATGTGCTCGCGAAAGCACGTCACCTCGGCGCCCGGCAGCCGCCCGGACCAGTCCGCCAGCCCGGGGGCGACGCCCTGATAGTCGTCCAATACGGCAATCCGGATCCCCCGCGCGTCCATCGCCGCGCACCTCCTCAGACACCGCAGACACCGCCGCTCAGGGCGCGGTGCCGACTGTCCGCGTTCCCGATCGGGTGCGCGGGCTCCTCCGGCCGCAGGAATCAGGAGCTCGCGGCGTCGCCGCGAGCCCCCTACGCCGGCCGGATCGCCACCCGCAGCTGCGCCGGTCCGTACAGGAAGCCCGCCGTGAAGTCGGACGGCCGGCTGCTGGCGGACGGTTGAAGCGCGGCGACGCCGCGCGCCAATTCCTCCAGCACGACCCGGCCCTCCAGCCGGGCCAGGGGGGCGCCGAGGCAGAAGTGGATGCCGTGGCCGAACGCCACGTGCGGGTTCGGGTCGCGCGCGGGCACAAACGCCGCCGCGTCCGGGAAGGCATCCTCGTCGCGGTTGGCCGAGCCGATCCACGCCACGACACGGGCACCGGCCGGGATGCTCCGCCCCGCCACCTCCACCGGTGCCACGGCGCGGCGCACAAAGGCCTGCACGGGCGACAGGTAGCGCAGGATCTCCTCCACGCAGGCCGGCGCGCGCGCCCCGTCCTCGCGCAGGGCACGCAGGGCACGGGGGTCGCGGCTGAGCAGCCAGAAGCCGTTGCCGATGAGGTTGGTCGTGGTCACAAAGCCGGCCAGCAGCAGCAGCTGGCAGAAAGCCTGCAGGTCCTCGGGCGAGAGGCGCTCGCCGTCCTCGTCGAGCGTCGCCTGGGCCAGGTGGTTGACCAGGTCGTCGGCGGGCGCGCGACGCTTGGCCTCGACCACCGGCCCGAAGTAGGCGTCCATCTCCTCCTGCATGCGGCGGAAGCGCTCCTGCAGCGCCTGCGGGTCGTCGGGCGCATCCGCCAGGTCCTGCGCGCCGTTGAAGGTCTCGGCCCAGCCGCGGAAGCGGGGCAGATCCTCGGCGGGCAGGCCCAGCATGCGCGCGATGACGGTGATCGGCACGGGGCGCGCCAGCTCGGCCATGACGTCCATGGTGCCGCGCTCCAGGGCCGGGGCGAGCGCGGCGCGCGTGAGGTCGCGCACCAGCGGCTCCATGCCCTGGACCGCCTTCGGGGTGAATGCCCGCGTGACGAGGCGGCGCAGGCTGGTGTGGCGCGGCGGGTCGGTGTTGAGCAGCGTGCGGCGCAGGAAGCCGCCGGGCTCGCGGGCGGTGGCCGGCGCGG
>DAHVAF010000208.1 GCA_027314765.1 Clostridia bacterium | reverse complement strand
CAGCGCCGCCGCCCGCAGCGCCCCCCGCCACCAGCCCCCCCGTCACAACGGCCCGCGTCGCCAGTCCCCCCGCGACCCCGCCGCCCGCGCCCGCCCCGCCGGCCCCGCCGGCATACAGGCCCGCCGCGCGCAGGTGCCGCTCGCGCCGCCGCGTCGGCGCCAGGTCGTCGTAAACCGCCGCCCGCAGGCAGGGGGGGGGGAAGGCGACGCCGCCGCCCGGCGACTCGCCCAAGAGGCCGGCCGACCGCGCGAGCCCGAGGGCCGGCAGGGGGTCGCCGAGCCCCGCCAGACCCGCCGCCGCGCCAAGGTCGCACCGCGTTCCCAGGACCGCCGCCGCCTCGACCAGCCGGCGAGCCGGCGCCGGCAGCCCCGCCACCCGCGCCACCACGGCCGCCGCCAGGGAGCGCGGCGCCGGCAGGGGGCGGTCGGTCTGCGCGAGGTCCTGATCGCTCAGCTCCTCCAGCAGCATGCGCAGGTAGAGCGGGTGGCCGGCCGTGTGCTCCCGCAGCCGGCGGCAGGCGCTCATCGCCAGTTCGGTTCGTCCCACGGCCGCCGCCAGCCGCCGCACCTCGCCCGCATCCAGCCCGCCCAGGACCAGGCGCGCCCCGCGGGCGGGATCGCTGGCCAGCCGCCGCCAGCCCTCCCATTCGGCCTCCTCCGCCACAGGCCGCGACGTGACGACCATCAGGACGCGCGCCCCGCGCAGCCGCCGCGCGCAGAACAGCAGGGCCTGCAGCGACGGCCGGTCGCACCAGTGCAGGTCGTCGACCGCCACCACGGCCGGGCCGGCCGCGGTCATCAGGCCGAGGGCCTCGACCAGCCGCGCCCCGGCGGCGAGGGGATCCGCATCAGCGACCGGACCCGCCCGCGGCAAGGAGCGCTGGCCCGCAACCGGAGCCGGCAGGCCCGCGCGCAGCTGATCGAGCACACCGAACGGCAGGCGCGCCTCGCCCTCATCGCCGCTGGCAAAGAGGACGGCCGGCATCCCGGCGCCGCCCAGAAAGCGGCGCAGGAGCGCGCTCTTGCCCATACCGGCCTCGCCCTGGAGCCAGCACAGACGGCAGTCGCCGCCGCGCGCCGCCGCCAGCAGCCCGTCCAGTAGCCGCAGTTCGGCCGCCCGGCCCACAAAAGCCTCGCCCGTAGGCAACCCCACCTGCACCCGTCAGCTTGCGGGCACGCTGCCTATACCCATTCCTGGTGTCTTCCGGCAGGCAACGACAAACCCTGCCCAGAAGACGGGGGCGGCGCGGACCCAGCCACACTCCGGCCCAACACCGCTCCAACCATGTGGCCACCCAGGAAGCCGCCGGAACGGGGGCGCGCAGGCGCCCCCGGCCGAACGGTGCGCAGGGTCCGCAGTCGACGGGGGACGCCTGCCCCGCGCCGCCGCGTTGACGCCCCACCCCCACCGGCCTACGCTTCAATTGAACCCGCTGAACCCGCGCGCGCGAGAGACGAGCCGCGCTTACCATCAAAGGGGTGACCGCCAGTGCCCGAGACCACCGCCAAGACCGCCGCGCCGCAGGCCGTCGACATGGCCACGGCCGCCAAGGAGATCGAGCAGTACGTCCGGCCCGAGACCTTCCCGCTCGGCATCAGGGTCATCCAGCAGGGGCAGCCCGTGCCGGACAAGGCGCGCCAACCCTGGCGCGACCTGGGCGCCAAGGTCACCGTCTGCCAGGGCATCTCGATGGCCCGCCGCTACGGCTGGACCCTGGCCATGGGCACCGAGGACCTCTCCTGCCCCATCGCCCTCGTCGCATTCGGCTTCCGCCCGCACAACTCGTACTACGACGACGGCAACCTCGTGTGCGGCATGTACACGGAGAGCATGGAGACCGCGGCGCGCACGGAGGCGGACGTGCCGAAGTTCAGCGAGGCCGAGCACGGCGTCATCCTCGTCGGCCCGCTCGGGCGCCTGCCGCTTGCGCCCGACGTCGTCCTGGTCTACGGCAACTCGGCCCAGGCCATGAAGATGGTCGCCGCCGCCCTCTACAGGACGGGCGGGTCGCTGCCGTCCACGTTCTCGGCGCGCGCCGACTGCGCCGACATCATCATCAAGACCAAGCAGACCGACCACCCGCAGGTGATCCTGCCGTGCTACGGCGACCGCGTCTTCGGCCAGACGCAGGACCACGAGATGGCCTTCACGATCCCGTGGGCGCAGATGCCCACGTTCATCGAGGGCCTGAAGGGCACGCACGCGGGCGGCGTCCGCTACCCGGTGCCGCACTTCCTCCGCTACACGCCGCAGTTCCCGCCCACGTACGAAAAGCTGCGGGGCATGTGGGACAACGAAGTGGATTCGTGAAGGGCGCGGGCGTACGCCCGCGCCCCTTCTCGTCGGGGCCGAGCAGCAGCGCGGTGGGGAGGGCGGCGGATCGTCCTGGCGACCGCCGTCCTCGGCGTCACGCTCTCGGGATGCGGGTCGTCGGGCCCCTGCAGGGCGCCGGCGCGCCCGTACTCGTGCGGCTACGCCGTCCACATGAAGACCCACCACGTCACGCCGGGGGTCTGCTGTTCCGTGCCGAACGTCACGTCGGCTGGCGGCTGACCGTCAGCCGCTCCATCACCAGGGCGGCGGCCCCCGCGAGGACGCATGCCGCGGCCAGCCCCACGAACAGCGCGGCGCCGTCGCCCGCCGCCAGCACGGCACCGGCCACGGCCGGACCGATCACCGGCCCGATCTGGTACGACAGGTTGAAGACGGCGTTGTACCGGGCGCGGGCGCCCTCCGGCGCGAGGTCGTTCACCGCCGCCAGCATCACCGGCGTGTAAAAGCACTCCCCCAGCCCGAACACCACCATCGAGGCCACCAGCTCGGGGCGCCGGCCCGGAAGCGCCAGCAGCCAGGCCGCCGCGAAGAGCGCCATGCCCAGGGCCGCCATCGGCAGCCGGCGGGCCGGCCCCGCCGCCTGCAGCAGCCGCAGCACCGGGAACTGCGCCAGCACGATGGCGAGGCAGCCCAGGCCGACGGCGAGGCCGACGATGGCGGTGGACCCCGTCGTGGCGGTGGCCCAGGCCGGGAAAGCCGACGTGGTCTGGCTGAACGCGGCCGCCATCACCAGGGTGCTCAGCGCCGTCAGGGCGATCAGCGGCCGGCTGAGGCGGGCGGGCGGCAGACGGCCGCGGCGCGGAGTCGCCGTGCGCCAGCCGGTGGCCAGGATGAGCGCGGCGAAGGCCGCGCGCAGCACCGCATCGCCCAGGAACCCCGGGACGAAGGAGGCCGGCAGCGCGAGGTGCGCGAACAGGGCGCCGGCGGTCCCGCCCACGCCCCAGCCGATGTTCTGGGTCACGTTGTTGGTGGCGAAGACGCCGGCGCGCTCCTCCTCGGGCACGGCGCCGCCCCAGATGGCGGCCAGGCCGTTCCAGGTCGTGGCCAGGCCCGCGCCCCAGAGGATGGCGCCGGTGAGCGCGGACCCCGTGGTGTGGGCCAGGGCCAGGACGAGGGAGCCACAGGCGCTGAGCAGGAGGGCGGCGGCGGTGACGCGGGCGGGGCCGATGCGGTCACCGAGCCACCCGGCCAGCGGCAGGATCAGGCCGCCGGAGGCCGCGAGGGCGGCCAGCACCGCCCCGGCGGCGGCGGGGCCGAGGCCGCGGGCCTGCGCCAGGTAGACGAACAGGTAGGTGTACACGAAGCCGGAGCCCGCCGAGGTCGCGCCGTAGCCGGCCAGCAGACGCCAGATCCGGCGCGAGAAGGTGGGCATGCCCTGGCCATTCGCCGGGGCGCGCCGGCTGACCTACACCGCCGCCGTCCGCGCGGCTGCGATCCGGCCGGCCGCGTCGCTGTGAGCGCGGGCCTACGCCCGCGCCCCTTCCCGCGGGGCAAGCAGCGGCTCCATGGCCAGGGCGGCGATGCCGGAGAGGGCACAGGCGACGGCCAGGCCGACGAGCAGGGCGGCGCCATGGCCCCCGGCGAGGAGCGCACCCGCGACCGCCGGACCGACCACCGTGCCGACCTGGGTGGACAGGTTGAAGACGCCGTTGTAGCGCGCACGCAGGGCCTCGGGCGCCAGGTCGTTGACCAGGGCCGACATCACCGGGGCGTAGAACGTCTCCCCCAGGCCGAAGACGACCATGGCGGCGACCAGCGCGGCGGGACGGGCCAGCAGCGCGAGCAGCCAGGCCGCGGCGAAGAGCCCCGTGCCGACGGCCGCCAGGGGCAGCCGGCGCCGGCCGCCCGTAGCCACGGATGGCGAAGCCCGTGCGGGGAAGCACAGACGCAGGACGGGAATCTGCAGCACGATGATGACCCCGGTATTGAGGGCCAGCGCGAGGCCCAGCAGCGCCGTGGACCCGGTCTTCAGCGCGGTCCAGCCGGCGAAGCCCGAGGTGACCTGGCTGAAGCCGGCGGCCATCACCAGCGTGGCGATGGCGGTCAGCCCCAGCAGGCGGCGGTCGAGCAGCCCGCGGGCGGGTTGGGGGCGCGGGCGCCGGGGCGGCTGGGGCGGGCTCGCCGCCACGAGCAGAAAGACCGCGAACCCCGCACGCAGGCCCGCGTCGGCGAGAAACCCCGGCACGAACGAGCCCGGAGCGCCGACCTGAGCGATCAGGCCGCCCACGGCCGCGCCGATGCCGAAGCCCACGTTCTGCGCCACGTTGTTGACCGCGAAGACACCGTCCAGCTGGTCGGAGGCCACCGAGCCGCCGAAGATGGCCGCGAGCCCGTTCCAGGACGTCGCAAAGCCGAGGCCAAACAGGATGGCCGCGGCGAAGGCCGACCCCGGCCTATGGACGGCGGCGAACCCCGCCGATCCGCACGCCGTCAGCAGCAGGGCTGCCGCCGTGACGCGGTCCGTGCCGAAACGGTCCGCCAGGTGGCCCGCGAGCGGCAGCCCCACGGCGCCGGCGGCGGCCGAGGCGGCCAGCACCGCGCCGGCCGTGGCGGGACCGAGGGCGCGGGCCTGCGCGAGGTACACGAAGTTGAACGTGAAGACGAAGCCGGCACCGACCTGGGCAAGGCCCCAGCCCACGATGAAGCGCCAGACCCGCGGCGGCAGCGACGGCATGGGGCGCCGGATTCGCGTGGGCGGCAGGCCCCACCTCCCCAGGCAGGGAAGCCCCCCGGCGAGGGGCGTGACGGCTTGGCGTACCGTGTGGTCTTTGGGCGCATCAGCCACGAATCCAACTCGTTCAGCCCGGTCCCCACGGACCTCCAGGCCTTCGGCGGCGAGGACATCGCGGAGGGGCAGGAGGTCTTCGAGCGGCACCGCGGGACGCGGACGGCCATCGGCGGCTTCATGGACGTGGCCGGCGAGCTGGACCTGGAGCTGATCCCCACCCTCGCCGCCCATGCCGTGCCGTCGGCGCCCGTCGCGGCCACGGCGCACGCGTGGATGAAGGGCCGGCTGGTTGACGGCATCCGTGCGGCCGGCCGCATCGACGGCCTGCTGCTCGACCTGCACGGCGCGATGCTGGTGGAGGGCCTCGGTGACGGGGACGGCGGGCGGGCGGGCGACGGGGACGGCGACATCCTGCGCGCCTGCCGGGACCTGGTCGGCCCGGGGGTGCCGATCGTCTCCGTGCTCGACCTGCACGCCAACATCACGCGGGCGATGGTGGAGTGCAGCGACGCCCTGGTCGTCTACCGCACGAACCCGCACGTGGACATGTATGAGCGGGGTGTCGAGGCGGCGCGCCTGCTGGCCGGGGTGCTCGGCGGCCGGGTCCGGCCGGTGCAGGCCCTGGCCAAGCCCCCCATGCTGCCGCCCACCATCAACCAGCGCACGGGCGAGGGCCCGATGGTCGCCCTGCTGGCCCGCGCCGCCGAATGGGAGGCCCGGCCGGGGATCGTGCGCGTCGGCATCGCGCCGGCCTTCCCGTACAACGACTTCGGGGAGGCGGGCCTCGGCGTCGTCGCCGTGGCCGATGGCGATGCTGCCCTGGCCCGCGCGGCGGCAGACGACGTCGCGGCCCTGGCCTGGGAGATCCGCGGGCGGTTCCTGAAGACGCTGCCGGAGCCGGCCGCGGCGCTGGCGGAGGCCATGGGGCGGGCGGCGCGGCCGGTGGTGCTGGCGGATGTGGCCGACAACCCCGGCGGCGGCGGCACGGGCGACACGACCGCCGTGCTGCGCGCCTGCCTGGACGCGGGCCTGCGCGACGCGATGGCCTGGCTCTACGACCCCGAGACCGTGGCGCGGGCCTTCGCGGCCGGCGTCGGCGGAGAGGCCGATTTCGCCCTGGGTGGGAAGGTCGAGCCCGCGTTCGGCGCGCCGGTTGCGGTGCGCGCCTACGTGCACGCGCTGAGCGACGGGCGATTCGTGCTCCGCGGCCCCCAGTCGACGGGGATGCGGGTGGGGATCGGGCGCACCGCCGTCCTGCTGGTGGGCGGGAGGCTGGTCGAGGACAGCTTCGCCATCGTCGCGAGCGAGCTGCGCGCGGCGCCCAACGACGCGGAGATCTTTCGCTTCGTGGGGCTGGAGCCGAGCCGGGCCGGCGTGCTGCTGATCAAGTCCCGCGGCCACTTCCGCGCCTCGTTCGAGCCGCTGGCCGCGGGCGGGAGCATCGAGGTCGACGCCCCGGGCGCGGCCAGCCCCGACCTGGCCCGCTTCCCCTACCGCGCCGTGCGGCGCCCAATCTTTCCGCTCGATCCCGCCTGATCCCGCCTGATCCCGCCTGTAGCTGACGGGGTTGTTTGCCCCCGCGATTTCCAGGAGGCATTGCCCTCGTCAGGAGCGGAGGACGGATGGCAATGCCACCGTCACGCACGGGGCGCCGAGAACACGCGTGGGGCAGCCGGATGGCTGCCCCACGCGTTTGGGTCGGAGGGCGCGGGCCATCCATAGAAGGGCGTGCCGAAGCTCGTCCCGCCCCGGCAGGGCCACCCATTCCTGCAGGAAGGCCAGCCGGCCTACCCGGATCCGGATGCCCGTCTCCTCCAGGACCTCGCGCGCCAGACACTCGGCCAGGCCCTCGCCAGGCTCAAGGCCGCCGCCGGGCGGCAGCCAGGCCCGATCTCCCGCCGACGGTGGAATGAGAAGCAGGCGGCCCGCGTGCACGACGATCGCGCGGGTGCGGAGGTGGTCGTGGACCCTGTGGGGCGGGTGCTCCAGCGGGTCGGACATGGCGCGTTGCCCCTGATCCCAATGCCACCACAGAGGGCGATCATGCCGCAACCCGTCCCCGGCATAGAAGGCCGCGGAGGGTCGCAGCCTGCGCCGGCTCCGGATGACGTGGCGGCAGCGGCAGCGATGGCGGCGGCGGCTGGTCTGGGCCGTCCGCCTCCTGGCCGTGGCCACCCTGGTCTGGCTGGCGGTGGAGCTCTCCGGCGGGCTGAGCCAGCCCGGCGCGCCCCTCGCGGCAAACGGGATCTGGTCGCCGGAGGTCACGGCGGCGGCCGCCGCCACCGACCTCTCCCCCGCCCTCATCGAGGCCGTGGTGATCCAGGAGAGCAACGGCAACCCGACCGCCGTCAGCAGCGCGGGCGCCCGCGGCCTGATGCAGCTGATGCCGTCCACGGCGCTCTCCCTCGGCGTGTCGGACGTCAACAACCCCATGCAGAATCTGCTCGGCGGCGCGCGCTACCTGGCGCAGCTGCTGCAGCAGTATCAGGTCAGCTACCACGACTGCCTGCTGCGGCCGAGCGCCGCGGCCAAGATGTGCGTCGACCCGCTCGTGCTGGCCCTGGCCGCCTACAACGCCGGGCCGGCGGCCGTGTCCAAGTACGGCGGCATTCCGCCCTACACCGAGACGCGGGCGTACGTGGCGGCGGTGCTGCGCAACTACGCCGCCAACCTGCAGGCGGAAGCCCGCGCCGCCGGCGCGCCTTAGCGCATCGCCTGGGCCGTTCGGCCGCCCGCCACCGGCCGTTCGGACGTTCAGCACGGGCGCGACGACCGTATACCGTCGGAGCCAGCGGCCGGAAAGGTGGGCTCTCATGACCCCTGGCGACGGCTCCCGGCGGTCCCGACTGCATGTACCCGCATGGACCACGGTGGCTCCAGGGCCTTGGCCGGATCCCACGACAGGGGGCCAGCGCCCTCCGCTGGCCAGCGTCCTCGGCGCCGGACTCGCCCTGCTGGCAGCGCTTGCATGCGGCGGCTGCGGAGCCGCCTCCCCTGCAGCCGGGACCGGCGCGCGGCCGGCCATGGCCACGGCCTCCG
The DNA here is from genome assembly GCA_027314765.1 of Clostridia bacterium. Taxonomy (GTDB): domain Bacteria; phylum Bacillota; class Sulfobacillia; order RBS10-35; family JAJYVM01; genus JAJYVM01. The sequence continues at coordinate 10,431 of DAHVAF010000208.1, read as the reverse complement.
CCGCGGCAGCCACCGCCACGCCGCCAGCTACGCCAGCGGCCACCGCGACAGGCCAGGCCGCGCCGGCCGCCCTCGCGGGCCTCCCGCCCGCCCGCTACAGCCCCCAGAACCCGCCCCCAGCCTGGAGCGGCCCCCTGCCCTACCCCATCCTGGTGGCCGACGAGCAGAACGACCGCATCCTCGAGATCACGCCCGACAAGCGGATCGTGTGGAGCTACCCCGCGCCGCGGACCACGGCGCTATCCCGCTCGTACGGCACCAGCGGCGACGACGCCTTCTTCTCGCCCGACGGCGGCTCCATAGTCACCAACGACGAGGACGGCGGCACGATCATCCGCATCGATTACTACACCCGCCAGGTGACGTGGCACTTCGGCGTGCCCGGCCAGCTCGGCGGCGGGCCGACCCACCTCAACTATCCCGACGACGCTTACCTGCTGCCCGACGGCAACACCATCGTGGCGGACATCCGCAACTGCCGCGAGCTGGTCATCGCTCCCGACGCCAAGATCGTCACCCAGTGGGGCCGGCCCCAGCAGGGCTATTGCCAGACCGACCCCGCGGCCGGCCTCTTCGGCTACCCCAACGGCGACACCCCGCTGCCCAACGGCGACATCCTCATGTCGTTCATCAGCGGCGACCGCATCGCCCTGCTCTCGCCCGCGGGCCAGGTCCTCTGGAACGTCGAATCGCCGGACCTGCACGGCGGCTACGTCTCGGACGCCCAGCCGCTGCCAGGGGGCGACGTGCTGGTGTGCGGGTATGGCAAGCCCGGCTCGGTGATCGAGTTCGACCCCCGCACCGGCCGCGTGCTCTGGGAGTACTACGTGACTTCGGGGCCGGGGGAGCTCAACCATCCCTCGTTCGCCACCCAGCTGCCCAATGGCAATATCCTGCTCAACGACGACGACAATAACCGAGTGCTGGTGATCGACCGCGCCACCAAGCAGATCGTCTGGCAATACGGCACGGGCGTCGCCGGCACCGGCCCGGGCCAGCTCAACCACCCCGACGGCGTGGACGTCGACATGTGGCGCGACTGGCTGCACTTCTCCCCACCGGCGGGCGCGTAGGGGGCTTTGTGCCGCGCCCGCCCGGAGCCATGGATGCTGGAGCCAAGGATGGCGGCAGGCCTGCCGGATGCAGTCGGCCTGTACGACGCAGTCGTCGCGGTGCGACCGGTTCCGATGCCCCATCCGGGGTGGCAGCGGGCACGTCCATCGTAGACGTCCATCGTTGACGTACCCCGGACGTGCTGGCGGCGGTGGAGCTCCTTGGGGCGCGCCTGTTGCCGCGGACTCCGGGCCCAATCGTGGCGAGGCTGCGGGACGCATAGCGGGCCCGTCGGCCTGGTTCGCATGGCACTGCGGTTCGCCAAGCCGTGGCAGCGGATCGTGATGCTCGCGGCGGCCGCTGGCCGCGGCGTGCTTTTCGTTGCCCGCGGGCGGCCGCTGCCCGGGGCCGTCCTGCCGGCTTGCGCCGCTCGGGGGGGCGGGGCAGCTGGCCGAGACCTGATCCGGCACCCGGCTGGGGAGGCGGCCGAGGCGCCAGGCGATGGCGAGGCCGTTCTCGGGGGCGGGTCAGCTGGCCGCGGCGTGATCCGGCGCCCGGCTGGGGAGGCGGCCGAGGCGCCAGGCGATGGCGAGGCCAGCCAGGGCGGCCAGGCCGGCGGCGCCCGCGACCCAGAAGGCAGCCGGCAGGCCGGCCCACGTGGCCACCCAGCCGAGCAGGGGCCCGCTGCCCGCGATCCCGATGTCCTGCGCCATGACGATGGTGGACATCGCGGTTCCGCGGCGTCCCCCGACGGCAAGGTCGAGCCCCCAGGCCTGCGACGGCGGCTGCACGCCCGCCATGGCCAGGGCGAAGAGGGCCGCGCCGGCCAGCATCTCCCACCGCCGCGTGGCGCTCGCGAGCAGGATCATGCAGGCGGCGCCGCAGAGCAGGCCCGGCGCGATCACCGGCGCCCGGCCGATGCGGTCGGAAAGCCGCCCGGCCACGCTGCGCAGGCCAAGGAGCAGCACGGCGTAGATGCTGAAGAAGAGGCCGGTGTCGCCGAGCGAGCGGCTGGCGGCCAGCAGCGGCAGGAAGTTCACCAGCGCCCCGTACATCAGCGAGTGCACGATGACCAGCATGGCAGGCCCCAGGACCGGCACGCTGATCAGGCTGCCGAGGCGCAGCGGCGCGGGCTGGGCCGGCGCATGCTTCGACTGCGGCAGGCCGAGGGTCAGGAGCAGGCCGGCGGCGGCAAAGGCCGTCGCCACCCAGAACGCGGCGGCGTAGCCGTGCGCGTGGGCCAGGTAGAGCCCGGCGGCCGGCCCGGCCGCGAGCGCGAGGCTGCCGAACATGGTGTAGAAGCCCAGGGCCTCGCCCCGGCGCCGCGGCGACACGAGCTCGCCCGCCAGGGTGTTGGCCGTCGCCGTCAGGTTGCCCCAGCCAAGGCCGAGGACGATGCGCAGCACGGCGAAGAGCGCGAGGCTGGCGCCGGCGAACGGCAGGCCGCCCGTGCCGAGGACCAGGCCGAGAAGCCCGATGGCGATGTAGCGGCGGCGGCCGTGGATGTCCGTCAACCAGCCGGCGAACGGGCGCACCACGAGCGAGGCGGCGTTCATCAGGCTGAGGAGCGCGCCGATCGTGACGTCGGCGAGGCCCCCGCGAGCCAGGTAGAGCGGCATGACCGACAGCAGCAGGTACACGCAGGCGTAATAGCAGAACCCCACCAGACAGAGGCGCACGAACGCGGGGGTCCACAGGCGGTCGGGCGCTTGCATCCTGCCTCATTCCTTCAGGAAGGCTGGGCGACCTGCCATGCGCGATGAGGACGTGGCGATCCGCGACGCGGTGTGGCGCACGGCCCGCGCCATGCACCGCGAGGGACTGGTCCGGCTGAGCGAGGGGAACGTCAGCGCCCGGTGCGGTGGCGGCCGCGTGGCCGTGACGCCGACCAGCCTGCCGTATGCCGACATGGTCGGTGAGGACATCGTGATCGTGGAAGCGGACGGCCGACCGGTCGCCGGCGGGCGGCGCCCGACCTCGGAGCTGCCCATGCACCTCGGGCTGCTGGCCGCGCTGCCGGAGGTCGGCGCCGTCGTCCACACCCACTCGCCCTACGCGGTGGCCTTTGCCGCCTGCGCCCGCCCGATCCCGGCCGTGATCGCGGGCGAGGCAGCCGTGGTGGGGGGCGAGGTGCCCGTCGCACGCCTCGCCGCGCCCGGCAGCCCCGACATGGCGACCGCCGTCTTGGAAGCCCTGCACGCGGCGAAGGGCCGGCGGCGCGCGATCCTGCTCCAGAGCCACGGGCTCGTGGCCCTGGGCGCGGGGCTGGATGAGGCCCTGGCTGTGGCGCTCTACGCCGAGCAGATGGCGCAGACCGCAGCCCTGGCGCGGCTTGTGGGGACGCCGATCACACTTGATCTGGGGGTACCTGGAGCTGGCTAGCGACCTTGTCGCGGGGGCGATGCGCGCCCTTCCCCCGCAGTGCACGGGACTGCTGCGGAAGGCCGTCGCGGTCTGTCAGCGCGACGAAGGGGTGCCGGCCGTGGGGGTGACGGGCCCGGTCGCGGCAGGACCGGCGGATCGCGCCTCAGACCTCGACCTCACCGTCACCCTGGCGGACGGCGCCGAGCGGGGCTTCTCGGCGGACTGGCCCACGTGGCGGGCAGCGGTGGCGGACCTGGTGCTGGCGCGGGCGGTCGGGCCGGACCGGGTCTGGACGATGGGGACCTCGGAATGGCTGCGCTGGGACGTCTTGGCGGAACCTGCCGCGGCGCTCGCTGCGCCGGTCGCCTCACCTCGGCTGGCCGCCTGGGACCCCGCCGGGATCGCCGCGCGCCTCACGGTGGTCCGAGACCCCGCCGGGCCCTCCGCCGACCGCGTGGAGGGCATGGTGCGCGAACGGTTTCGGGTCACGGCCATGTCGGAGGCGATCACGGTCCGGCAGGACTGGCTGCTTGCCATCATGCACCTTGACCACCTGCGGGAGTTGACGCGGAGGCTGCTTGAGGAGGGTCACCGGTCCCTGCCGCCGCACGGTGTCGAGCGGTCCAGCAGCGTGCCGACGCCGGCGGAGCGATCGGTGCTCGCGGCTCTGCCCACCGCGGCGGACACGCCGGCGCGGCTGCTTGCGGCGCATCTGGCCTTGTGCCAGGTCTTTCCGCCGGCGGCCGAGGCGCTGATGGCACAGGTCGGCCGGCCGTGGCCGCGGGCCATCGAGCAGGCGGCGACACGCCACATCCTGGCACAATGGGGCGTAGCCGTGCCCTATCCCCGCCACGCACCCTGAACGGAGGGAAGGCCCGTGCCCGACACAGAGAGGCCGCTGGCCGATGTCTACTGGGACGTGATGATGGAGGAGCCGCTCGATTTGGAGCCGTTTCTGCGCCGCGTCGCCGCCGGGGAGTGGGGCGCCTTCCCGGCGCCTGAGATCCGCGACTTCCTGCGCCAGATCGAGCAGGACATCCTGGGCAGCATCGCGACAAAGGGCGGGTCCATGGCCCTGCATCCCGACGCCGTCGAGGAGCGCGCCGAAGAGACGCGCCAGATGATCGAGGACCTCATCCGCAGGTACGCCGGCGGTGCGTAGTCAGCCGTCGAAAGGCGGCCCTGTGGCCGCCGTCCACGGCCGCCCGCTCCTCACCGTCGGCGCCGCCCCGCGCATCGTGCTGACGGCGTCGGGCCGCGGTTCTTGGCCCGTGGATGGACGATGGTCATGTGCGGCCCATCGGGGCGTGGTGGCCAAGCCGTCGATCCGGCCACTCGCCGGGTGCCGCGCCCAACCGGCGGCCGTGACGCGGGCCGCGCGCTGACCCGCCATCGCTGGATCCCAGCGCGCGGCGCGGGCGTCAGTTGCGGGGCCGGCTACGGCATGCGCAGGGCGACGTCCACCAAGCGAGCGATCAGGCCGCCGTCCTGACCCCGGTTCTCGGCGACGGCGCCTGCATCTTCGCGGCCAAGCCACCGGAAGGCCACGTGCTTCGGCCACTCCAGCCGCGGGCGGGCGAGATCGCCGCGCACCTGGATCGCGAAGTCGAACTCGCGCCGCCCGCCGTCCGGTGCGTCCCAGTCGGCCACGTGGGCCAGATGCGGCGTGCCGGCCACCTGCCAGCCGGTCTCTTCCGCCACCTCGCGGCGGAGGGCCCGCAGCAGCGTCTCCCCCGGCTCCACGTGGCCGCCGACGATGTCCCAGCAGCCGGGCAGCAGGCGCCGGTCCCAGCCCCGCCGGTGCACGAACACGCGCCCGGATGGATCGCGGATGAGCGCGCCGACGACGCAGGCGCGGCCGTCGCGCCGGGCCTGCGCCTGGAGCGCTCGGAGGCTCAGAACTGGATCTTCTTGCGACGCATGTAGATGGACAGGAGCAGGCCGATCCCGACGTAGTCGGCCAGCAGCGCGCTGCCGCCGGCGCTGGTGAAGGGCAGAGGCACGCCGGTGACAGGCATCATGCCCATGGTCATGCCGGCGTTGATGAAGGCATGAAAGGCCAGCATCGCGACCACGCCGGCCGCCAGGCAGGCGCCGAAGGGGTCGCGCGCCTTGGCGGCGACCCACATGCCACGGCCGATCAGCGCGACCATGCCCACCAGGAGCAGGCCCGCGCCGATGAAGCCCAGCCGCTGGGCGATGACGGCGAAGATGAAGTCGTTGCTGGCCTCCGGCAGGTAGGCGAGCGAGTTGGCGGCGGTGACCACGATGCCCTTACCGTAGAGCTGGCCCGAGCCGATGGCGATCTCCGACTGCAGGATGTGGAAGCCCGCCCCGAGCGGGTCGCTCTGCGGGTTCGTGAAGACGACCAGGCGCTGCAGCTGGTAGGGATCGAGCGGAATCGGGATGTGGTAGCGGTAGTGGGCATAGATGAGCCCAACGGCCAGTGCCGTGGCGAGGATGCCGACCCCCGCGATCTTCCACCCCGACAGACCGCCCATGAAGAGCACGCCGACCAGGATGGCCACGAAGGCGATGGAGGTGCCGAGGTCGGGCTGCTTGATGACGAGCACGGCCGGCACAAGGACCAGCAGCGTGGGCACGATGGCGTCGCGCAGCCGGGTCATCTTCCCGAAGCGGGGGGCGACGACGGCGGCCAGGGTGATGATCATGGCCACCTTGGCCAGCTCGGACGGCTGCAGGTGGAACGGGCCGAAGCCGATCCAGCGCTGGGCGCCCAGCACCTTGTGCCCGACCACGAGGGTGCCGGCCAGCAGCAGGACATCGGCGAGATAAATCAGCGTTGCCCATCGGGCCCAGAAGTGGTAGTCGGTCCAGGCCACCACCACCATGGCGGCGATGCCGACCACGAGCCACAGCGCCTGCTGGCGGACGGCCGCCAGGGTCCCCGTGGCCTCGTAGACGGCCAATAGGCCGAAGAGGCCGAGGCCGACGGCGAGGGTCACCAGGGTCCAGTCGACGTTGCGCGCGACCTTGCTCTCCAGGGGCGCCGCCCTTCCCTAACCCCGCCCGTACTCGTCCTGGACGCGGACCACGTCATCCAGCTCCGGGGTCGAGACCTCGTACAGCACCGCGTCGGTCACCGCCCGCATGCGGTGCAGCGTTCCGGGCGCGATCGTCACCGCCACGCCGGGACCGACCTCGCGCTCCTCCTCGCCGACGCGGAGCGCGATGCGCCCCTGCACCAGCAGCAGGGTCTCGAGCTTGCGCTCGTGATACTGCAGGCTGAGGCTGTGGCCGGCGCGGACCTCCAGGCGCTTACCGGCGTACCGATCGGTGACGGCCCACCAGACCTCGCGCCCCCAGGGCTTTTCCACCACATGCATCGCCGACTCGGGCACGAGATTCAAGCGGTCATCCCCGCCTTCTTGCCCCGCGAGCCTGTGGGAGCACCCGCGCTCGCCATGTCAGGCCTCCGCATCGCCAAGGCCCACGGCCACCGCGCCGAGGGCACCGACGTCATCGCCGAGATCGGCCGGCACGATCGCGCACATGCCGCCCGGCCGGGCGAAGGCGTGCGTCCGCGCCCACTCCGCGGCCGGCGCGATGTAGCGGTCCCACGCGTGGCTGACGCCGCCGCCGACGATGATGCGGGCCGGGCTGAGGATCTGGATCAGGTTGCAGAAGCCGATGCCATTGTAGCGGACGGCCGCCGCCACAATGCGCAGCGCCACCGGGTCGCCCGCGGCGGCGGCCTGGTCCACGGCGCGGGCGTCGACGGGCCTTCCCCCCGCCGCCTGAGCGATGGCCGCCCCCTCGCCCCGTGCCACGGCGGCTGCGGCCTCGCGGGCGATGGCGGTGCCGGAGGCCAGGACCTCCCAGCACCCGTGCAGCCCGCAGTGGCACCGCGGGCCGTCGGGCTCCAGGATGGTGTGGCCGATCTCCCCGCCGGTGCCGGCGACCCCGCGAACCAGCCGGCCGGCCGCCACGATCCCGCCGCCGATGCCGGTGCTGATGGTCACGTAGCAGAGGTCGTCGACGCCCCTGCCGGCACCGAAGCGGCGCTCGCCGAGGGCGGCGGCGTTGGCGTCGTTCTCCACGTGGATGTCCGCGTCCGGGTGGAGCTCGCGGAAGATGGCGGCCAGCGGCAGATTCTCGCAGCCAGGCAGGTTCGGCGGCTCCAGCAGGACGCCCGCGCGCGGGTCCATCGGGCCCGGGGCGCCGACGCCGATCCCACGCGGCGCCCGCACGGCCGCCTCGCCAAGCACGGCCGCCACGGTGTCGCGCATGGCCGCCACCACGGCATCGCGGCCCTTGGGCGTGTCAACGCGCTTCCTCGCGCGGATCCGCCCGTCCGGTGTGGCCGCCACGGTCAGGATCTTCGTGCCGCCGAGGTCGATGCCGACGACGATTTCCGCATCCGCCATGTCCACGTTATCGTGCTTCCGGACGGTGGCAGTCAACGCCGAATTCGTGCCCCGCGGCGGGCGTACGCGTGAGGCCGCCCACGCACGCCGGCGGCAGCGCGCCCGCGGTCAGCGGCCGGCTTTCACCCGAATGGCGCATCCCCCGGCCGGCGGCCGGGCACGCTTTGCCGGCGGGAGGCGTTGCCGCCTTGCCGATCGGTGAGTCCGAGGACGACGAGGAGCTGCTGGGCCGCATCGAGCGCTGCGGGGCCTTCACGTGCGCCGCCTGGAGCGAGGACGGCGAGGCCACCGTGCCCGAGATGCGGCTGCTGCGCGGCCTGTGGCGCGTGGCCGACCCCAGCGAGCGCGCCGTGCTGGCGACCGCAATGGCGCGCGCGTTCGCGCGCGACGACGAATGGTGGTGAGGCCGGCCCGGCCGGACCTCACTCCCCCGTCGGCACGGTGACCGTGATGCCCTCGCGGCGCCTGTGCACCCGCGCCCGCGCGCCCTGCACGGTGACCGGCAGGTCGACGCGCCGGCTACCGGCCGCGCCGCGCACGAGAATCGCGTTGCGGCCCACGTGCACGTCCAGGTCGCTGCCTTCGGCGCCCGGCACGTCCACCTCGATGACCAGCTGATCGCCCTGGCGCTGCAAGCGCACGCCGCCGTGCGCGCCCGGCGCCGCGCCCCAGACCCACTGCTCGCTCGCGCCCGAGCCGCCGCGCGCGCCGAAGGCCTCGCGCCAGCGCCGCTCATCCCGCCACGGCTGCCATGATTGTCCGCTCGCCATCGCATGTTCCCCCGCGGTAGTTTGCTCGTGGGCCGCCGGCTCTACTTCGGTCCACACGCGCGTTGTGGGTGGCCATACGGACTTGGTATAATGACGCTGCCGCCGCGGCGACTGCCCCGCGACGCGCGCAGGCAGGGGGTGGCATGGCCGTGGGCGATCTCTTGACACCGTCACACCTCATCATCATCCTGATCATCGCGCTGCTGGTGTTCGGGCCCCGCCGTCTCCCCGAGCTCGGCGCTTCGGTTGGAAAGACCATCCGTGAGTTCCAGCGCTCCATGAAGGAAGCGACTGAGGCGCGCGCGACGGAGACCAAGACGGACGGGACGCAGAGCAACGGGACCGGGACCGAGGGCGGCAAGAGCTAGGCGGCTGCAGCGGCCTCCGGGCGATCGGTCGTACAAAGGCTCCAACAGACAGAGCCGGCGGGCGCATTGCGTCCGGCGGCTCCGCAGTGTGAGGGGCCGATGGACGAGCCCCGCTGAGTGCCGCGGATAGGACACGAGGGGGCTGAGCGATTGAGCGGAGGCGTCACCTGGATCCCGATCGCCGCCGGCGTGGTGGCCGTGCTGGCGGGCCTGTTCCTGATCCGGTGGGTCCTGAGCCGGCCATCCGGCACACCGGAGATGCGGGCCATCAGCACCGCGATCCAGGAGGGCTCCATGGCCTACCTGAACCGCCAGTACCGGACGATCGCCATGGTCGCTGTCATTCTTTTCCTCATTATCGGCTTCGCGATCCACTGGCTCGACGCCCTCTTCTTCCTGGTCGGCGCGGTCCTGTCGGCCGCTGCGGGCTACCTGGGCATGAACGTGGCCGTGCGGGCCAACGTGCGAACGGCGGAGGCGGCGCGCGGCGGCATCGGCGGCGCGCTGCAGGTGGCCGTGCGCGGCGGCGCCGTGACCGGCCTGCTGGTCGTGGGCCTCGGGCTCCTCGGCGTCAGCATCCTCACGGCGGCGGCCGGCTCCCCCGTCGCCCTTGTCGGCTACGGCTTCGGCGCATCGCTGATCAGCGTGTTCGCCCGTCTGGGCGGCGGCATCTACACGAAGGCCGCCGACGTGGGCGCCGACCTGGTGGGCAAGGTCGAGGCCGGCATCCCGGAGGACGACCCCCGCAACCCGGCCGTCGTGGCCGACAACGTCGGCGACAACGTCGGCGACTGCTCGGGGATGGCGGCCGATCTCTACGAGACCTACGCCGTCACCTCGGTGGCGGCCATGCTGCTCGGCTACCTGCTGTTCAGGAACCAGCCCCAGGCGGTCTTTCTGCCCCTGATGATCGGCGCCGTCTCCATCGTGACGTCCATCATCGGCATCATCGCCATCCCGACCATCCGGGACGGCTCGCGGATCATGGCGGCCCTCTACCGCGGCGTGATCGTGGCCGGCATCCTGTCGGCGATCCTGTTCTACCCTGTGGTGACCTGGCTCACGGGTTCCTGGCTCAAGCCCTCGCCCAGCGTGCCCCTTGGCACCACGGGCGTCTATCTGGCTGGGCTTCTGGGCCTCGTGCTGACGGCCGCCCTCATCATCAGCACCGAGTACTTCACGGCCACGCGCTACCGGCCCGTGCAGGGCATCAGCAAGGCCAGCATCACCGGCCACGCGACGAACGTGATCGCGGGCCTGGCCATCGGCATGAAGAGCACTGCCTGGCCGGTGCTGTTCATCGTCGGCACGACCCTGGCCGCGTACGCCTTCGCCGGGATCTACGGTGTCGGCATCGCCGCCATGGCCATGCTCTCGCTGGCGGGCCTGGTCATCACCCTGGACTCGTATGGCCCCATCACCGACAACGCGGGCGGCATCGCCGAGATGACGGGCCTGGAGGAGTCGGTGCGCGAGGCGACGGACGCG
>DAHVAF010000085.1 GCA_027314765.1 Clostridia bacterium | reverse complement strand
TGACGCACGGGCCGGTGCAGAGGCCGCCCAGCAGCTCGGCCAGGGGCAGGAGGCCGCGCACGGCCGACCAGGCCGGCTCGTCGAGGGCAGGTAGGTTCACGGCCGTCCGCACGGGCCGGCCGGCCAGGGCGTCGCACACGTAGCGGGCCACCAGGAGCGCGCTGACCTCCTGCGCTTCGCGGGTCGAGGCGCCGAGGTGCGGCGTGGCGACGACATTGTCCAGGGCCAGCAGCGGGTGGTCGCCCGGCGGCTCGGCGGCAAAGACGTCGAGGCCGGCGCCCGCCAGGTGGCCCGAGCGGAGGGCCCGCGCCAGCGCGTCCTCGTCGACCAGACCGCCGCGGGCGCAGTTGATGAGGTAGGCGCCGCGCTTCATGGACGCCAGCTCGCGCGCGCCGATCAGTCCGCGCGTCTCGGGGGTCAGCGGGGTGTGGACGGTGAGGAAGTCGGCCTCGGCCAGGACCTCGGCCAGCGGGGCCAGGCGCACGCCGCCCGGGGCCTCGGCGACGAACGGGTCGTGGGCGATCGGGCGCATGCCGAAGGCGGCGGCGCGGTGGCAGACCTCCTGGCCGATGCGGCCGAGGCCGACCACACCCAGCGTCTTGCCGCGCAGCTCGACTCCGACGAAGCGCTCGCGCTCCCAGCGGCCGGCGCGCAGCGAGGCGGCGGTGGGCAGGTTGCGGGCGAGGGCCAGCATCAGGGCGAAGGTCTGCTCGCAGGCGGCGATGGTGTTGCCGTCCGGGACGTTCAGCGCCACGACGCCCTGGCGGGTGGCCGCCTCGATGTCGATGTTGTTCACCCCGACGCCGGCCCGGCCCACCACCCGCAGGCGGGGACCGGCGGCCAGGACCGCGGCGTCCACCTGCGTGCCGGAGCGGACGATCAGGGCGTGCGCCGCGCCCACGCACGCCAGCAGCTCGGCGCGGCCGCAGTCGGGGCGGTAGTCCAGGTCATGCTCGGCGGCCAGCACCTCCAGGCCGGCCTGGCTCAGCGGCTCGACGACCAGCACGCGGGGCATCTCAGCTCACCCCCAGGATGTCGCGGGCGGGTGCGCCGACCTGCCTCAGCGGCTCGACAACCATGGCTTGGGCCATCTCAGCTCGCCCCCAGGATGTCGCGGGCGGCCGCCAGCAGGGTGCGCAGGTCGTCCTGGGTCACGGCGCCCATGTGGCCCACGCGGAGGGCTTTGCCGGCCAGGGGGCCCATGCCGCCGGCGACGGCGATGCCCCGCTCCTGCAGGGCGGCGACCAGGCGCGGTGCCGCCTGGCCCACGAGGCACGTCACGGTCGGCGAGGCCTCGGCGTCGGGCGTCAGGGGCGGCAGGCCCACGGCCGCGAAGCCCTCCCGCACCGTGGCGGCCAGGGCCCGGTGGCGGGCGAAGGCGTTGTCGAGGCCCTCGGCGCGCAGCCGGCCCAGCGCCGCGTCGAGGGCGTACCACAGGCCGACGGCCGGGGTGTACGGCGTCTCGCCGTGGGCGGCGGAGCGCAGGTACGGCCGCCAGTCCCAGTAGAAGCGGGGCAGGCTGGCGCTCTGGCAGGCCGTCACCGCGCGCGGGCCGACGGCGCAGAGCCCCAGCCCCGGCGGCACGGCCAGGGCCTTCTGCGAGGCCGTCAGGACGACATCGCAGCCCCACTCGTCCATGCGCAGGTCGGCCCCGCCGAGGCCGCTGACGGCGTCGACCAGCACCAGCGCGTCGGAGCGCGCCCGCACGGCCGCCGCCACGTCAGCCAGGTTGAGCAGGGCGCCGGTCGAAGTCTCGTTGAAGGTCAGCAGCACGCCGCGGTGCTCCGGGCGCAGGGCCGCGGCGATGGCCTGCGGCTGGAGCGCCCTGCCCCACGCGCACTCGACGGCGTCGACCGTGAGGCCGAACGCCTGCGCCACCTCGGCGAAGCGCTGGCCGAAGGCGCCCATGACGCCGGCCAGGACGCGGTCGCCGGGCGAGAAGCAGTTGACGATCGCCGTCTCCAGCATGCCGGTGCCCGCGGACGGAAAGACGAGCACCTCGCTCCGGGTCTGGAACACGTACCGCAGCCCCTCCTGCACGCGGGCGTAAAGCGACCGGAAGTGCGGCCCCCGGTGGTTGACCATGGGCCGGCCTCCGGCGGCGCTCACCTCGGCGGGCACGGGGGTGGGGCCTGGGACCAGGAGCAGCTCGTCCTCCACTGCGCGCCCTCCTCCCGGAAGCGACAAAAATCTCTCGCCCTGCCAAGGGCGAGAGATTCATCTCCCGCGGTACCACCCTGATTGGCCGGCACTGCCCGCGCCGGCCCGCTCGCTGGTGCCGCTCTAACGCACGGCCGCGCCGCCCTCGCGGGCGGACCCTCGGGGGTGGAGGCGCCGGACGCCGCCGCCGGGTCGCACAGCCCCCGGCTCCCTGCAGGCGCGCACACGGCGCGGTCCCCGGCAACGGGTTGGCGTCACGCTATCACCCGCCGCGCAAGGCCGTCAAAAGCCGCCTGGCGCCGCCCGGCGGCACCAGGCATGGCATGGCCGCCTGGCTGTTCCGGTGCGCGGGCTGGCGCAGGCGTTGGCGGCGCGTTGCGTCCCGCCGGATGCGCTGCTGCCGCGGTGGTGCTTCACGATCGCTCCGCCGCTGGCGTCGGCCTCGGCGGCGCGTGGCGTCCCGCCGGATGCACTGCAGCCTGAGTGTGCTTCACGAGTGCGCCGCCGCTGGCGTCGGCGTTAGCGTCACGTGACGTCCCGCCGGATGCGCTCTTGCCGCAGTGGTGCTTCACAATCGCGCCGGCAGTGCGCTTGGTGCGCGGCTTGGCCGACTGGCACAGGCGTTGGCGGCACGTTGCGCCCCGCCGGATGCGCTGCTGCTGCAGTGGTGCTTCACGGTCGCGCCTTGCACTGGCGTTAGCGTCACGTTACGTCCCGCCTGCTACGGTGCTCGCGTGGAGGGGTGCCCCATGGCGCGTGCAATCCTGGTCGCCGGCGCGGCGCTGCTGTTGGCCGTGGGGTGCGGGTCGCCGCAGGTGACGGGGTCGGCAGGCACGGGGCCGCTGGCCTTCTCCGCGTGCGTGCGGGCCCACGGCATCCCCGACTACCCCGACCCCACCGCAAGCGGGTCGCGCGTCGAGCTGGTCAACGGCAGGGCGATCATCAACGGCGTGACGCTCCGGGAAAGCCAATCGCAGGTCGAGGGCGCGCAGCAGGCGTGTGCGCGCTCCATGGGCGCTGGCACCGCGAGCAAGCCGCCGAGCCCCCAGATCCAGCGCGCCGCCCTCGCGTACGCCCAGTGCATGCGCGCGCATGGCGTGCCCAGCTTCCCCGACCCGACGTTCGCGCACGGCGGTGTCCAGTTCGCCGATCACGGCAACTACGATCCGAATTCGCAGACCTACGGAGCAGCCGACGGCGCGTGTCGGGCCCGATGACGTGATCGCGCGATCGTGGGTCCCACGACACGCCGGCTACGGCCCTGAGGGGCGACCGCGGCAACGATTGGTGCAGGCGCGGGCTCGGTCTGTGCTCGCAGACCCATACGGCGGCCCGGCGAGGCCGGTGCGGCCGGCCACCCTGCCGGTCGGAGGGCATGTTGACCCCTGTCGGTGGCCGGGCGAAGATTGTCTGGGCGACTCGAGCCCACTCATCGACAACTCGGGGTGGTTCAACATGCTGCCGCGTGCTCGGACAGACGGTATTGTCGCGCAGGGATCGGAGGATCGCCGCAACCTGGTCGAGTCCGCGACCGGCCGGACCTGGCAGCTCGCCCCGCTCGCGTATGCCGTGTGGCAGCACGCCGACGGCCGCACCCCAGTCGAGGGGATCGCTCGCGCCGCCGCGGCGGATCTTGGCAGCGAGGTCTCCCCGACCGAGGTCTGGGGCGCATTGGACCTGCTCGCCGACGAGGGCTTGGCCGAGCGGGCCGCGCCCCCGGCGGCAACCGGCGGGATGCCCCGGCGGGCACTGGTCTTCCGCGCCGCCGCGGCCACGGTGGCGCTGATGGGCGCCATGGCGGGCCTCGTCCAACCGGCCCTCGCCGCCGGCAACGAGCCCGCCGCGGCGGAGGCGCAGGCCAAGCGGCGTCTCGCCGACGGCCAGGGCGGCCCCATGGAGAAGCTGGCCAAGGAGGAGTCCTCCAAGGAGGGGACGGCCAAGGGCCAGGCGGAGCAGTGGCAGAAGACCGCCCAGGAATCCGAAACGAAGGAGAGCGCCGCCAAAGCGCAGATCCAGACGCTCACGCAGCAGGTCGCCGCCGACGAGGCGGAGATCACCCAGCTTCAGCAGACGAGCGCGGAGCAGGCCGCCAAGCTGAGCAAGGACCAGCAGGCGATCGCCAGCCTGCAGGCCGAGAGCTCTGAGGAGAGCGGCAAGATCTCCGCCGATCAGAGCCAGATCACGAGCCTGAGCAACCAGAACGCCGAGCAGAGCGGCAAGCTTTCGTCCGATCAGAACACGATCAGCTCGCTCCAAGGCCAAAATGGCGAAGAGAGCAGCAAGCTCACCGCCGACCAGAGCACGATCAGCGCGCTGCAGAGCCAGAACGCCGAGGAGAAGAGCAAGATCCAGGCCGAACAGTCCTCGAAGGAGAACGCGGCCAAGAAGTCGGCGGAGCAATCCCAGAAGGAGTCGGCCGCCAAGGAGTCCTCGTCCAAAGAGTCCTCGTCCAAAGAGTCGGCCTCCAAAGAGTCGGCCTCTAAGGAGTCCTCGTCCAAGCACCAACAGCAGGAGGCCGCGCAGAAGGAGCATTCCGCTAAGCTGAACCAGGAGCAGCAGTTGAAGCTTCAGCAGGAGCAGAAGACGAAAAGCGGCGCGTAGCTGGCCGGGTCCAGGCCCGCCGAGGGACTGGCGGCGACATCCCTTGGAGGAATGAGCGTGGCGGAGCAGAGTCTGAGGCGCGCTGCCGCGTCCGTCGAAACCGTTGTGGGCAGCTTCCCCACGTTCACCGCGATCCGGCGGGTCCCCCGCCTGTATGCCGTGGATGGGTTTGCGAGCGACGAGGAGGTCGACCACGTCCTGAAGCTGACCGCGGACCTGGACGAATGGCGCCGCCGGGGCGTCGAGGTCAAGCGGGACACAACGGGGGCGTCGTTCGAGCTGCCAGTGGCCGAGGATGAGGTGGTGACCCGCATCGCCACACGCACATACGCCCTGCTCGGCGTGGAGAACCAGGTCGCCTACTCCGTGCGGTTCCGCCACTACCACATGGAGGAGTCGCACCCGATCCACACCGACACCTTCGTGATCAGTGAAGCGCATCTCGTCGCCACGGCGATCCTCTGTCTGACACCGCCGGCCGCGGGCGGCGCGACCGAGTTCCCATACGGGGCGCCCCCGGTGCGCGTGCCCCACCGGCGCGGCCGGCTGGTCTCCTGGATCAACCTCCGCCCGGATGGGTCCGTGGATCCGCAGGCGGCCCACGCCGGCGCGGCCGTGACGGCGGGCGACAAGGTGACGATCACGAACTTTATCTACGCAGACCCCCACTGCGGGCTCGTGGAGCAAGGTCCGGCATACCTGCTCGCATGAGGTTCGTATGCGTCGACGACGGCGTTCCACCGGAGACGCCCAACCTGCTGCGCGCCGCATGCCAGGCGCGCGACATCGCCTTTGAGGCGGTGGATCCACGGGGCTTCGTCTTCGCTGAGGAGCGCCGCCTCGGCCCGGGCGACCTGCTGTTCCGTCCCGCCGTGTCATTCGCCGCCCAGCGGGTCGAGCAGTTCCTCTACGCGCCGGGCGTGGCCACCTTCTACGCCCCGCCCGAGGAAATCTACTTCGCGACCACCAACCCGCTGCTGGTGCATGAGCGGAGCGGCGTGCCGGTCCCGCGGAACATCCCCTGCCAGACCAAGGACCGCGAGGTATTGCGCGGCGATGTGGAACGCCTGGGTGGCCTGCCCGTCATCGTGAAGGTGATGGGCATGTCGGGCGGCGTCGGCGTCATGGTGGCCACCACCCTCCCGTCCCTGTTCTCGCTGATCGACTACCTCTTCAACCAGGGCGTCATGCCGCATCTGATGGCCTTTGTCGACAACCCCGTCCACTGGCGCGTGGTGGTCGTCGGCGACCGCGCCGTGGCCGCCTACCGCAACACGCCGGAGGTCGACGACTTCCGGACCTACGCGGGCAACATCCCCGACGACTACTGCGCGCTGGTCCGCCCCGACCTGGCCAGGCTGGCCGTCGCTGCCGTCCGCGTGCTGCGGCGCGAGCACGGCGGGGTGGACATCCTCGAGCACGGAAGCGGCCGCCTCTATGTACTCGAGGCGAACTTCCCGTGCTACTACCCGCAGGCCCAGCTGGTGGCCGGCATCGACATCGCCGGCGCGATGGTCGACCACCTGGCGGCGAAGTCGGGCGGCTAGCGCCCTTTCCGTCCCCAGCTGAGCCCGAGCGGCCGCACGATCACCAGCGGGGTCTGCTGCGCGCCCTGCCGCAGCGGGTTGTCGCGCAGGGCCGCCGCCAGCACGCGCCGGTCGACGCCGCGCGAGGCGCCGAGCACCTCGCTGCCGGCGTCGTTGAGGTCGACGATGGCCGCGCCGACGCCCTCCCCCAGCCCTGCCGCGATCGACTCCGCCAGCGCGTCGGGCCGCAGCGGCGCCATCACGATGTACTGGTGATAGGGCGGCAGCGCCCAATCGGTCGTTCCGTCGATAGCCGCGACCCGCCGCCCCGCGATCCGGTAGAAGTCCCCCGTGCGATGCAGCAGGGTCCGCGTCGCCACGTGCACGGCCGCCGCCGCCAGGATCCGGGCGGTGCCGGCCTCGCGCAGGGCGACCTCCATCGTCGTCGGCTTGCCGAGGCCGAACCCGTACGGGCTCTTGCTCACGCGCCCGCTCAGCAGCCTGGCCAGCGGCCGCGGGTGGATGTCGGCTTCCCGCACCAGCCGCCCCAGCGCGATGGAGGCCGCCTTCTGGCCGATGCCGGCGATGTCGCCGCGGCGCACCAGCGGCCCGGCATACCGCGCCACAACCTCCGCGACGTCCTCGCCGGGCCGGATGACGTGCGTCCTCAGCACAATGCGATGCCAGCTCCGCCCGCCGGCCCTGATGTCGCCCTCCCAGGCCACTGCGCCCTCGCCTGCCTCTGCCACGCAGCATCTTAGGCGGGGAGCCGGCGGCGGGTTCCAGTGTGGCACGGGCCTGTGCAAGAATAACCCGTCCGTCCTATCGACACGGGGGAGTGCGCGCTCTGGGACGGAGCGGATCGCGCGCACAGGCAGCCGAGCGACCGGCCATGACTCGGGATGCTGGAGCGATGCGGCGGTGGCCCCCGATGACCGATAGCCCGAGCGCGGACGGATGCCGAACGCGGCGGATGGTCACAAACAACCTGCGGGCGATACGCTTAGGTTGCTCTTTGACGGGCTCGATACCCAATCTGTCGAGCTCGCCGCCTTGTTCCAGATGGCCCTGACGGCCCGCCGCATCGTCGGCACCGCCCGCGTCGCGATCGGCGACCGCCGCTCCATCGGCGGCGATGTGTCGAGCCCCATGCCCATCGACATGATCTTCGACCACGCGACCGTCGCGTTCGACGGGCGGCCCGCGCTGGCGGACGGGCGCCTCGCCGGTGCCTGAGCCGATGGACACCCTCATGGCCATCGTCATCGAACGCATCA
>DAHVAF010000077.1 GCA_027314765.1 Clostridia bacterium | reverse complement strand
CCGCGGCGCCGACACCGGCCGAGCCGCCGCCACCGCCCGACCTGGGGCGCAACATCCTGACGGCGGCCGCCCGCACCGGGCTGCCCGCCGACCTCATCGCGGCCGTGATCATGGCCGAGTCGTCCGGGGATGCGGCCGCCGTCAGCCCGGCGGGGGCCCAGGGCCTGATGCAGCTTGAGCCGCCGACGGCCAGCTGGCTCGGGGTGAGCGACGCGTTCAACCCGGCGCAGAACGTCAACGCGGGCGCGGACTACCTGGCGGGCCTGCTGCGCCAGTACATGACGCAGCACGCGGCCTGCACCGCGGAGGTCGTGCCGTCCGACTCCGGGACCGGGCCCTGCGCATCCCCGCTCATCGAGGCGTTGGCCGCCTACAACGCGGGGCCGCGGGCCGTCGCCACGTACGGCGGTGTGCCGCCCTACCCGGAGACCCAGCGCTACATCGCCCAGGTGCTGGCGAACTTCGCCGCCTACAGCGCGCCGTGATGGGTGTGGACGGGCGTGGGGCCGCGGACCGCCGGCCCGTGGCCGGGCCAGCAATGGTCGCATGTGCCGAAGAAGTCCACGGTGTGCGTGCGGACATGGAAGCTCGCGGTCGGCGCCGGCACGCGGCACTCGCTCACGTCCCGCACCTGCCCGCAGCTCTCGCAGATGAGGTGGTGATGGTGGCCGGGCGGGCAGTACACGTAGCGGATGCTGCGGTCGGCCTGGGGGAAGGCGCGGCAGAGCCCGGCGGCGGCCAGCGCGTCGATCAGGCGGTACACGGTCGCCAGACCCGGCCGCAGGCCAGCGTCCTCGGCCGCCTGATGGAGCTCGCGGGGCGTCATCCACCTGCCGAGTCCGGCGAACAGGGCCACAAGGCGCCGGCGCAGCGGCGTCACGCGCATACCCGCGTCGCGGAGGCGCGCCCAGACCTCGTCACCGACCGCCAGCGTGTCCCCGGCCGCCACCACGGCCCCCTCTTCCCTCGCTTCTGCTTAACTGCATTGTAGCGCCTGAGGCGTTGCCCGGCGCGGCCCGCAGGCGTAGCCTTACAGCCGCATGACCCAGCCAAGCGTGAAGCCCCCGCGCTCCGCGAGCTTCCTCAGGCGATACGCCTCAACGTCCGCCCATGCCAGGCCCACCTCGCCGGCCAGGGCACGCACGGCCTCGAGCCCATCGGCGAGCTCCTCAACGGTGGCGCCTCCAACCGCCGCCAGCTCGTCGAGCTCCTCGCGCACCTTGTCGAGGAGAAGCGGCACCATCTCAGCCGGCTCGGCGCGCCGAAAGCGCGCATCCTGCCCGCTCGCGGCAACCAGATCGGGGATGCGCTCGCGCACGAGCTTCTCCACGATGCCCTCCCGCCCCGTGCCCGGTTCCGCCCGACTGCCTGGCCCGCTTCGCATCCTGGGCCTCTCTTCTCCCGCTCGATCCAGCCGGCACGCCGCCGTGCGGGCCGGGGCCGTCACCCGGCAGGCTCAGCCACCACGTACGTCATGTCCCCGGCCGCGAGCGCCGCCACGGTGGGCCGCAGCAGCAGGAGAGCCGTCTGGGCGAACGGCGCCACGAAGGTCTCCACCACGGCGAAGGTGCCCGGGTGGACCAGCCGGCCGAGCTGCGTCCCGCCGCGCACGATCGTGCCAATGGCGTCCTCGCGAAGATCGGGCAGAAACACGCCGCCAGTCCGTGGCCGGAGCACCCGCGTCGGCCCGACGGGGACGCTGCTGCCCCCCGGGGCCGGCGCCCGGTCCGGCGCCACCACGCCAACCACCGCCAGGGCGCGCAGCAGGCCGTCGGCGATACGGTCGGCCCACTGTGCCTCGGTCGAGCCCCGGCCGCCCATCTCCACGGCGGTCACCCGCGCCCCCTGGGTTCGCGCGTGGGTGGTCAGGCTGACCGGACCCATGCCGCGGCCATCGGCGTCGACCGTGAACGGCGCGGCGATCGCCTGGGTCAAGTCGTGGCCGCCGCGGAAGTCGTGGCAGAAGGCGTTGATGCACCAGCTCCCGCCGCCGTGGAGGTCGATGACGGCGTCGACCCCGGCAAGCGCCTCGCGGACGATCGCGGCCGCCAGCATCTCCGTATGGCTCCCGTCCTCGCGGCCCGGGAAGCTCCGGTTGAGGTCGAGCCCGTCCAGCGGCGCGCAACGTGCGTCCGCGGCCATGGCCAGCGGGTTGGCCACGGGCAGCAGCCGCAGGCTTCCGGCGAGCCAGCGCGCCGGCAGGCGCTCCAGCAGGCGGCGGATCGCCCACGCGCCCCACGGCCCCTCGTCGCCGTGGACGCCGGCCGCCACCAGGGCCACGGGACGCCCAGAGCCCACGCTGCCCACCGTGAGCGCCGCGCTCCCGGAGGCCGCGCCGGCCCCGATCCACACCTCCCGCCAGTTCACCTGATCCGCCAACCAAGTCGTGCTCATGCCACAGTCCTCCGGTTTCCGGTCGCCGCTTTACAATGGCCGTTCGCCACGCCGCCCGGGGCCCCAGCGTGCGCGGCTCAATCCGCCCAACCCGCGGCGCGCACCCGTCGCGCCGCCGGCACCTCCTCGCCCGGCCCGGTGGCGGCGCCCCCGTCCGGCCGCCAGCCCTGGGCCCGCAGCAGCGGCCCAAGGACCGGGGGCTGGAACTGGGCGCCCTTCACGACCTTGCCGTCCGCCCCGGGTTGCGCGCCAGCGTCCTTGGTCATGTTGCTGCGATGCACCTCGGCGAAGATGGGCCCGATGTCGATCCCGCACGCCACCGCCGTCCCGTACGCGACGTAGAGAAGGTCGGCGATCGCGTCCGCCACCTCGATGAGGTCGCCTGTCGCCAGACCGTCCTCCAGCTCTCGCGTCTCCTCGCGGATCAGCCGGAGGCGCATGGCCGCCGTGACCGCGCCCGGCAGAACCGGCGCCGCGGGGACCGCGACCCCGTACCGCCCGTGGAAGGCGCGCACGCAGGCCTGCGGATCGAAGGGACCAGCGTCGCGCAGTGGGTCGCGGACCCGACCCTCGCTCCGGACCGGCCCTGCCTGCCCGCGCCGGACGGCGCCAGCGCCGAGGTGCGCGAACGGCCCGTCCGCCATACCGTCGGTCGTGCCGTCCGAAATACCATGCCCGGTTCCCGGCGCCGTGCCGCCCGTCGCAGCGGGGGTTGCGCCGCCTGCCGTTCGGCCGGTCATGCGGCGCGCCGCTTGGCCCACCTTGGCCCTCGCACCGCTTCCCGCCCTTCGGCTGGCACCGCCGCCCGCAGCGGTCCCCGCCCCGCCCGCCTCGCCGCTCGCTCCGCTCGGGGCGTCCCCGCCCCGCCCGCCGCCGCTCACGCCTCGGGGTCCTTCGCCACGTCCACCCAGGCCCGGCCCCGGTGCGACGCCTCGACCGCGTTGATGATCTCCTGCACCCGCGCGCTCTGCGCGAAGTCGCCCTCGTTCTTGCTCCCAGGCCCCGCCTCGATCTCCTGCGCGAAGTCGTGCACCAGGTTGGCGTAGAAGAGCGACGACCACGGCTCGCCCGGCCGGTACCCCGGCGGGAAGTGGCGCGCCGGGATCTCCAGCCGCCGGAACTCGACCGCATCGGGCTTGGCCGCGTGCAGCGTCTGGCACTCCCCGAACTCCTCGACCAGCCGGCAGATCAGCGCCCCGCGCTCCCCGTAGATGCGAGCTTCGATGCCCGGGTAGTTGCCGACCGTCACAAAGCTGCTCTGGATCGACCCCAGCGCCCCGTTCTCGAACTCGCCGAGGAAGATGTCGCCATCGTCCATGTTGATCGGCTCGCGCCCACTGTCGAGGTTGGTCCGCCGCCGCTCCGGCACGAAGTTCTTCAGCGCGCCCACCACCGAATCCAACCGCGCCCCCACCAGCATCAGCCCGATGTCGATGATCGGCGCCCCGTAACCTTCCAGCGAGTGCACGGCGATGTCCTCACGCCGTGGCGACCGCCCGCCGACCGGATCGTCCCCCGCCGCCGGCGGCACGCGGTGGATCCGCTTGTCGGCCGGCACGTCGGGGTCCAGCCACTGGCTGTTCTGCTCAAAGCCATTGAAGATGAACGGCCGCCCCACATAGCCCTCCTGCACGAGCGCCAGCATGTACCGCATGGCGGGCGCGTAGCGGAAGGTCAGCCCGACCTTGGTCTTCAACCCCGCGCGCCGCGCGATCGCCGCCGCCCGCCAGACGTCCACCGCCCGGTGCGCGACGGGCTTCTCGCAGAGCACGTGCTTGCCGGCCTCCAGCGCCGCGAAGACAAGCGGGTCGTGGTCATCGCGCGTGCAGACGTCGATGACGTCGATGTCGCCCCGCCCCAGCAGGTCGCGGTGGTCGGTCGTGACCTCCGCCACCCCGAACTCCTCCGCCCGGCGCTCCGCCAGGTCGCGATGAAGGTCGCAGATCGCCACGACACGGCAGAGCGGCGAGCGCACCCACCCGGGCAGGTGCGCGGCAGCCGCCCAGCGTCCGGCGCCGATCACGCCGACTCGAACCATCGCCGAACCCCCAATTCGTGCCGCGACGTCCGTCGCGGCGATGAACGTTCCCTTGCGGCGCGCGCCCTGGCGGCGGCGCCCGACCCCGCCCCACCGTCGCTTGTTGGCGGCCGCCCGCGAATCGATATCAGAGAGGTGAGGCCCATCGCAGCCGCCGGTGGTAGCAAATGTCGCAATTCTGCAATCATCGGCGGTTCTCCCGCACGCGGCCGCCATGCTAACCTGATGCTCGGAGGTCGAGCCGTGCGAGTTGCCGTCGCGACGGCCATCATTGCGTTCCTGATCGTGGGGAGCGTGGGAGTCGGCGCGCACGCCGCCAGCGGCGGCGCCTTCATCGACCTGCCGGATGGATACGCGCTCACGGCCCCGGCCGGCTGGGTCTTCGACGGGAGCCTCCTGCCGGATGTCGCCCGCTGGAATACGACCGACGCCTCGATCCGCGTCTACATGCAGCCCGTGACCAGCCAGCAGGCGGCGGAGACGTACATCGCATACAGCAACCGCTCCGTCGACGAGCAGTGGAACGGGATCCAGCTGCAGGCCAGCACGCAGAGCGGCAACACGTGGTTTCGCCAGTGGCTGCGCCCGGCCATGGTCCTCATGCAGCCCGACATGCGCCAGTACGCCGAGTGGGACGAGATCCTCTCACCGACGCAGGTGATGACGGTGATGGTGAACGCCACGCCCGCGGCGTTCGCCTCGGCCTTCACCACGGCGCAGGCGCTCTTTTATTCCATCCTGCCCACCCCCGTCGTCGGCGCCAACGCCTTCGCCATCCCGCACACGGGCGCGCGCACGCCGCCCCTGCAGCCGGCGCAGGGCACGCCCCTGCAGTGGGGCCTTTACGAGCCCACGCTCAACGTGCAGCATCCCGGCAACCTGCAGCCCGTTCAGAACGCGGAGGCTGCCATCGGCCACCCCGTCAAGGTCGTCATGGTGTATGTGGGCTTCGGCCAGCCGTTCCCCGCGGCCCTGATCCAGCGGGCGGCCGCGGCCGGCCAGATCGTGGAGCTCACGCTGCAGTCCTGGGCGCCGGGCACGAACGCCGGCCGCGCGACCCCCTATACGCACGGCATCTCCAGCGCCGTCCAAATCCTGAACGGCAAGGACGACGCCTACCTGACCCAGTTCGCCCAGGCCGCCGCCGCCTCGGGCCTGCCCTTCTTCCTGCGCCTCGACAACGAGATGAACGGCGACTGGGATCCCTGGAGCGCCTTCCAGTGGGGCAAGGACACCGACATCTACATCGCCGAGTGGCGGCACATCTACGGCATCTTCCAGAACGCCGGCGCCACCAACGCCGTGTGGGTCTGGAACCCGAACAACAAAAACCTCCCGCCCTACCGCTGGAACAGCGCCGCCCTCTACTACCCCGGCGACGCATACGTGGACTGGGTCGGCCTCACCGCCTACAACCTGGGCACGGGCCAGCCCGGCAGCACCTGGACCTCGTTCAACCAGGCCTTCGCCGCCACATATGCGCGCGACCAGCAGCTCTACCCGACCAAGCCCCTGCTGATCACCGAGTTCGCCAGCAACGACCAGGGCGGCAACAAGGCGGCGTGGATCCAGAACATGTTCGCCTCGCTGCCCAACTACCCCGCCATCCGCTACGCCGTCTGGTGGGACGCCAACCAGGGCGCCCTGGACTACGCCCTGAACCAGCCCCCGGCGGCCCTGTCGGCCTTCAGCGCCGGCCTGAACGCGATGAGCGCGCCGCCGCCGCCGGGCCCCTGAGGCGCGCGCCGCGACGGGGGCAAGCACTCCTCCCCCACAAGCGGGACGCTCAGGAAGCGCTCGACGGGCTGGAGGATCGCAACGAGTTGCTCGCTTTCGCGGACGCGCTGCATGCGCGTCACCCCGGCACCGGCGCCAGCGTCGCCACCTGCACCCGCAGAATTTACAGGGCCCGACCTTTCCAAGGTAGTGGCGCGGCGCGGAAAGCCCGCGCCGCTGCTGCTTTGAGCTTCCTGCCGGACTGGTCTACATAACCCTAAACCTGACCGCCTGGCGATGCTGACCAGCACCACGCGCGGGCATGCAGCCGGCGACGATGGCTTTCTTGACCGCTGGCTGCTTTGTTGGCCGGACGAGGACCGGCCACGCACGCCCGAAGGCGCGGTGCCGGCGGACCTGCGCCGCATGGTGGATGAGCTGTTCGTGCGCCTGTGGGGCACGCCGGAGTTCACGTCGAAGCCGCACCGCATCGGCCTATCTCCCGACGCCCGCGCCGAGTGGGCTGCAGCGGAGGCCACCTACTTCGCGGCGCTGGGGCTGCCCGGCCCGGACTGGTGGGATGGGCCCTCCGCGAAGATGCGCGCGTACACGGGCCGCCTGGCCATGGTGGTCGCGATGGCCCGCATGGCATCGGCCGACGCCCTCCGAGACCTGAGCGCGATGGAGGTGACGGGGACGGACATGCGGGCGGCCCGCACCTTGGGCGCCTACTTCTCGGCGCTGACCTTGCCAGGATGATGCAAGAGCGCCCGCGGCCAGGCCGTGCAGGCGTCACCCCCGAGGAGGCCATGGGCTGGCGCCTTGACGGCTTGACCCGCACCTTGGCCGACGTGGAGGCGGCGCTGCGCAGGATCGAGGCGCAACAGGAGGCCATCCTGCGGGCGCTGCTGGACATGCGCCGGCCG